>NZ_JAAKXY010000006.1:0-300000 GCF_011043775.1 Natronolimnobius sp. AArcel1 | reverse complement strand
CGACGCGTTTCTCGTCATGAAGTCACTCACACAACACTTATCGGAACCTCGTGTCATGTTGCTGTATGGTCCGAACGCCGCTTGTCTTTCCCAACGACTACTTCGCCCGCTCGGACGCATTTTCCCCGTGGAAAGCGGTCGGTCCGATTATCGTGTACTGGTTGGCGAGTATCGCCATCAGCATGGTCATGCGGTACACGTTTGCGTCCGACTGGGCCAACGAGTACGGCTGGCTCCTGTATCAGACCCTCCAGTCGACAGTGCTCACGCTACTCATCTTTACACTCATCGTCTATGTCCTCGGGCAAGCGACCGGCGGCGACGGCGAGCCGATGGATGCACTCGTCCTCGCCGCGTGGGGGCTCGTTCCCGCACTCGTCGCCCGCAGTGGATTTCTTGTCCTTGAGTTTGGTCCAGTCGGTGGGACGGAGGCAACGCCCGCAACGAACATCGCAGTCGTCATCACCGCTGGTGCCATCGCCTGCATCTGGATCGGCTACTGCTGGCGCGATGGCTTTCGCCACGCCTTCGGCCTCGAGCGAGCCGTCGCGACACCCGCTGCGGCGCTCGGCGTCTGTCTCTGTGCGGTGTGGTTTTTCTGGCCGTGGCTCGTATAGCTCAAATCGATTCGGATTCTTTTTAGAATGGGCCACTCGAGAGCAGACATATGATCCTCTCCGATGCGGACATTCTCGAGCGCCTCGAGGACGGCTCCCTCGTCGTCGAGCCACTCGACGACCCAGAACTGCAGATTCAGCCAGCGAGTGTCGACCTGCGACTGGGACGGGAGTTCCTCGAGTTCCAGCGGACGAACATCCCCTGTATTCACCCGAACTCCGAGAACGAAGTCGACGAGTACGTCACCGAAACCGTCGTTGAGGACGATGATGATTTCATCCTTCACCCCGGCGATTTCGTCCTCGGAACCACCTACGAGCGCGTCGAGATCCCGGCGGATCTGATCGCCCACGTCGAGGGCCGCTCCTCGCTTGGCCGTCTTGCCGTCGTCGTCCACGCAACAGCTGGCCTCTGTGATCCCGGCTACCGTGGCCAGATCACGCTCGAGTTGTCGAATCTCGGCAGCGCACCCGTCGCGCTCACGCCGGGCATGCGTATCTCGCAGTTGACGTTTACGGAACTCAAAACCGAAGCCGAACGTCCCTACGGCAGTGACCGCGGCTCGAAGTATCAGGATCAAGATGGCCCGCAGGCCTCGCGTATCCAGAGCGACGACGAGTTCGGCGGCGACCAACTCGAGCGGACGGACGAGTAACGCGACAGTTTAGTCTCGAGCGTCGCGGTCGTCATCGGTCGATTCCTGCGGTGTGTCACTGCTGAACGGGCCGACCATGCCGACGCCCACAGCGACGAGACAGCCAGTTACGAAGCCGATTCCCATCGAGGCAACCGGACCGATTCCCTCGAGCCAGGCGGCTCCGAGGAGTCCAACGACGAGTCCGCCGCCGAAGCCGGCAATGATGCCCGCAATTCGGCGTTTCTGTGCTGGTACATCATCAGCGAGTGCGACCGAGACACTCGCAGTCACGGCGAGACTGGCAGCCGTGCCTGCAAACAGGCCGAGCAACAGCGAATAGTTGACCCAGTGTTCGGTCAGGCCGGCAACAGTCATCCCGACGCCGAAGAATGTTCCCAACCCCGCGATGAGCGCGAACACGCCAGTTTTGGCGGACATTGCTCGAGTGTTGTCGCGGGCCGGAAATAAGCGTGTCCACCTGCAGACACTCGAGCGAGCACGAGTCGGGCATAGACAGCGACTGGCGACAGGTCCAATGAGTTATGCCGGCGGCGTGCGTAGCGTCGACAAATGCAATTCGTCGAAGAGATTGTTGTCGACGAGTTCCTGCCGACGGTTCGGTCGATGCTGGCCGGCGAACTCCGCAAGCAAGGACTCACACAGAGCGACGTCGCCGAGGTACTCGGCATCAGCCAAAGCGCCGTCTCGAAGTACGCCCACGGCGATGTGGCAACGAACGACCGAATCGAGCGCGACGACCGCGTTGTCTCTGTCGTCGAAGAACTCGCCGACGGACTCGCTGCCGGCGACGTCACGCCCGTCCAGGCACTCATCGAAATCGAGGTCCTCATCCGCGATCTCGAGGCCGGAAGCGACCTGCTTGCAGCCCTCCATGAGGAAGCCGTCCCCGAACTCGCCGACTACGGCGCGAGCTTTCGGGTCCACGATCCCGAAAGCGCGCTTCGGACCAGCGAGCGCGTCCTCTCCTCGCTTCGGGGCGGTCTCCGCCTGCTCGAGAACACCAGTGGCTTCACGTCGTTGATCCCCGCCGTCGGCTCGAATCTGGTCGCCTGCACACCGGACGCCACAGACGTTGAGGACGTGGCCGGCGTCCCCGGCCGGATTTTCGATGTCAAAGGGAAGGCCACAGTGCCAGCGGACCCTGAGTTCGGCGTCTCTGAACATGTTGCGACGGTACTTCTCGCAGCGCGTCGCCACGGCGCAGACGTCTCAGCCGCACTTAACATCGCCTACGACGAGTCAACGCTCGCCGCACTCGAGGAGCAGAGTCACGTCACCGCTGAGTTCGATGAATCGGACGACATCGCCTCGAGCGTCGGTGCAGCTATCGACGACAACCCCGAGGCAACGGTACTGTACCAGACTGGCGGGATGGGAATTGAGCCACTGATCTACGTGCTTGGGGCGGACGCGGAGTCGGTCGCAGACGTTGCTCGAGCGCTCATCTGACCTCGTCTCATCGCTGTGTGAAGCGGTGGCCATCCGATTATGTTAACGCAGGGTCAAACAGCAGTATGAGCGCGAGTACGAGTTCGGAATCTGCCCAAGAGTTCTACGGGCGCTGGGCACGCCTCTATGACTTGATCGCACGTCGAACGCCCGGTATTCCGCGCCTCCGCGGCCGAGCGGCCGCCGCCTGTCGCCTCGAGCCAGGCGATACCGTCGTCGAGATGGGCTGTGGGACGGGCGCAAACCTCCCCTACTTGCGGGAACGCGTCGGTCCCGACGGAACGGTCATCGGCGTCGATTTCACGCGCCCCGTTCTCGAGCGCGCCCGCGACCTGACGAGCGAGTACGACAACGTTCACGTTGTCCGTGGCGATGCAACTTCTCCGCCGTTGGGCGTGCTCGAGGAAGTGGGCGATACAGACACAAGCGCCGGCGTGGACGCCGTGCTCGCGACGTTCGTCGTCGGCATGCTCGAGGACCCTGCAGGCGCGGTCGATGACTGGTGTGACCTCGTCGGTCCGGATGGCCACGTCGTCCTCGCGAACGCTGCCCGCAGTGAGGAGTGGTACGCGCCGCCGGTCAACGCTGTCTTCCGGGCGATTGTCGTGCTCTCGACGCCGCCGACGATGAAACTGCGCTACGAGGACGAGCCACACCTGCGACTCGACCGCAAAATCGACGCGGCCCACAGACGGCTTCGCGAACGCGCCGCCGCGATTGCCGACGAAAGCCACGTCTTCGGCGTTGTTCGCCTGACGGGCGGCCAAATTGCGTCTCGATAAGGAGGCTACTCGAGGTCGTCGTACGCCTGTACCCGCTCGCGAACCGAGTCCGGAATCGGCGTTGGCGTCCCCGTCTCGAGGTCGGTACAGACCATGACCGTCTCGGCTGTCGACACCACGTCGCCGTCGACGCGGATTTCGTAGGCCATCGTACAACTGCTCGTCCCCAGATCAGTCGTCCAGAGCACGATAACGGGGTCGTCATCCATCGTAATCGGGCGCTCGTAGGAAATCTCGAGATTGGCGACGACGAACGAAACATCCGAGAGACTCGATTCGAACACCTCCTCGACGTAGGCAACACGGGCCGACTCGAGGTAGCTCACGTAGACTGCGTTATTGACGTGATTCAGCGGATCGAGATCACGAAAGCGAACGGGCATCTCGACTGTAAACTTCTCACTCATTGTTCGTTTCTCACGCGAGCGAGACAAAAGTACGCTGTGGTTGGAGGGTTGAGGTCTTACCGGCGAATCACTCACCCGTACAGTTGCTCGTGGTCCGCACAGAACAGCGGTTCGCGTAGCTGTGCCTCGAGTAGCTCCTCGTGATAGTGGGCGTTGAACAACTGGCAGTGTTCGTCGTCACAAAACGCCTCGCCGTGTTTGAGATAGTGGTACGCCTGCAGGGCGTAGCCCCGCAAGGCATCCGTACTCCGCGGATCATCCTCGATCAGGAACTCGCCGTCGACCTGATTCTCGAGGACCTCTCGCGGCGGGGTGTCACCCGACAGCAGGGCGTGGCGCTGCTGTTCCTTGTAGTACTCCTCCGGTTTGGCTGGGGCCTCGTAGAGGCCCGGAACCGAGATGAGCGCTGGCTGGCCAAGCACGTTCACGCGCTTGTGCCAGCGCCCGTCGTGGTCACCCCAGGTGCCGATTGCACGATCGAGAAAGGCGATATGTGCGGTCTCGAGGCCACGCTCGTCAGCGGGCAACGCTGCGTTGAGCGCACGCTGGACCTGCACACCGTCGTACAGGACGCCACCGCTTCGCTCGGGATGCTCGAGGGCGCGTTCTTCGTAGCGAATCGTTCCCAGCATCGTATTGCCAGTGTCGCGCTCGTACGGTGACGGGACTCGCGCTTCGGCGAATCGCTCGGCTAATTGGGCGTCGTCGCCCCGGTGAACGTCGAGATATCGGTCACGGACAGTTACCGTCGCGGGAATGCGCTCGGCTATCCAGTCCGCGATCAGCTCGACATCAACGACAGTTGTCGGCGCTCGATAGCAGATCACTCGCTCGACCATGAGATGACTCGTCTCCGTTCGTGTTCAGTCGTCGGCCGGCGTTGCCGCACGCGAGGTGATGTCGACGGGTTCGGCGTCGACCTCGAGTTCATCGAGTGCGACCTGGGCAGCGCGTTTACCGGAGACGAGCATGGCACCGAAGGTTGGGCCCATGCGTGGCAGGCCGTAGGTCGTCGCGGTGGCCATACCGGTCGCGATCAGGCCCTCGTGGACGAGGCCGGTGTGTTCGACGACGGCGTCTTCGGACTTGCCGACCCACATCGAGTCGTGGCCGGGCGAGTCGTGGCCGGGTGCGCCGTAGGTGTCGTCATCCGTCTGGTCCATGACCTTCCCGCGCTCTTTGGCATCCTGAATGCCGGGTGCGTCGAGCACGCCGCGCTCGTCGAGTTTCGTAATCGCCATCGCGTCGTGACCCGTCGCGTCGATGACCAGATCTGCTTCGACCGCAATCGGATCGACACAGGTGATCTCGCGTGGCAGCGCGTGGACCGGTGTCCAGTTCATGACGATTCCCGAGACCTTGTGATCCTCACGGATGACGATGTCCGTGAACTCGGTCATGTTCTGCATCTTTGCGCCCGCGTCGCAGGCGGCTTTAATCAGGCCGGAACAGGCCTCTGGACCGTTCGCGACGTAGAGTCCCTCGCTGTCTTCGGACTGCTTGTGGGAGACCTCGAGTTCGTCGAGAATCTGCTGGGCTGGGTCGCGAACGGTGACTTTGTTCATGAGGAAGCCACCGAGCCAGAAGCCGCCGCCGAGATAGTTGTTCTTCTCGACGACCATCACTTTGACACCGCGCTCTGCGAGTTCTTTCGCCGCGGTCAGTCCCGAGGGACCGCCGCCGACGATGATGACGTCAGAGTCGGAGAAGTCCATGAACTCCTGGGTCCACTCCTGCCCGATTGCACGTGTTACGTCCGCCTCGCCAACGTCGCTGAACTTGTCGAAGTCGCTCATACAACTAGGTGGTAGCAGTCGGTGGTGAAAAAGATGTCGTAACAGTCGTTCTCGAGGAAATAATGATGTGAGACTATATATTGGGGCACTCGAGAGCGCTCATCGCCCCTTCTCATGTCTCCGACTCAGATCTCCGCGGTCACGTCAATAGCCTCCTCGAGCAGCCCCATCGCAAGGTCAATCTCGCGTTCGGTCACGTCCAGCGGCGGGAGCAATCGCAGCGTTTTGTACCCACAACCAAGCAACAGGAGGCCGCGCTCGAACGCCGCCTCGAGGACGGTTTCGCGTCGGGCTTTGGTATCGAACTCGACGGCAAGCATGAGGCCGCGGCCGCGAACGTCGATGAGGCACTCGTGTTCGTCGGCCAGTTCCTCGAGGCGGGTTCGGAGGTGCTCACCACGTGTGCGCACGTTCGCGAGCAGGTTCTGGTCGTGGATCACGTCGAGTGTCAACGCGCCCTGTAGCGAGGCGAGGATGTCGCCTGCGCCCCACGTCGAAGAGAGTCGTCCCGTTTCCTCAGGGAAGACGTCCGAGCGTGAAATCGTCGCGCCGACGCGCAGGCCCTTGCCCGCGGCGATGACATCCGGCGTCAACTCGAGGTGGTCGACGGCCCACAGTTCCCCAGTTCGGCCCACGCCGGACTGGATTTCGTCGACGACGATTTTCAGGTCGTAGCGTTCGCGCAGCGCCTCGAGGTCGCGGGCGAACTCGGGGTGGCCAACGCGATAGCCGCCTTCGCCCTGAATCGGCTCGAGGATGACGTAGGCGAGTTCGTCGGGGTCGATAACGCCGGTGTCGGGATGGAGTTTGTCTGCGAGGACGTTCCCGCCGGGACCATCGGTCAGCCACCGGGTTTCGTAGGTCTCTCGGCTATCTGGGTACGGAAGGGCGATTATGCCTGGGATCTCGGGATAGCCTTGGCGGTGAACAGTCTTCGAGCGGTTGAGCGAGAGCGCGCCGAGCGTACGCCCATGAAACGCGCCCTCGAAAGTTGCGCCGCGGTGACCACCCGACGTGTAACAGATCTTAATCGCGTTCTCGACGGCTTCAGCGCCCGAGTTCGAGAGAAAGACGCGATCCATGTCGTACTGCTCCGTTGTGGCAACGAGGCGGTCCATGAGTTGGGTTGGGCCAGGGAACTCGGTCTCGTCGGGTGCTGCGCCGTCGAGACTCACGTAGAAATCCTGTCCGGCGATTTTCAGCGGGTCGACGAGGTCGAACGCCTCGAGTCGCTCCCGGAGAGCCGGATTGTTGTACCCAAGTGGGGCGGCAGCGACGTGACTCGTAAAATCCAGCAAGACGTTGCCATCGACGTCGGTACAGAACGGGCCGACAGCCGGTGCGCTCGTATCCCAGACAAACTCGTAGACGTACGTACTCGGTGCGGCAACCGTATGGTGGTACGTGGCCCACTGTGCCGCCCGCTCACCGGGGAGGGTCTCGACCGAGGGCTCGACCGTGTCGCGATCCATACACATGATAGAACGGGATGGACTAAAACTCATCCGAACGGTCTGCGATTCTGAGTATTTGTTCACGTTTTCCCGCGTAAACCGGACCTCGAGTGACAATAGTGAAATACTGGTCACTAGATGACGAAAACCACCGAGGCAACCGCACCGCCGACTAACAGCACGACGCTGTAGATGGCGATCTGGCGGCGAAACCGCTGGTTCGACGACGTTGCGGCCAGCATCGCTTTCACGATGATACTCGAGACCGTCGCGAGCAAGATTGCAATCGTCGCCTCGGCGGCTGCGAGTTCACCGCCGCGGTAGAGCACGACTGCAGAGGTCGTTGCACCCGCACTCGAGACGAACCCACTTGCGACAGCCGTGGCGTAGAACCCAAGGGTGCCGAACCAGGTTTCAGCGAGCGAGCCGAAGACGAGCACGCCAAAAAAGACCGCGCCGAAGCCGAGTGCGTTTTTCAGCGAAAACGGACTCTCGAGTTCCATCTCGCCGGATTGACGCCAGTCGGCGGTGAGGCCAGCGATGGCAAACGCGAGGATGATGACAGCACCGAGTGGGACGACCGCTTCGATGAGGACTGGACTGCCACTGCCGATCGTAAAGCCGACTGCAATCGCGAGGTTGCGAGCCGCCATCGCCGCGTTCGCAAGTAAAATTGCGGCCACAGCGTAGGAGGCGGCACCGGGGCGCTGGCGGACGTGATCCAGCATCGTCCCGACGACGGCTGTTGAGGACGCGAGTCCGCCGAAAAACCCAGTCACGGCAATTCCCCGACCGCCGTAACTCGAGACGATAGCGTAGTTGACGATGCCGATGCCGGCGACGGCGACGACCATGAGCCAGATCACCTGTGGCTCGAGATCAATCGTCGTCGCACCGAGATCGAGTGGGTACTCGGGCGGCAACAGGGGGTAGATGACGAATGCAAGAATCGCGAATTCGGTCGTCGAGCGCATCTCCTCGCGCGAGAGCCCCCAGGCGAACTCGTGCAGTTCCCGCTTTAAGACGAGCAGTAACGATGAGAGGACGGCGACGGTGACGCCCTCGACAATAAACTCGGCCGCGACGAGCGCGCCGACGCCGTAGGCGACGAGCATCGAGACAGAGGTGGTCAGTGACAGTCCGGCCTCGCTGGCGTCCGGTTCGCCGAGCAAGCCCTTGACGGCTAGCAACACACCCTGGACGATGACGAGCAGGCCACCCAGAATCAGGAGACTCTCCCCGATATCGGACTCGACGACAAGAATCGTAAACACCGCTGCGAGCAGGCTGATCAGCGAAAACGTCCGAATACCGGCCGCCTTCTGTGACCACTCGCGCTCGAGGCCGAGGAACATCCCCAGCGCCCCAGCGAGCGCAATTCGAACGACTGGCTCCTCGAGCGGCGCCTCGACGAGTTGCAACGGAACCTCGTTCACTCCCGAGCGTTCACCGGGAACGTATATAAACGACATGCTGAAAGAGACTGTCTGAGAGTGGTATGTGGCGGATGTGGGGCGTGACTGATGCGGTGTGGCAGATTCAGAGCGTGGCGGATGCAGTGTGTAGAAGCGCAGGGCTATCGGATCTGGGTTGGTAGCGAGACCGATTGGTGTCATCGAGTGCTCTGAATGCAAAACTGCTCCGAGCAATCGCTCGCGAGTTAGTGTTCGTAAACAGGAAAGCAAATCGCGTGGCGGAAAAAGGCCACGCGATTGCTTGCCGCCCTGAATTGGTCCCCGCTGACGCTTCGGCCCTCCAAGCGAAGCGTCACGTGAAAAAATTCGCTGGGTGTACTTAACTGTTCCGACACAGGCTCGGATGATGATAGGTTGGAGTTTCTAGATGTGTTCCTCCTCGAGCACCCAGCCGAGTGCACGCTTGTAATAGGTAAACATCTCTTCGACGCCATCGTGGCGCATCTCGTCGCTCTCGAGTTGTTCAGTGAGGAACTCATACTGCTCGCGAATCTCCGATTCATCGCGCATAGGCGATACTATGGGATGAACGACCAAGACCGCTTTGGGGAAGGCGCCTCTCGAGTGAGCGGAACTGGCCAGTTATCACTCTCGGTCGCAGTTGTGTCGTCGAAAAAAAGCGGCCAGGAGCGGATGAGCCGAGACGCAGTCGAACGGCTACGGAGATCGATTAGGCGTCGTCGTTGTCGTCATCTTCGTCATCGTCGTCCATCATGTCATCATCGTCTTCGTCATCCTCGTCGTCAACCTCAGTATCCTCGAGCGTCAGGGTGACGTCCTCGTCGTCGCCGTCGATTTCGACATCTTCCTCGGCCTCGTCGCCCTCGTATTCGGCGTGGGCCGTGTACTCGCCATCCTCGAGATCCTCGAATTCGACTTCACCGTTGTCGTCGGTTTCGTCTTCCCAGTCTTCGTCGTCTTCGTCATCGTCCATCAGGTCGTCATCGTCGTCCTCGTCGTCCTCATCGTCTTCGTCGTTTTCGTCGTTTTCGTCCTCGTCATCATCCAACTCTTCATCGTCGTCGTCCATCTCATCGTCGTCCTCGTCGTCTTCGTCAGCCTCCTCGAGTTCGACGGTTGCACCTTCGACAGCGTTGCCGTTAGCGTCTTCGACGGTGACGGTTAGCGTGTAACCATCCTCATCGTCGTCCATCTCGTCATCATCCTCTTCGTCATCCATCTCGTCATCGTCCTCTTCGTCATCGAGTGGATCGTCGTCATTTTCGTCGTCAACTGCAGCGTCATCGTCTTCTGGTTCTTCTTCGTCTGGGTCATCACCATTGCCGTCATCTGCACAGCCGGCCAGGACGAGCGCACTGGTCGTACCTACTGCTGCGACGAACTTGCGTCGGTTCAGTCTTTGATGGGACATATCTCTGGATAGGACGTTCCACTTGGTTTCGGTGCGGCCTGCAGATGCCGTATGTTAATGACGTATTGAACAGCATCCGAAAACTGATGATGGTTTTCGACCCGTTACACTCACTTTTCCGTACAATTCTGCCGACTGAAGACCGTCTCGAGCAGATCGTCATACCCAAAAGCCACACGATGAACGTGCCCGAGTACGGCGAGTCGCAACGTAATTGTAGGCACGCTGAGACGGTCGGGATGTGAAACGTCGGATCGCGCTTGGGTTTGTACTCGCCCTCTGTGTGTTGGCTGTGCTATTGTTCGTCATCGGTGGCCACGACGTGCTCGCTCAGTTCCAGCGCGCAGACCGCCGATTTCTCGCGCTTGGGGTCTGTTCAGGCCTGCTCGCTCTCACGTTTCGTGGCATCGTCTGGGAACGATTTCTCGCAGTCGTCGACAGGTCGATTACCCGCAGACGCATCGCCGCCGTCTTTCTGACCGCAATGTTCATCAAGTACGTCACGCCCTACGGCCAACTCGCAACCGAGCCGTTCGTCGCCTACCTGGTCGCTCGAGGAGAGTCAATTGCGTTTGAAGACGGCCTCGCTGGCGTTCTTTCAGCCGACTTGCTCAACTACGTCCCGTACTACACGTTCGGCTTTCTCGCACTTGGTGCCATCACAATAGAGGGCACACTCGGTGATGGACTGGGCACCCAACTGATCGCATTCAGTGGCGTCTTCCTGGCTCTCGTTGCGATCGTTGCCGTCGCGATTCGGCGACCGAAAATCGTCTATCGACTCGTTCTCACACTCACAAACGCGCTGCATCGTCTGACCAGTCGGTTCACGACTCGGTTTGACGACCACCTGAAGGCCACTGCGGTCCGTGCTCGACTCGATGGATTCTATGAGTCACTCGAGCAGATCACAACCGATCGACCGACGCTGCTGGTCGCAGTCCTTGCTGCCCATCTCGGGATGGCCTTTCTCATGCTGCCAGTGTATTTTGGCGGACTCGCGATTGGCTACGAACTCGCCCTCCCAATCGTCGCACTCGTCGTTGCGCTTGGCAAACTCGGCTCAGTCGTCCCCGCACCTGGGGGCACCGGCGGCGTCGAGGCCATGATCACCGCCGGACTAACCGCGCTTGCCGGTCTCGAGCCAGCAGCCGCGTTAACGATCGCGCTCATCTATCGCCTCAGCACGTACTGGCTCACGGTGTCGCTTGGCGGCATCACCAGTATTTTTGTGCTGGTTCGCCAGACTGCGTGACCTACCCCACCCTACTCAGCCGCCGGTGCGGTTTCGTTGAGGGTAGCGTGAGACCGACGGTCTCACGGACCATGCGAACGGGCGCTTCGCGCCCGTGAGCAGATGGGGCTTCCTGTTTCTATGACGCACTTTGCAGACACCGAATGGGTGTCCGTAGGGAGCGCAGTCTCCACAGGCGTATCTTCGGGCCATCCCAGCCCTAACTCAGAAAAGCCGCGCTGCAAGACGTTCATCGCCGTCGCAAAATCGCGTGCGATTTTGCTGCCCGTCAGACGTAGTCTGACGACCGCATTCGCGTCCCGGCCACACTCGAACCCACACGACGGACACGAGTGTTCTCTGACCCAGATCGGTTTCGCTGTTTCGACACCGCACGACGCGCACTCCTTCGTCGTCCCAGCGGCTTCCACCTCAACGACGTGACAGCCGTACAAATCAGCCTTATATTCGAGGAGGGAGATGAACTGTCGCCACGCTGCATCCTGTTTGTTCCGAGCGTTGTGCGACTGTTCCAACATCCCCTTCACATCCAAGTCCTCGACGAACACGGCATCGTATTCGCAGACGAGCCACGTCGTCAACTTGTGCTGGTAGTCCAGCACCTTCCGACGGATGTGACGCTTGACCTTCGCCACTTCTCGGCGTTGCTTCTCGTAGTTGTTCGCCCCTTCTTCTTTCCGCGACAACTTGCGTTGTTCACGGCGGAGGCGGGCGTATTCGTCTTTGAGGTCGAGCCAATCTACAATCTTGCCGTCACTAGTGTGGATGTAGTTCAGAATGCCGAGATCAACGCCGACGCTGTTGCTCGTGTCGAGCGAATTTGCGTCCGGTTTCGCGGGTAGATTGGCTTCATCGGTTTCGAGGCCGAAGGAGACGAACCACTCACCAGTTGTCTCCTTCTTGACTGTGACTTCTTTGATGGCTGCTTCGTCTGGGATCTCGCGGTGGTAGCGGATCGGGATGTTGCCGATTTTGGAGAGTCAGAGCGTCGCACGTCGGCCACTCGTGTTTTTGAGTTCGAAGCCGGACTGCGAGTACGTCATACTCTGGAACTCCTTTGGGGACTTCCACTTGAGTTTCCCGACCTTTCGACCGTTTTGTTTCTGCTCGGAGAGTCCGTCAAGGTTCTGGTAGAATCGGGTGACAGTTCGTTGCAGAGCTTTTGAGTTAACTTCCGAGAAGACGGGGAACTCGTCTTTCCAGTCGGGAAGTCGGTAGTGGTGTTTGTACGTGGAACCGATATCGTCGGCGTCTACGTTCTCGTACTCGTAGAGAGTATAATTGTACGCTTGGCGATGAACGTCGATGTGACGTTGCAGTTCAACCGCTACCTCTTGTGTCGGGTATGCAGGGTAGCGGTGACTGTACTCCATCGCTATCTCTCGATTAGAGATGTGTTCGCTTAATGGTTTGTACTACCGTGCGGCGATTCATCCCCTCCCTACTCGCTCGCAATACTCGCCCCTTGAGGAAGGGGCATTCTCGCCTCAATTCTGGTAATCGAACGCGATCAGGTACGACAACTCCGGTGGGACTTTTGGTTACCCGCTCGTACGTCCGCGTATGAAAATCCGGGGCGAGCGCGAGTGTAGCGAATGTGGGACGCGCTGGTCGTACTACGAAACCGGAAGCATCGGCTGTCCGGCCTGTGGAAGCATCCAGAGCGTCGGCATCGATGAGCGAACCGAACACACCGATCTGCCAATCGAGTTCGATCTCACGCCGATTCGAAGCGATATCGACGACGTAAAAACGAGTGAACTCGCCGACCGCGCACACACCCACTGCCGCGAGTACGTTCGCCGTCGCGGCTTCATCAACGCTGGCCAGTTGCGCGACCTCGATGACACCTATCTCGGCGCGACCGAACTGCTGCACGTCTCCGATATCGTCGCCCGCGAAATCCGCCTCGCAGATCGCGACGAACTGTACTTTCTCTCGTTACTTCGTGATGCAGATCTCGGCGAACGGCCACCGACTGCAGATGTCCCGCCCTCACTCCAGTCGGCCCGCGGCCTTGCCTACGCAAACGCCGTCCGCGAGTACCGACGCGACATCCGCACGTGGCTCGAGGAACGCGACACCACTGCGAGCGAACGCAGCGCACTCGAGACGCTCGGCGAACACGTGACTCGAATCCGGATGCTCGACGGCGATATCGACCCACAGACTGCAGAGCGACTCGTCGAAGCAACGCGAGCCCTGGCGAACGGGCTGCGTGGTGACGAACTGGCGCTTACGCAGGCACAGGACCGACTCGAGGCCCTCGAGTTCACAGGGTAGAAAGAGACGAACCGAGCGCGGTTACGGGAGGTCGACGTCGATGCCTTCCTGCAGACTTGCGGCTTTGACGGTGTTATACAGTAACAACGCGCGCGTCATCGGGCCGACGCCGCCGGGGACTGGCGTGATCGCACTTGCATTCTCCTTTGCGCTCTCGAACTCGACATCGCCGACGAGTTCATAGCCCTTCTCAGTATCGGCGTCGACACGGTTGACACCCACGTCGATCACGACAGCACCGTCGCCAATCATCGAGCCGTCGACAAGTTCCGGTGCGCCAGCGGCGGCGACGACGATATCCGCGCTTCGCGTTTTCTCCGCGAGGTCTTCGGTTCGGGAGTGACAGACCGTCACCGTTGCGTTGCCGTCCTCGGCCTTCTGGATCAACAGATTGGCGAGGGGCTTGCCGACGATGTCCGAGCGGCCGACGATTGTCACGTCTTTACCCTCGGTTTCGACGCCTGCTGACTCGAGCAGTTTCTGGACGCCGTGGGGCGTGCAGGGTCGGAAGCGGGCGTCGCCAGCGACGAGGCGACCGACGTTCTCTGGGTGGAAGCCGTCGACGTCTTTGGCGGGGTCGACGCGGCGGATGACCTCGCGGTAGTCGACGTGGTCCGGAACGGGTGCCTGCACGATGTAGCCGTGGACATCGTCGTTGTCGTTGAGCGCAGCGATTTCGTCGTACAGCGTCTCGGGCGAGGCGTCACCGTCGACATCGACGTGATAGCTCTCGATGCCGACCTCCTCGCAATCGCGCTGTTTCATATTGACATACGTCTCGCTGGCGGGATCGTCGCCCATCAACACTGTCGCCAGGCCCGGTCGTGCGCCCGCGTCGGCGAGCGTCTCGATGGCGTCGGTCAGATCGTCACGGATCTCGCTCGCGACAGCGTTGCCGTCGATAATCTCGGTCATACTCGAGTGGGCAACCGCGAGGATAATTAACTCTCGGATTCGTGCTCACTTTCGGCCCGGTATCCGTGCTTGTTACACATGGTTGTGCATAGAAATTGTGGTGAGACGGATCAAACAGTGTTGGGTCGACTCTGCCGACGAGAGATTCGTGGCCTAGAATTATTGGAGATCGAACAGAATGTTCTGTATGAGCCAGTCGACGCCCCCAAAACCAGACGGCGCGCCATTGCTCGGTCACGCCCTCGAGTTCTCGCGCGATCCGTTCGGCGCACTGCAGCGGTGGGCCGAACGCGGCGATATCGTCCACCTCGAGTTTCCGGGTGAGACGTTCTATCTGGTCTCTAACCCGGAAATCGTCGAGGAGGTTCTCCACGACGGCGACGGGCGGTTCACAATCGCTGCACAGCAACAACGGGCGTTCGCGGGTATCGAGGATCACGCCGTCACGACTACCGCCGGCAATCGATGGCAGCAGCTTCGACGGGCGCTCCAGCCGGCGTTCACTCGAGACACCATCGATCGCTACGCGGACGCGATCGTTGAGCAGACGATTCGCCGAATCGACATGTGGGACGACGGTGAGGAAATCGATCTCCATCGGGAGATGCGACTGCTCACACTCGATGTCCTCACCGAGACGCTCCTGAGCGTGGATATCCGTGGCGACGAAGACGTCGTCCTGAACGCGACGGACGCCCTCATCGACCGAAGTGATCCGCGACGCCCTGGTCAACTGGTCCCGGGCTGGGTCCCGACCCTGACCGACCGTCGGTTCCGACGGGCTGTAACCGAACTCGACGACTACATTGATCGATGTCTCGAGGCGCGGCGAGACGCAGATCGTGAGAGTGCTGACAGAGATGGGAAGGAGACCGAGGCCGAAAACAGGGACAGAAACCGGACCGACGCCTGCTCGGTGTTGCTTGAGGCCCACGACCGCGGCGAACTGACTCTCGAGGAGGTCCGCCACAACCTCGTCGCCCTGCTGCTCGCCGGCTCCGACACCTCCGCGCTGGGACTGACCTACGGCTGGTACCTCCTCAGCGAACACCCCGACGTTCGCCGGTCGCTCGTCGCGGAGCACGACGAGCACGTCGGTGACGGACGGCCAGATATCGAGTCACTCGAGCGCCTCGAGACCCACCAAAACGTCGTTGCTGAGACGCTGCGGCTATATCCGCCGGCGTGGAACACGATGCGGAAGGCGACCGAGCCGGTGACACTCGGCGGCTATCAGTTGCCAGCCGGCGCGGAACTCCTGCTCCCGCAGTGGGTGTTGCATCGAGACGAGCGGTTCTGGGACTCGCCAACGGCGTTTCAACCGTCGCGGTGGAATCACGAAAAAGAGCGGCCGCAATACGCCTACTTCCCCTTCAGTGGCGGGCCGCGCCACTGCATCGGCATGCACTTCGCCCGACTGGAACTGCACCTCGCGCTGGCGACGATGGTCGACCGCGTCGCACTCGAGGTGTCGCTCGAGGAGCCACTGACGTTCGCACCGACGATTGCGCTCCGGCCGGAGCCCGAGATCACGGCGACCGTACGGCGGCACTGAGAGGATTCAACGACACTGGAATGGAGATCATTAGGAGAGTTCCAACCGGACAGTCTCAGAGAGGATCGCCGAGCGCATGTCGTGCTCGTAGCCGTCCCGGATTCCATTGACGACGTAGGCGAACGCGAGGTCCGTCTCCGGTTCGGCCCACGTCATGCTGCTGCCGAGGCCGCCGTGACCGAACGTCCCTTCGGGTGAGGGAACCCCGCGGCGGTCGGGGAGCGCGCCGCCATGTTGAAAGCCGAGTCCGTACCGGTCCGCGGTGCCAATCCCCGCCTCTGGTGGTTCCTCTACGTGGACCTCGAGTGCTTCCTCGACAACCTCCTCGCTCAGAATGCGCGTCCCGTCGAACTCGCCGCCGTTCAGGTAGCAGGCGTAAAAGCGCGCGAGTTCCCGCGTTGGGCCGATTCCCGTCCAGGCGGGGTTGAGCCCTTCCTGTGCCTCTTCCTGGTTGTACGTCTCTGCGGCCTCCGCAGTCGTATAGCCGGCCATCAGCCCCGGTTCGCCAACCCGGTCGTAGGGTTCAAATCCCGCGAGCGTCGCCACATCGATGTCCTCGTCCGCGGGGCGACCAATGTGGGTGCGGTCCATCTCGAGCGGCTCGAAGACGTGCTCACGCGCGAAGTCATCAATTCGTTCGCCCGTGACCTGTCGTACCAACTCGCCGACGATCCAGCCGAAGCTATAGAACTGGTAGGAGGTGTCCTCGCCCGGCGAGAACTCGAGTTCGGCCTCTTCGACTCCTTCGGCCAGCGCGTCGGGATCGGTCCAGTCCTCGTAGGCCTGATCGACCGGCGTCTCCGACAGTCCGGATTGATGCGTCAGAACGTGGCGAACCGTCACTTCAGCCTTCTCTGACCCCGCATCCGCAAAGTCGGGCCAGTGCTCGACGATTGGATCGGCGAACGCGAGGTCGCCTGTATCAGCGAGGACGTGCACGCAGGCCGCCGCAAGCGGCTTGGTGTTCGAAAAGAGGACGAATCTCGAGTCGGGTTCCGTTTCAATCCCATCGGGTTCGCTCTCATCCATCGGCATGTCGTCGCCATCCTCAGTGCCCGTGATCCCGCCCGCAAGGTCGACCACAAGCTCTTCGCCCTGATAGACCGCGAGTTGGGCCCCGTGGTGGAGTCCATCCTCGAGTTGGGACTGAAACTGGCGTTCGATGCGCTCGAGGCCACGTGGGATCGTCTCGGGGTCGTCATCGACCGAGTTCGTCAGACTCGCTCGAGAGGCGCTGGCCGATCTTGTCGACCCAACGAGTGCGGCTACTCCGGCGGTACCCACCGACGAAAGCACCGCTCGCCGACTGGCCGTGTAATCGTTCGACATGGGGCACGAACATGGCGGAGCAGGGCAAAGCTGGTGCGCGCGTATTCTGGTTGTGTGCGTTGCGTTCGCTGCCTTTGGCAAAAAGCGTGAACCGGTACCGAAGTTCAAGAGCACATATTGTCCTCGCTGGTGTGTCACACAGTATGACGGACACGGACCCGTTCGGTCGCGCGATTCGCGACCACTATCTCGGCGAGCGGGACGAGCCACTGTACGACCGCGACGGCGACGACGTGCGTGAACACCGAATCGAGGAGTGGTACTTCGGCGAGCACACGGACAACGCCTGGCGCGACCAGTGGCTCGAGGGGCCGCTGCTCGAGATGGGCGCGGGTGTCGGCCGGGACGCCCTGTACTATCAGGACCAGTTCAAAACGGTCGCCATCGAGGTCAGCGAGCACCTCGTCGAGACGATGGACGACCGCGGCGTTCGCGACGCACGGCTTGCGGATATGTTCGCGCTTCGTGAGTACTTCGAACACGATCGGTTTCGGTCAGCCCATGCCATCGGGACGCAGGTCGGACTCGCTGGCTCAATGGCAGGCGTCCGCGAGTTTCTGGCGGATCTGGCGTCCGTCACGACGCCCGACGCAACCGCAGTTCTCGACAACTACGCGCCCGAACTCGAGGCGACGGCAGAAGCATTTGGCTACCGCGAGGACTCCGCGCCCGGCTTTGCCTACCGGGTGTACCACCTCGCGTACAAGGGCGACGTGAGCCGAACGCTACTCTTTCGGCTGTTCAGCATCGACCGGCTTCGGGAAGCGACTATCGGAACGCCATGGGAGGTCTGCGAGCATCGCTACAGCGACGTGCAGTGGCGCGCAGTCCTCGAGAAAGAGTAGAAGACCTACTCGTAGAGTGGGTTCTCGTCGCAGAGTCGGTCGACCTCTTCGCGGACCTCCTCGCGAACGTCTTCGTCCGTTGGGTTGTCGATGACGCGGGTGATCAGGTCGGCAACTGTGCGACAGTCGTCCTCATCGAAGCCGCGAGTGGTCAGACCGGGCGTGCCCGCGCGGATACCCGAGGGGTTAAACGCCGAGCGCGTCTCGCCGGGCACCGTGTTGCCGTTCAGGACGATGCCGGCCGCCTCGAGGGCGTCTTCGGCGTCGCCGCCGGAGGTGTCGGGGTGGCTCTCGCGCAGGTCAACGAGCACGAGGTGGTTGTCGGTGCCCTCGGAGACAAGCGAGAAGCCGTTCTCGGCGAGTTGCTCACCGAGTGCTTTTGCGTTGGCGACGGTCTGTTCGGCGTAGTCTTCGAACTCGGGCTCGAGAGCTTCCTTGAAGCCGACGGCCTTGCCAGCGATGTTGTGCATCAGGGGGCCGCCCTGACCGCCGGGGAAGACAGCCGAATCGATGCCGTCTGCGTACTCTTCGTCGCACATGACGATGCCACCGCGGCCGGCGCGGATGGTCTTGTGCGTGCTGCCGGTGACGAAGTCGGCGATGCCGACGGGCGAGTCGTGGACGCCCGCGGCGACGAGGCCGGTGATGTGGGCGATGTCCGCGAGGTGGTAGGCGTCGACGTCGTCGGCGACGTCCTGAATGCGCTCCCATTCGATTTCGCGTGGGTACGCTGAGTAACCCGAGACGATGATGTCCGGCTCGAACTCGGCAGCCTGTTCTGCGAGGCCGTCGTAGTCGACGTAACCCGTCTCAGCGTCGACTTCGTACTGCTCGACGTCGTACAGTTGGCCGACGAAGTTCGCCGGGTGACCGTGGCTCAGGTGGCCGCCGTGGGTCAGATCCAGCGAGAGGATCTTATCGCCGGGCTCGAGTATGGAGAAGTAAACGGCCTGATTGGCCTGCGTGCCCGAGTGGGGCTGAACGTTGACGTGTTCGGGACCGAACAGTTCCGTTGCTCGGTCGATAGCGAGCTGTTCGATCTCGTCGGCGAACTCACAGCCACCGTAGTAGCGCTCGCCGGGGTAGCCCTCGGCGTACTTGTTCGTCAGGGCGCTGCCCTGGGCGTCGAGGACGGCCTCGCTCACGTGGTTTTCGCTGGCGATCATCTGCAGCGACGAGCGCTGGCGATCGACCTCGTTCTCGAGTGCGTCGGCAACGTCGGGATCGACCTCCCGAACCTGATCGTGTTCCATATCCGATGTGCGGACTGGCGGCTGTATAAGTGTACCTTTCCACCGCCAGAGTTGATCGGATTCGTACACAGTGGAGACTCACCACGAGAACACCAGACTAATTACAGCGCAGTAAGCCACTCAAAGATAGACACGACTGACCGTCACTGCAGCGGTACGTAAACAGTGGGTGTCCGATCACGAGACACCGTGGACTCGAGTCGACTGGTAACCCGACCGGTAGCCATAAGTGATGGTAACGTTCAGAACAATTAACTAAACCACGGACCATTCAGAAGAGCCAATGATCGAGTGGGAACGTATCGGATCAACGCTTCGTGTGACAGACCGCGCGAGCGCGGAGCTTGCCGTCGACGGCGTCGACCGTGTCGCTGCATGCACGACAACGTTTCCACGACCGGTCGACGAAACACTCGCTGTCTCGACGAGCGAGCTGACCGTTCCCCACGCCGTTGTCTATGCATTTTCACTCGAGACAGACACGCGGTACGAACTCACCCCAACCGACGAGTCGCTATCGTTGCCGGCAGACGACTACGTAATCGACATCGATGCAGAGATCAAGACGTACGTTCGCCTGAGCGGGCGTGCAACGCTCACGCAGACGGATGGGTTCGAATCGGTCACTCTCTCTTTGCCCGAGCAAACCCGCGTCATCCTCGGATTCCGAAGCCGGAACGAGTTGCCAGTCGATACAATTACCGTCCCCGACCAGCCCGATGCCATTGCTGAGGCTCTCTCACATCTCAGTGTCGCCCACAAAACGGACGGGCCGGACCGAACCTACCCCACCCTTCGGGGTCACCCACCGCTGCTCGAGTCCGGTGACACCCTCGAGATTCCGACCCACCTCGAGCGCGAGTGTCCAGACACCGGCATCGAACTCATCGTTCCGCCGAACTACGAGGCACTGTACAGTATCGCGCCGCTTGCGTACTATCTGCAAGCGACGGTCACGACCGACAACCGGTTCGATTACGCACGCATTCGGCTGGCTGACCGCGGTGTCGAAACCGAACTCGAACCCCTTCCAGCGCTCGAGGACGATATCGCCCAGTTGCTCCGCAAAACGTTCTTTCTGGACTGTTTGGTCCGAAACGTCGGCCCCTACGGTACGTCGCTCTCGGAGCTCAAACTGATCGACGCCCTCGGACTCAACAGCGAGTACCTCTACGAGGCGAGCCCACAGGACCGATTGGCTGCCTACCTCGAAATCCCATTCGAAGCGATCGAACACCGACTCCCCGAGTGGCACCTCGCGACGTACGTCACCCCCACCTACGACCGCCTCGAGACGCTGCCGTTCTTGCTCGATCGGATGAGCCTCATCTACCAGCCACGGACCACCGAACTCGAAGGCCAGGAACTCGTCGAGCGCTCACTCGACGATTTCTACCGAGTCACCCCGCCGACCGATCGTGAGCAACCGGGCCGGACCGAGACGCTCGCTGGCTCGAGCAATCACACTGATATGACACACTCGAGTTTGCGCTCACAGTCACAGACCAGCACACGAACTCGTGCAAGTACCGGGCAGGTCGCTTCGGTCGATGTCGTCAAACCCGAACTCCACCACGGACGCACACACGGCTGGCTCGCCGATGGCGTCCCGATCGACGTCTTCAAATCCGATCCCGCTGCCTACCGCAACCGACTCGAGTACCTCGCAAACGGAGATGACTCGAGTGGTCCCATGTCGATTCGCGTCATCCTCAACGACGCCGAGATGGCAGGCGAACACGAAGCCGTCGCCGAAACGTATCGCCGCCGTGCCGAGGACCGGTCGATCGACGTCACGGTCGATGAATCACTTCGAACGGCAGACCTCGCTCGCATCCTCGAGAGTCGCCATGACTTCGTCCACTACATCGGCCACTGCGAAACCGACGGCTTGCGCTGTCCCGACGGCAATCTCGCGGCCTCGAGTCTCGATCGCTGTCGTACACAGACGTTCTTCCTCAATGCCTGTGGCTCCTTTTACGAGGGCCAGACGCTCATCGAGAAAGGCAGCGTTGCGGGAGCAGTCACGTTCACGAAAGTGCTCAACGACCACGCGCTCAAGGTTGGCTCCTCGTTTGCGACCTTCCTCGCGAACGGCTTTAGCATCGAACGTGCCATGAGCCTCGCGCGCAGCCGAATCATGATGGGCAAAGACTACGCCGTTGTCGGCGACGGCACGCACTCACTGACCGACGGCGAGCATCAACAACCCACGACGATAACCCTCGAGGCAGTTCCCGACGACGACAGTGAGACAGCCGTGCCCAACCAGTATCTCGTCACGTTCGACTGCTACTCGACACAGACGACTGGGACCTACTACGTCCCTCACACCGACGAAAACGAACTCGCAACGCTCTGTGGCAACGAATCGAACTTCTTACTCGAGCGCGACGAGGTTGCCTCACTGCTTGCAGACTGTGATGCAGCAGTAATCTACAATGGCGATATCTACTGGTCTCGAGCGCTCTCGAGGCAGTTTCAGTGAGCGTTTCCTAAACTATTAATCCGGCTCGTTTCGTGTGGCTCTAACACCTGTTACGGTCCGCTGTAGGTGCTCACGCGTTTTGCGCGACAGGTGAGGTTGGTCTCGAGACGCGTCCGAATCGCTGTCAGTAGGTGTGCGATCGGTTGATCGGTCCGTCGACAGTGAGAGTGGCTCCCAACCATACGTGCTATCGTGAATCACGGACCACATAATAGTTACTATGCTTCAATGACGGCAGAGAAACACTGTCCACATTTCGTGGCTACTACCACGACGATTAGTTTTGACTCACCAACACCAATTTGTTCCAGCATGGGCTCCACCCCCCTCCACAGCGGTTGCTTCACACTTGAGATGTATTAATTAGACAACAACATTGTCATCTGGTAGCGATGTTAGGATCAAAAATTACCAATTCATTCACGAGACGAGAAGTTATGGCGTGCAAATGGCCGCCAAAATTAAGTAGCCGGTGTTCGTTTACTTCTGTAGAAAGATGACTTCGAATTTACTCAACCATCAGATTGATGATATCCTCGGCTCTGTGCTCGAGGACACCACCGGAGACGTGTACATGGTCAACCCATCCTGGGACGCCATCGAAGAGTTCATCGGCGTTGCAAGCGACCTCGAGGGCGAACTCCCCACAGTCCACATGCTCGCAGACGAGCGAACGCTCAAAGAGGTCATGGACGACTTCATCGTCGCCTCGAATGCAGCCGACCTGATCAGCGAGGACGCCCTTGCCCTGCGTACGCTCGCAGAGGCACCCGAGAACTCGCTGCTGATTACTGAAGACGAAGTCATCGCTATCGTCCACGCTGGCGACCGCGTCGGCGGCCTCGTCACCGACGACGAGAGCTTCGTCGAGGACACCTACGACACCTATGCAAACCGCTGGGCAGACGCCACCGAATACAACCTCCGAACGCCACCGATTACGGCCGTTCGCGAAACCCTCTCCGAGGAAATCAGCCCCGACGCCGAAGACGACTTCAGTTCCATCCTGAGTTCGCTCGAGACCGCCCGTGGCGACGGCGACGGCCTCGATGAGGTCACCATCTCGCTGCTCGTCGCAGCCAAAAACGACGCGCTGCTGTACGACATCAGCAAGTGGGGCGAAGACGTCGGCATCGCCTCCAAGGCAACGTTCAGCCGCACGAAGACCAAACTCGAGGATATGGGCCTGATCGACACCGAGAAGGTCCCAATCGACGTTGGTCGTCCGCGCCTGCGCCTCAAAATCGGCGACGAGCGCCTGCAGGAAGCCGACAACGGCCAGCTCGCGACCGTCGCACAGTCCATCCTGAACTAGAACCGAACTTTTGCGCTGTCGTTCGAAAGACGCTTTGCGTCTTCCGAGTTCTCGTTCGCATTCACTCACGAGAACATTCCTCCTTCCCCTTCGGGTTAGTCGTCGGCCCGCTCGCAGTCGAAGGCTGCTTGCGGTGAGTTACGTGTGGCAGCCTGCCCTTCCCCGAGTCGTGCGCCTCTCGCGTTGCTCGAGGCGCACTCCCGGCCATTCAATTTCTCGATTTCGGGTGCAATCACCAACACATGACGCAAACCCCAAGTCGCCGCCTCGAGAGAGTCTGGATATGTACGAGGCCGTCCACGCCGATCCAGACGGAGACAGTACGGTCGCCAGAGTTGCGGCGACGGCCGCCGACTACGGCCTCGAGGGTGTGGTCGTCCGCAATCGCGCCGGTGCTCGAGCGACGTACGACGCCGATGAGATCCGCGAGCGTTACGGCGTCGATGTCGTCTCGGGGATCGAAATTCACGCGGACACGCCCGAGCAGGCAAGCGGTGCAGTGGGGAACTACCGGACCGACAAGACGATCGTCGCAGTTGCCGGCGGCTCGCCGGCCCTGAATCGCTTCGCCGTTGAAAATGAAAAAGTCGACGTGCTCGCTCAGCCGTTCGCTGGCGATGGCGACGTGAATCACGTCATCGTGAAAGCAGCCCTCGAGAACGGTGTCCGTCTCGAGTTCGATCTCTCGCCGGTACTTCGGACCCATGGCGGTCGGCGCGTGCGAGCGCTGCAATCGCTTCGCAAACTCCGCGAAATCGTCGATCACTACGACGCCCCCTACGTGGTCAGCGCGCGGCCGAGTTCACACCTCGAGATACGCGCGCCGCGGGAACTGGACGCGCTTGGCGAGGAACTTGGCTTCTCGAGTGGGTTCATCGAGGATGGACTTGCTGAATGGAAACGCCTCGCCGAGCGCAATCGGCGGATTCAGTCCGAGTCGTTCATTGAGCCAGGGGTCGAACGAGGGAGATATGAAGAAGAGCCTTGAGGACCATGCCGCACGTTTCGACGAACAGGCGACGGAATACGACGAGTCGAAGTCTGACGAGTATCGCGCCTGTGCGAACCTCGTGATCGAACACGCCGCGCCCGAAGCAGACGACATCGTTCTCGATCTTGGAACCGGAACCGGCGCGATTGCACTTGCGCTCGCACCCGACGCGAAGCGAGTTGTCGGCCGCGACATCAGCGAGGGGATGATGGACGAAGCGCGAGCGAAAGCCGACGAACAGGGCCTCGAGAACCTCGAGTTCGACTACGGCACGTTCCGCGAACCCGAGTACGACGGCGCGGTCGACACCGAGTCGTCGGAGACGCCTCGAGCCCACACTCGCTCCGCTCGCGTGGACGTCGTCACCTCGAACTTCGCGATGCACCATCTCTCGGACGACGAAAAACGCGAGGCAATCGACGTCATCGCCGCGCTCGAGCCACAGAAATTCGTCCTCGGCGATGTGATGTTCTTCGGCGAGCCAGACCCCGATGCAGTGTTTTATTCGCCCGAGGTTGACGATCCGGCGACGGTCGGTGAGCTTGCGGATGCCTTTACTGACGCTGGGTTCTCGCTGACGGCAGTCGAACGCGTCCACGAGCAGGTTGGCGTCCTCGTCGCCGAACGGATGCCAACGTCGCCAGCCACCGCTGAGACGGGGCTGGAAACGGACGAGTGAGCCAATGAAACACCTCCCCAAACACCTCCGCCCGCGCTGGCGGTATCTGGCTGTCGCCCTCGAATCCTGGCCTGATGCCGACCTCGATCGGCGGTCGTTTCAGCGCGAGGTGTGGTATGCCGGCCAGAACCTGCTTGGCGACCCAGGCAGTGCCGATGCGTTGTTGCAAGTTGTGAACTTCGAATTCGCAGACGGCGTCGGCGAAGCCATTATCAAAGTCAGACACGGCGAGACAGACTCGGCTCGAGCGGCGATCGCCTGTATCGACGAGATCGACGGTGACGCCGTCGGTATCCGGGTTTGCGGTATCAGTGGCACGATCCGTGCCGCTGAAGAAAAGTATTTAGGACGCCGCCGGCAACTTTCTGGACAGAGAAACGTCGTGTTCGGGAACGAAGAGCGAGTCGCGATTGTGCGAGATGATCTCGCGGACGTGCGACTCGATGAGGCGTTCACGGGTGCGACAGACCTCGATTACGATTCAATTTAGCGTGATACTATGCAGGGACAAGCCCAACAGCAGGCCTACGACCGCGGCATCACGATCTTCTCACCGGATGGTCGACTCTACCAGGTCGAGTACGCCCGTGAGGCGGTCAAACGAGGAACAGCCAGCATCGGTGTGCGGACCCAAGACGGCGTCGTACTCGCCGTCGACAAACGAGTCCCATCGCCGCTGCTCGAGGACTCGAGCGTCGAGAAGATCCATCGTGCGGACAACCACATCGGTATCGCAAGCGCCGGCCACGTCGCCGACGCCCGCCAGCTGATCGACTTCGCGCGCCGACAGACGCAGGTTAACCAGCTGCGCTACGGCGAGCCAATCGGCGTCGAGACGCTGACGAAAGAAGTCACTGACCACATTCAGCAGTACACGCAGGTCGGTGGCGCACGACCGTTCGGCGTTGCACTGATTGTCGGCGGCGTCGACAACGGCGAACCTCGCCTGTTCGAGACCGACCCCTCGGGGACGCCATACGAGTGGAAGGCCCTGGCCGTCGGTGCCGAACGCGCCGACCTTCAGGAGTACCTCGAGGAGAACTACGACGAGGAAGCAGACCTCGACGGCGGCATCGCGCTCGCCCTCGACGCGCTTGCGTCGGTCAACGACGGCTCCTTGCTCCCGAGCGAGGTCGGCCTCGCAACGATCGATGTTGAGACCGAGAAGTTCGACCAGTTCGACCACGACACGATCGAAACCCACCTCGACGAGAACGACCTCCTCAGCAGCGATGAGGACGAAGAAGCCGACGACGAGTAACGACCCGTAATCGAGACCCGAACGCGAACTGACCGCACCGCGGTGGTGCGCTCGGGGTCGTCGGTTGCTGTCACCGTCTCTTTGCGACCGGCGCTGACCCCGCTTGCGATTCGATTCTACCACTGACTGTCCGACTACCAACGACCCGTTCGCGCCGACCAGCAGGAAAAGCTCTTTTACCTGCCCGAGGGTATGCTCCGGTATGATATCACTCGACGAGGCAGTGACGGCGCGACTCGAGTCACACGGAGCGCGCTTCGAGGTGCTTGTCGACCCGGATGCGGCACTCGCGATCAAACGCGATGAGTTCAACGGCGACTTAGAGGAGGTAATCGCCGCCGAAGACGTCTTTGAGGATGCCTCGCGCGGTGATCGACCGGCCGAAGAGGATCTCGAGAAAGTCTTCGAGACAACGGAGCCACTCGAGATCATCCCCGAAGTTATCAAAGAGGGAGAGATTCAGATCACGGCCGACCAGCGCCGTGAGATGCAAGAGCAAAAACGCAAGCAGTTGATCACCACGATCGCGCGCAACGCGATCAATCCGCAGATGGATAATGCGCCCCACCCACCAGAGCGCATCGAGAACGCCCTCGAGGAGGCGGGCTTTACTGTCGATCCGATGGAGACGGTCGAGTCACAGGTCGACGACGCACTCGATGAACTACGGCCGATTATTCCGATCCGTTTTGAGGAAGTGACCGTTGCCGTCCAAATTCCAGCAGAGTATGCTGGCAGTGCACAGGCACAGGTTCGCCAGTTCGGCGACTTAGAGCGAGAGGAGTGGCAACCAGATGGCTCGTGGATCGGTGCCGTTACGTTCCCCGCAGGGATGCAAAATGACTTCTATGACGTTGTCAACGAACACTCGAGCGGCAAGGCAGAGACGGAAATAGTCAAAGACAAAGACGATCTGAAAACGCGGTAGGCTGGTAGTAACGGAAACCCGATTCAGCCGCGATGGTAGCCGATCAGAAAGCCACTGAGGAAGCCGACACCGACCGGCACAGTCGCGAGCAGTGATTCAGCCCAGTGTATCTCGGCACCAGCGGTTGCTACCTGTTCTTGCGAGGCGACAAGACCAGCCGTGAGGCGTTCGTAGTCGATAATGAGAATCTCCTGTGACTCGAGATAGCGAACGACCATCAACTGGACGCCAATAATTATCGCGAGAAGTTTTGCAACTCGTTTCGCCCCAAACCCGACCAGTGCCCCGAGGACTGCAGCGGCGAGAAACTCGAGGGCGAGCGTCGTTGGATCGACGTCGATCATCACAGTGAGCATTCGAGTCGGGTTCAATGACTGTTGTGATTATCTGACTCTCTTGGTGTCTGTCATATGTTCTGCAGACCGCTCGCCAGACAGTACCGAGCACGGGATTCAAGACCATCGGCCGCTTACAGGAGTCTATGACGCTGTCAATTCGCGACCTGAACCGAGGTGAACTGCTGGCATCGTTCGTATGAGCAGCGAGACGCTGTCGTGTCAGCGGTCATGCCAACAGCCGCGTCGCTCGGGTCACACCTGGCTGGACATACCTGACGACTCGAGTGAGCGTATGCGATTCCGTTGGCGACGTGCCAGCCGACCACCCACCCACAGCCAGCGCGCCGTATCGATTCGCGGACACGTCACAGCGTCCACGCACCGACAGCGCACGAGAACATTCGCATGAACGCGATCATTGCTAAACGCGTCGACTCCGGAACGCCAGATACGACCGAAATTCGTGACCTTGCCGAAGCGGCCGGCTACACCGTCGTTGGAGCGGTCACCCAGTCTCGACGGGCTGACTCTGCCCTCCAACTTGGGGAAGGGAAAGCCGAAGAACTCGCCGAGCGCGTCGTCGATACCGACGCGACGACCGTCATCTTCGACAACCGACTCGGCCCCTATCAGACGTACAACCTCGGCCAACTCCTGCCCAAAGGTGTCGAGGTCATCGACCGGTTTACGCTCATCCTCGAGATTTTCGGCCAGCGCGCCCAAACACGCAAAGCCCAGTTACAGGTCGAACTCGCTGAACTACGATATGAACTCCCTCGCGCGGAGGCCAAAACCAGTCTCGCCAAACGCGATGAGCACCCCGGCTTCATGGGGCTTGGTGAGTACGATGAGAGTCGCGAACGCGACATCAAAGACCAGATCAGCCGGATCAATGACGAACTCGAGCAGATCGAGCAAACTGAAGAGCACCGCCGGGAACGGCGACGTGATTCGGGCTTCGATCTGGTCGCATTGGCGGGCTACACTAACGCCGGGAAGTCGACGCTGTTGCGCCAACTCGCCGACGATCTCTCGGTGGACGAAAACAAGGATCTGCATCGGGATCTGGACCCGACAGCCGAGTCCCAGGACAAACTCTTTACCACGCTCGGAACCACTACTCGCCGCGCGGCCATTGAGCCACGAAATGTCCTCGTCACGGACACCGTTGGGTTCGTCAGCGACCTACCCCACTGGCTTGTCGAATCGTTCAAGTCGACGCTCGATTCGGTCTACCGAGCGGATCTGGTCTTACTCGTCGTCGACGTCAGCGAGGAAATCGACGAGATTCACGAGAAACTCGTCACCTGCCACGACACCCTCTACGAGCGCAACGAAGCGCCGATCGTGACAGTGTTGAACAAGATCGATCAGGTCGATGACGAGGAACTTGAGGAGAAAAAAGCCGCACTCTCCTCGCTCGCGCCAGCCCCAGTCACCGTCAGCGCAAAGACGGGAACGAACGTCGATACGATGCTCGAGCGCATCGACCACGAACTGCCCGAGTGGGAAGAAGAACGGCTCATGCTGCCGATGACCGACGAGACGATGAGTCTCGTTTCGTGGATTCACGATAATGCAAACGTCGATGACGTGAGCTACGGCGATGAGGACGTAGTGGTCTCGTTCGAAGCCCGACCCGCCGTCATCTCACAGGCACGCTCGCGCGCGAGTGAGTTACAGGCGACAGCGGCCGAGTCAGCGTAGCGTCAACGTCGTCCCGTCTCTCTGTTATTCGTCGCGAATCGCCGATTCAACCCGTTCAATTTCTGTCTCGGAGAGCCCGTAGTGTTCATAGACATGGCGATCGATTTGGTCCTCGAGGCGTTCGCGTTCGGCCTCGAGGTCGGCAATTCTGGCGGTCGTCTCGCTATAGCGCTCGAGGTCGGCAGCAACGCTGTCGGGTTCAGGGATGACCATGGCTGTGAGCCGGTCAAGAAGCGAGTTGGTCTTCGTCGCCGTTTCACGGAAGCCGGCGAATCCGCCAGCCCTGGCGGCTGCGGCAGGGACGAACGCTGCAACGAGCGTGGCCTCTGTTTCATCGAGCGCCGCGAGTGAAAATGCGTCGTGAAATCCGGTTTCCGTGTAGCCCCATCGGTCGGTTTCGTGGTCGTCCTCGTCATCGGGCTTGTACCGCGCCGTCGCCGTGATCGTGACCGTCTCCCCATCGCGTTTGGCTCGAACGGTGCCGATGCGAAGCCCGTCGTACTCGTCGGCTGTGGCCTCGAGAATCGACGAGTCGGCGGGCTGGTACAGGCCAATATCTGGAAGGGCTGGCCCGTCAGGCTCGGATGGGAGATACGCAAGCACGTCGCCGTTTAGCGCGTCTCTCTGTGTCTGTAACTCGCTGATTCGGGCTGCCGCACTGGCTATTTCGTCGTCGGTCGCAGCCCCCATATCGATCGGGAGCGACCGAACGTGCTCAGGGAAGACGTTCAACTGGCCGCTGATTGCCGTCGCGTAGTAGTAGTGCAACAGTTTCGAGTTGGCGATGCCGAGCAGAGCCTGCAAGGAGAGGTCGCGCGAACGCTCGAGGTCGTCCGTGTAGATGATCGTATCTCTGTCGTAGGTGTGTGTCTGTGCCGTTCCGTCGTCGTCGCCGTCGTCGCTCGTAGGACGTGACTCGTCGACGACGTCGATCCCGCGGGCACGCAGGGTATCCTCGTCTGTCTCGAGCAAGTCGGCCTTGCGGATCACGTTGATGACGGAATCTTCGGTGTAAAAGCCTTCAGCGTCGAACGTGCCAACGAGGCCGCGCTGGCCAGCCACTTTCCGGAAACACAGCTTCTCGCTCTCGAACAGTTCGGGAAACGCCGGTCGGTGGAGTTCATCCGGCTCGTACCAGAGGAACCGCTCCCGGTCAGAAACTGCGAACCTCTCGAGGTCGCTGCCCTTGAGCAACGGTTTGATCTCCGCTTGATCTAGATCGTCCGGGCGCTCGTCGAAGACGAACCGGCTCGCATTGCCCGGCTGTGCGCCCCAACTCGCGTAGGCAACCCTCGAGAGCGGGATGGTGTCCGCACGAATCGTCTCGAGGAGTGCCTGCGTATGGTCGGTCCAGTCGAGTCGTATCTGTGCGTCAGGCGTCTCGAGAAAGCCACTGGTCGGGAGTTCGGTGCGGGGTGCGAACACTGGCTCCGAGTCGGTACCGACTCGCTCGTCGATCACAACTGACTCGGATGACCCTCCACAGCGGACCACGAACGCGATTGGTGCGTTCGTCGCATCGTCGAAGACGTTCGCCTCGCGCACGTCAAGGAGTGTTTCGAGCCCATGCTCCTCGAGCGTCAGCCGTCGCCAGTTCGTCGCGTACGATTCCGTGAGGAGTTTGTCCGGGACGATATAGGCGTGATAGGCGTCTGCAGCGCTGATTTCGTAGGCGAGTTCTGAGAACAGCACATACAGATCGAATCGGCGGAACGCTGTCTCGTATTCGGCTTTGAGATAGTCGACGTGGTCGTCGGGAACGCGAACGATGTTGATGTACGGCGGATTCCCGATCACGGCGTCGAAGCCGGCATCCGCGCGGCGAGTGCCATCTGTATCGTAAAACGCGACCGGGAACTCGAGTTCCCAGTGGAAAACGCGTTCCTCGGAAGCCAGTTGCTGGGCAGCGCGGAACCACTCTTGGCGTTCGATTGTCTCCCAAGAGTCATCTCGCAGTGCCTCGGCCATGCGTCGTTGGGCGTCATCGGGAACGGCTAGCCCAAACGCCGCTGCCGTGTGCACGTTCGCCATCGCCAGCAGGTGCTGATAGAGCGGATCCGCCTGTACCTCGCCGTAGGCGTCTTCCATCGCCTTGGCGTCTGCAAGCGTTTCGTTATCGATCGCAAGCAGTTCCTGAAATCGGTCCATGACGTGCTCGAGCGCGCGCGTTCGTGTGTGTTCGAACGACTGCTCGAGGGTGAGTTGGCCGCCCTCGGTCGCGTCGGTGTCTCCATCGAGTACGTCCTCGATGTCGCTGCCGATGAGCGAGTTGCCAGTTTTGAGGTGATGGTCGAGAAACGCCAGTGGCTGTTCGGCAGCCAGGGTGCGAAGCCACAGCGATACCTTCGCGAGTTCGACTGCGAGCGGATTGTGATCGACGCCGTAGAGACAGCGCTGGGCGACCCGCCGTCGCGCCCAGTTGATGTCTCGGGCCGGATCCACCGTCTCGAGGCCGTGCTGGGCGGCCTGGGTCTCTTGTGCATCGATGATCGCTCGTGCGAGATAGTCGACTGCGCTCGTCAGGAAGTGCCCACTTCCCATCGCGGGATCGAGGATGCGTAATTCGAAGATACGCTCGGCAAATCGGTCAGCATACTCGTCGCTGGCGTCATCCTCGAGGTCAGCCTGGATCTCTGCGACCAGCGGACCGAGCGTTTCCTCGACGATGTACTCGACGATGTACTCGGGTGTGTAGTACGAGCCAGTTGCAGCCCGCTCTCCGCTGTCTGTCGTCAGATAGACCTCTCCCTCGGTGACGACCGTCTCGTCGCTGGCGTCAGCGTCGGCGTCGACGGGAACGTACTCGCCACCCTCGAGCGCTACCGGCTCGTCGGCCACGTTGAGTCGATACTCGAGCAGCCCTTCGTAGATGCTTCCCAGATGGCGCACCTCGAGCGAGGAGTAATCAACGAAGCGCTTGCTGCCGTCGTCTGCCTCGCGTCGCGCCAATAGTTCGATCACCCGCGCGAGCGCGTGGTCACCGACGGTGTGTGTCGCGAGAAACTGCGCTTCCGGGCTATCATTCTCGTCGGGGTCGGTTCGAAAGAGGCCGCCGTTGTACGCCGGCACCGCGAGCGTTTCTGGCGGAATCCCGCAAGCCTCGCTTCCCTGGTCAATGAGTTGGAACAGTTCCTCGAGTCGGGCGTGAAGCGTGTCCTGCCAGGCGTGATAGGCCTGCTGTGGCCCGTCCAGTTCCGTCGCAACTTCCTGTTTGAGCGCGTTCAGGCTGTACGATTGGCGATAGATCTCGTTGTCTGTCGGCAGCAGTTCTCGCCCCTCGCTTTCCGCATAGAGTACAAAAATGAGCCGATAGAGGTAGATGAGCGAACTATCGTGAATCCGCTCGAGATCGCTCGCCTCGAGGTCGTTTTCCGGATACTGGAGAAAGCCCTCGGCCAGCACCGTAATCGCCTCGTAGACGTTCTCTTGAACGTCTGCGCCGAGTTCCGCCGCAAAGACTGTCGACTCGTGATAGACAGCATCGAGAAAACAGCGCTCGCCGTCCGCAAGCAATGCCTCGTGGCGAAAGAAGAGATAAAAGTACTTGAACGCCTCGAGGTCGCCGGTCTCGAGGAGTTCGGGGAGATCAATCTCGTAGTACGAATCGAGGCGGTGACTCATCGGCGCGTAGTAGAGTCGCCATGTGCGGCCGTTCGTGAGGACGGCCCACTCGGCGGGCGTTTCCTGCAAATAGACGTGAATCTGGTAGCTTGGGTTTTCGAAGTCCCGTGTGTGCTCGCCAGAGCCACGGGTATCGAGTGGGCGATCCCAGCGTTTGGCGTCCGCGATTGCGACCGCATTCGCGTAGAAGTCTCCACCATCCTCCCGGCGCTCGAACGCCTCGCGGGCGCTCGCTTCGGACTCGAAGAAGCCGTAGTCGGGCCGGCGCTGCGTTCGCTCCGTGCTTTCTTCGACTTCGAACGGAATCCCGAGGTGGCGAAACACCGGCCGGATGAACCGCTCCTCGAGTTGGGCTTCGTTTCGCTTCGGTGCGGTTTCGTTTGCGTCCCCCCAGAGCGCGTTGAGGCCCTCGTAGGCCGCCTCGAGTGTCGCATCGCTGACTGCGTTCCAGGCCGTCGTCTCCGGCAGGTGGGCCTCGAGATAGTGATTTGAGAACAGCTCGCGATTCGTACGAAAGTCGTGTGATGTCTGCATGCGTTGTCGGGGTGAGGAGTGATCGCCAGTGAGCCAGTCACGGGTGACTAGGCGCAGACTCGTCGTTCGTAGGACCACTCTTTCAATCCGAGAGTAAAATCCTTTTATACTATCTCGAGGGCGACCGCTGCAGTTGGTACTAAACGACACGCATCAGCAGGTGCGCCGCAGATCCCAATCATATAAAGCACAGACCTGTGTGTAGGTGGATATGGAACGTGTTGCAATCATTGGCTCGTCGATGACCCAGTTCGGGCAGCGCGAGGAGTGGGTTCTTGACCTCCTCGCGGAGGCCGGGATCGACTGTCTCGAGGATGCAGGCGTCGATGCAGCGGACGTCGAGCACCTGTACGTCTCGAACATGGCAAGCGGCGAGTTCGAGGGCCAAAGTGGCGTCGTGAACGCACTCGCACACGACATCGATGCGGTGCCGGCGTACACCCAGCGTGTCGACCAGACCAGTTCCAGCGGCGGCGCGGGTATCTACGCCGCCTGGCAGTCGGTCGCAAGCGGCGCAAGCGACATGACGCTCCTCGTCGGCGGCGAGAAGATGACCCACAAGACGACCGGCGAGGCAACCGACGTGATCGCCTCGCTGACTCATCCCGCCGAGTACAAAACCGGCGTCACGCTCCCCTCGTTTGCTGGCCTGACGGCGCGACACTACCTCGAGCGCTTCGATGCCCCTCGAGAGAGCCTTGGCAAAGTCGCTGTCAAGAATCACAAAAACGGCGTCGACAACCCCCACGCGCAGTTCCAGAAGGAAGTCGACCTCGAGACTGTCCTCGAGTCGCCGATCGTTGCGGACCCGCTGCGGCTGTATGACTTCTGTCCGATCACCGACGGCTCGGCCGCACTCATGCTCTGTCCTGAATCCGTCGCGAAGGAGTACACGGACAACTACGCCGTTATCGCTGGCATCGACGGCGCGACCGACACTCACGTCGTCCACGAGCGCGAAGACCCAACGATCATGGGCGGCGTCGTCGAGAGCGGCAAGGGTGCCTACGAGATGAGCGGCTACGGTCCCGACGACATCGACGTCGCTGAACTCCACGATATGTTCACTATTCTCGAGTTCCTCCAGATGGAGGGACTTGGTTTCGCAGACCAGGGCGAGGCCTGGAAACTAATCGAGGAGGGCTACACGGAACGCGATAAGGGCGAGTTGCCGGTCAACACCTCCGGCGGCCTCAAGTCCAAGGGCCACCCACTCGGCGCGAGCGGCGTCGCCCAGGGCGTCGAAATCTACGAACAGCTCGTCGGCGAGGCTGGACCGCGACAGGTCGAAGCGGACGTCGGTCTCACGTGTAACGTCGGCGGCTTCGGTAACTGTGTCATCACGACCATCATGGAGGCAGCACAATGACGATGGAAGCGATCCGATACGAAGACGGCTCGATTAGCTACCCCGGCCATCCGCGCGGACCGGGCGGAGCAGAACCTGCAGAAACGATCGATCTGAGCGAGTACACCGCCGAAGTCGTCACCTGGACGACCTCGACGGCAACGCCACCCGGCGTCCGTGAGCCGAACACGCTCGCAATCGTCGAGTTCGATGTCGACGGTGAGTCAGTCCGGGCAATCGGGCAGGCGACGACTGACGAGATCGAAACCGGCGACGAGGTCCGTCCGGTCTACGTCGAGGAACTGCGCGAACCCGGTGCCGGCATCCGCGAATCCGACAGTCAGGAGTGGGACGGCTACCGATTCGAACCCGTTTAACTCTCGTCGTCGCCGTTTTCGTCTGCGTCATCGCTATCAGTACTCGAGTCCGAGTCCATAGTATCTGACCCCTCGGGAGACTCGTCGCCATCTGCAGTCTCGTTGTCGGCGTCCGTGTCGTCGCTGTCTGTCGTGTCGGTCGTGTCGGCACCCGTACTTTCGTCTGATTCGTCCTCGCTGTACTGATCTTTGAGGGTCTCGAGTTCGGCATCGACGTCGACAGCCGAGCCGGGATTGCGTTCTTCGTCCTCTTTGCTGCTGTCCTCACTCTCAGGCGTCCCGTCGTCAATATCGATTTCGACGGGTGTGCTGTCGTGGGGGTCGGATTCAGTGGATTCCGTCTCGGACAGGTCGTCCGGTTCGGTCTGGCTCGTCGCCTCTCGGAGTCGCGCATCGACATCATCGCGGAGCGTCCGCGCTTCCGTGAGCAAATCGCGTGCTTCCTCGTCGGCCGGCAAGGCACCGCTCGAGGCCGCACGCTGGAGTTCTGAGAGGACGGTATCGAGACGCGAAAGCGTCGTTTTGCGGACCTCGTCTGCGCGGTCAGTGGCGACTGCACTCGCTTCCGAGGTCTTGTCACGGACCTCCTGTTCCGTTCGGACGAGATCGATCCCGCGCTGGAAGGCCTCGAGCGCGCGAATACTCGATTTGAGAACGGTAAGTGCAGTTGGAATGGCAACGGTGTCTGCAAAGTTGAGCACGTCTCGCGGCGTCGGTGGGCGAAGTGAGGGGCCACGCCGTCGATGCGAGCCCTCGAGTTCCGTTCGAAGCGCCTCGAGCGTCTGGGTTAACTCGCGGATGGCGTCGGCGAGTTCGTCGTCGTCGGAGTCGGCCATAGTCGGCATACGGTTGCCAGGATGAAAAGTCGGCCGATTGGATGCGAACCACACCCACGATTGTCTGTTCGTCCGTCCGCGCGCGTCCACAATATTTATTTCGCCGACCAATATCCATTACAATGGATGGAACGTGATCGCGGGAGTGTCGCGGTTGAGGGTGCAGCCTTTGCACGCGCGCTCGAGACACTCAAACGGGAGGGAAGCAACGTCTTAGTCGTCGGTGCAACACCGGCAGACGCTCACGGCGCGCTCTGTGATCGACTCTGTGGGTCGGGCGGCGACTCGAGTGCCCACGACCACGATTACGGCTACAGCGGGGACCACAGCGAGGGGTACCATCTGTTCGTGACTGCGAGCAAAGAGCGGGCGCGAACCACCGCCGCCGAGGGCGCCGATGAGGGCAGCGAGCCACCAGCAGCCGTCAGATCAATCGAGTTCGCAGACGCCGCAGGCGATGACGATGTCCCAATCGAAACGCTTGGCAGTGAGATTATCGATACGATAGGCGACCTCGAGGCGGATGCGGATGGCTTCGAGCCGGCAGAACTGCGCGTCTGTGTCGACTCGCTGGTCACACTCTTTCAGGACCACGACGCAGAGACGGTGTTTCGACTCCTCCACATCACGACCTCGGGCGTCGACCACGTCAACGGGATGGGACACTACCATCTGGCGCTCAACCGCGATCACGAAGCCGTGAGCCTCCTCGAGCCGTTGTTCGATGCCGTCGTCGAGGTTCGGACCAGCGGCGGAGCGTACGAGCAGCGATGGCACCTCCGCGAGCAGGGTTCGACAGCCTGGATTCCGCTATAGAACGGGTTCGACTCGCGATCCAAGCGCTTTTACTCACTGGGGACGCTGACACTGGTAGTGCGAATCGAGAATAGTTTCATTCCCGTAGAGGGCGTCGGTGACGCGACCGAGCGTCGACTGTGGAAAAACGGCATCACCCACTGGGACGAGTTCGACGGCAGCGTCGTCGGCGACACTCTCGCAGACCGGATCGAGCGCTTCATCGACGAGGGGCGAACCCACCTCGAGCGCGGCGACGTGTCTCCCTTTGCAGAGCAACTCCCGGTCGCGAGTCGCTGGCGTCTCTACGAGAACGTCCGCGAGCAGACGTGCTTTTTGGACATTGAGACGACCGGCCTCGATGCGACCTGTAACGACGTGACAACGGTCAGTCTCCACCAGGCTGGCGAGACGAAAACATTCGTCAACGGCCGCGATTTGACGCGCGACCGCTTAGAGCGCGAACTTGAGTCGTCGTCGCTGTTGGTCACCTTCAACGGCGCGCGCTTTGACGTTCCCTTCCTCGAGACCTGCTACGATGTCGACGTAACCGTTCCACACGTTGATCTCATGTACGCGTGCAAGAAAGTCGGCCTCGAAGGCGGGCTGAAGTCCATCGAGCGCGACCTCGGCATCGACCGGGACATGCCCGATATCAGCGGCCGTGACGCCGTCCGTCTCTGGCACGAGTACGAACGCGGCGACGACGCTGCCCTCGAGACGCTCATCGAGTACAATCGTGCCGACACGAAAAACATGCAGCCACTGCTCGAGACTGTCACTGACCGGCTTCACCAGGAAGTCTTCGAAGCAGCCTGTGGCACACAGACGCCGTAGTCTCGCTGGGGATCCCGAGAGCGGCACACATACAGTACATGCGCCCGTCAGGTTGCGTATGGACGAGTACCCTTACGAAGTCGATATTGACGTTCGGCTCCGCGACATCGATTTTATGGGCCACGTCAACAACGCAACGTATGCGACCTATCTCGAGCAGGCCAGAGAGGCCTACTTTCGGGATGTCCTCGGTGTCTCCCTGACCGAGGTCGGCACTGTACTGGCTCGCCTCGAGATTGATTATACTCGCCCAATCGACGCCGACGCGGCCGTCACCGTCGCGCTCGGTGTGCCGGAACTTGGAACCTCGAGTATCCCGATTGAGTACGAAATCCGGACCAACGACGAGCAAGCGGCCACGGCAAAAACGGTACAGGTACTAGTCGACGAGACAACTGACTCATCGAAACCGCTTCCCGAGCAGTGGCGCGAGCGAATTGACGTCACCGCTGATTGATCTGTTCGAACCGATACGGGGTAGTTGGCGACGGCGCTAAGCCGTCGCCGGACAGCAACACGCGAGGGCAGTTGCGCCGTCAGGGTTCGTTCCGGACGTCAACAGTGCCGTCACTCGAGACAACGACATGGTACTCACAGAACGTAAATTCGACGCGGCCGGTGGTTCGTTCATCACCGTCCGCTCGCGGGGCAAACAGTGAATCCAGGGCTTCTGGATTGATTGCATCGTAGAGCGCTTCATATTCAGGTGGTTCGAGATCCATTGGGTCGATCCCTTCTTTGGCCGCAATTTCCGTAATAACGCGATAGCTTACTGACTGGGATTCCGCAGTTTCTGACCCATCCACTGAGAGTAGCATTGGCCGACTCTTTTTGTGATGCGATATAAATCTGCTGTCCGACTCGAAATCGAAACGTATGGATGTGTGCTTCAATGAGTGCAATACCGCATTGACGATCATTTTGGGTACTGAAACGATACTAATCTTAGGACGATGCTGTTTATTGAATAGTTTAAATCCCTGATTTTCACTATCCAAGGACAGATTGAACGCCGAGTTTCCGCAGAGAGGTGTGACTGAAATCGAATTCAACCGAGTTGCACAGAATAGGAACGAGCCAGGGCGGGGATTTGAACCCCGGGAGTCTCGATTACAAGTCGAGTGCATGAACCCCCCATGCTCCCCTGGCGCAGTACGTTGGTTATGCGTCCTCCTTTGAGTGTGTATCGTTTTCCGATGAGCCCTCAAGGTGGTGGTCCATCGTCACTCGAACCGGCTCATAGCCCCGCTCCCGGTAGAATCGGCGCGCATCCTCGTTTGGCGCTACCACCTCGAGGCGGACGACCTCGGCCCCGCGGTCGCGGAGTTCGGCTTCGACCGCCTCGAGTAGCGCCGTGCCAATGCCGCGGCCTCGATACGACGGATCGACGTAGAGGTTCGACAACAGCCCACGTGTCGTCGCGAGCGAGAGCGCACCCTGCTCGAGCGAAAACGAGGCGAAGCCGACGAGATCTCCCTCGAGCCGGGCGACGAGCAAACTGTTCGTAAACTGGTGGGCTGCGAGCGTCTCGCGCATGGTCTCGCGATTGGCCTCGGCGCGGATCGATGAGCCGTAGGCTCGCTGGTCGCGCGCGAGGTCTACCCACCGGTCAGTAACCGTCTCGAGGTCGTCACTCGTCGCGTGGGTAATTGTTGGCTCAGTCATTGGTCCCGCTCGAGCGAGCAGTTCGATCGGGGAGATCGTATGGTACCATCTGCTGGAAACGGGGTGGATACACAGTATCGGCCAGTCACCAATCGGCCACGAAAGGCCTTTCTATCGACGCCTCGAGCCGCCACGCGTCGGTCAGACAGGTGTGGCTCACACCGTTCGACAGTCTGGACAGACGAGTTGGCCATTTGCCTCCCAGAGCGAATCAGCCAGCGACCCGCAGGTTTCACAGACGCCCTGCGTTGTGTACTCGTCGCCGCCGTTTGCGACCACTTCCGCCCGGTCGTCGGCGACCTGTTGGACAGACTCCTCAAGTGGCTGTTCGGGGTTGATCGCATCCGAACCGGTACTCGAGCGGCCGGGCGTGACGGCGGCTTGGAACGAGCCTGCCGCCGCGATGACGTCGCGCTGGGTGACGATACCACGAATATCGTCGTCGCCCTCACCCTGGATGACGACGTTTCGGATATCTTCGCGTCCCATCAGTGTCGCTGCATCAGCGAGCGATCGATCCGGCTCGAGCGTGATCACGGGTGCAGTCATCACATCTCCGACTGTCGTCTCAGCGGGATCGCGCTCCTCTGCGACGATCTCGAGGATGTCCCACTCGGTCACGATCCCGACGGGGTCTGCACCGCGGACGACGAGCACGCAACTCACGCGTTCGTCGCGCATGAGTTGCACTGCGCCGACCACCGTATCAGACTCGCTCACGCCGACGAACTCGTTCGTCAGAATGTCAGTCACCGACAGTTCTGATTCCATGTGTGAACAATACGCACACGATGGCTAAAAGCTACCTCCACTACATTTAAGCGAGTCGCTGTCGAAGATTGAGGAATCGACAGCAGGCGGCCCTGTTGTGGCGTCACCCCGTCTTGTCTGTGGTGAGCACCGACCGGTGTGAAACCAATCTGTATTTGTGGCGTCAGTGCTCCCACTCGAGTTCGACTCGCGTTCCGTCAGCCCGGCAGGTCTCGAGGGCGTGTTTGGCGGCGAATCCAGCGTCGTGTGCGTGTTTGCCGCGGCCGACGCCGACCTGCAGGCGGACGTCGACGGCTTCTTCGACGTGGGTAATTGCTTCCTCGTACTCAGCGCGCTCGAGGTCGGGACAGGTGACGATGATGTTGTCACCGCCGACGAAAAACGAGAGGCTGTCGTGAGTTCGGCGCATGTGGCGCATGAGTTCGGCGTAGCCCTGCTCGATCTCGATGAAGCTATCGAAGGCGTTGAGTTCGTCCGTATAGTTGCCCGTCGCGTTTATCACGTCGAAGTGAGCGATCTGGACATCGTCCGGTGTACGATGGCCGTCGTCGATGGTGCGCCCCTCGAGGCACTCGCGGCGGTCTTTGTCCTGCGCGCTGCCGGCGTCTTGGACAAGTGCTGTCGCATCGGAAAGAGCCTGTGCGGGCGTCGTGCCGGTTGCAACGCCGAGGCTGAGCGAAACGGGATACCGATTGCCGACGGACTCCTGAAGGAGTGCGTGATCCTCGAGCGAGAGGCCGTTCGTCACGGCAATCATGTTATCAAAGCGCGTAAAGAAGGTGTAGCCGTTGCGGTTGCCGACAAACTGAGAGATATCGGCATAGAGCCGGGACTGCAGCGTCTGCAGGTCGGCTTCACGGCGCGGTTCTGGCGTCACCGTCCACGGCCCGTAGTTGTCGATCTGAACGAGCGTAACCTGCGTGTTCGTCACTGTGACTCTCCATTTCGACGCTCGTCGTATAAGTGATACGCAATCCAGATTCGTGATGTGTGGGGAAGTACCACACGCTCGGTGTTCGTACGAGAACTCGAGACCGGCTGTACAGAAATGAGTTGTGAGTGGCTTAGGTCCGCGTTCAGGCGCGTTTCTTCTCGGGATTTGCGCCTTTGGGGTGGTAGTCCCAGAAGTCGCCTTCGCGCATGGCGTTACCGACGGCTTTGTGCATGTCGAGAATCGTCTCGAACTCCGATTCGTCGATGTACTCGAAGATCTCGCTCATGGCGACAACGCGCTCGTAGTTGACGCGAATTGGATAGTCGCCGTACTCCTCGACAAACGCATCGCGCTCGAGCGGGAAGTCTTCTTCTTCGTCGACTTTGTCCGCGATGATCCGCATGTCGTACTTGCGGCCGCCCTCGCTGCCCTCCTCACCGTCCGGGTCCACCGGCCAGTCGTTGCTCATGGTTACTCGAACGTGTGCAGGGGTCTTGCAAAAGAGTTACTGTTAGTGCGTCGCGGAGCGCCCGCCCACAGCAGTCGTATATCGCTCGAGACCTGTTACCAAATCATCTGGGGAGTAGACTCTAAGACGGCTGGCAAGTAGTAGGATTCAGGCGAGAGATGACCGCCGAAAATGGGGATTCCGATGTTGTCGACCACACCTTCGACGATGAGACGCAGCCCAGTTTCGCTATTATCCGTGCGATCTGCGTCCTCGAGAACGTAGATCCGGTGGATGCTCCCCAGCAGATCGACTTCACGCTGTACGGCCACATTGATCCACAGGCACAACAGGCTTTTCGAGGACAACACCGATAGCAGACCGTCACATCGAGTTCACCAGCAAGGAGTATCACGTCCACATCGCCGATACGGGTCGGCTCCGGATCGAAATGCGCGAGTAGGTCGTCTTGGGTATGGCATGACTCGAGCATGGGGGCTGCTCGAGTGCTGACCCTCTCACAGAAGATCCAACCGTGTCTCAGGTCCGGTGAGAGACTCGAGCGGTACCATGGGTGCCAGATCGGTAGGAGTGGCCGCTCAGGCGTCGATGATTTCGACCGTGATGTTGCTGCAGCGTCGTATCAATGCGTTTCACGAGGTCGCCAATGGTGCGGTCGTGCTGTGGGATACAAATATAGTAACAACTGCAACTATGTACACACTCACTTGCAGTGGCTACTATAGGTGGTACTACAATACAGTCTGTTCGTTTGGCTGGGTTCTTTATACTAACACTATAGTAGCCACTGAAAGTCAGTGCACACCCAATCGCATGACGGCTACGCGATTGGTGTGTAAACCGTTTCAGTTGTTACTATAGAAATCCGTAGCTAACAACCATGGGTGACGAGGACGACGGAGACAAAATAGCGGATATCACGAACGCAGCCGATCCACTCTCGCTATCGCGTGAGTATACGCTTGACTCGAGTCACCCACTCGCACCGATTCCGGAAGCAGAGCCAGACGTAATCGAAAACGAATACAATATCGATCTCACACAGTCTGATCCGCAAAAGTACGTTCCACCAGCGTCAGTCACTGAACCAGGACAGGCTGCGTTCGTTCGATTAGCAACCGACGCTCGAGATGAACTCCACGAATCACTCAAACTCCGGGAATCTACTCGAGCGGTAGAGTACGTGCTCTCTCTTCTCGAGCAGTGGAAGAAATCAAGTGATCCGTCGTATCCTGCGCCGCAGGAACTCGAGCGCATCTATCGAACGACGTTCGGATTGGAAACGTCTATTCGGACACGCCCAAATGGGCCCCGTCCTCCAGCTGGCCCGTTCACATCGGAGACAATGGGAGTAGTCCAGTCGCTCTATCACGTGACGCAAGGATTACTTCGTGTCCAGAACGGTGGTCGGATAACTGTCTATCGCGGTGTACGGAATCGAACGGCCGCTGAACTGTTCGCGCAGACTCTCGATGAACCTGAACGTAACTATTTCAAGATCGATGCTGATACTGTTTTGAACGCCACGCCCTCAAAGGCACCAGCGGTCGACATCGGCTCGAACATCGTCTTTAGCTTTTGTATTCCGACGACGGAAATCATGATGGCAGTTGATCAGCTTCGAACCGGCAGTACTCCATATTCAGACGAATACCATCTCCGTGGTGGGAAGGTTATACTCGACGAACGGTCAGTGGTCTACACGCTCCAAAATGACGATATGTGGGTTCCACTTACTCGGTTAGTGGCTGAAGCGATTAATTCGAATCAGCAGAGCGAACGCGTTCATGATCAGTTATTTCGCCTTGTGAATCTCGCATACGAGAAGGATGTTCAGCCGGGAACGAAAACGGGCGCACGTCGGCTAGAACGGTGGGTCGAAATCCTTCGCCAACAGGCACTCTATAGTCGAACAAAGCGACGTCTCGCGCGACAACTCGTCGAGTCAATCACGGACCCAGTCTCAGGCTCAGCGCACTCGCTCGAGGAGTCGACAGCCAAAGAGTAGTACGCTACCGAAGACTTTTCATGCGCCAGCGCAATACTGACAGTATGAGCCAACACTCCCGTTCGGACGGCCGCAATACGGGTGGCGATGAGATGGATCGTCATCGATGGCTTGCAACGGGTTACTCACCCCTGCTACGGCGTCCTGATGCGGAGGCCGCCCACGAGTCGGGGTGGATTAGTCTCACTTACGAGGATGAGGCTGGCGATGATAGTGACGATACGCCGTTGAGCGAACTTTCCGAAGCGGCTGTCAAAGAGCGTCTCGAGGCGCTCGAGTAACGGGTTCATTTTGCTGTGGTACATGGGAGTGGACAACCGACGAGCCGGAGGCTTAGTACATCGACCGTGACCGTTTCTCACCTCGAGTACGGTATGACTCGAGTGTAGGGAACCGTTCAGGCGTCGATGATTTCGCCCGAGAGATGTCGTCCGTGGTGTTGCTGCAGCGTCGTATCAATGCGTTTCACGAGTTCACCGATGTGCAGTCGTGCTGTGGGATACAACTGGTTCCACTGTGCTCGAGGGGTCAGACATCTGAACTCCGTTTTTGGGACTCATCGGTGTCCGACGAGTGTCGCGGCTGTCGCGTATGCCTTCATACGGTCCGTTGTCGTTCGGTACCGGTGATCGCCGACCCGTCCGAGCGATCACCGGTAAAACGCGACAACAATCCGTATCAATCAGCCTAATACGACTCGACAGAGACGCCATCGAATTGCTCGAAGTCGTCCATATTTCGCGTGACAACTGTTGCCCCTGCTGCTTTCGCAACGGCGGCGATCAGTAAATCTCCGGAGAAGGAATTTATTTTGTCCTGATTCACCGTTTCATCCCGGTGAAACGCCGCTTCTAACTCGCCAGCAATGACGGCATGTTCCAGCTGAAACGGGAGGATAGTCATCCACTCAAACTGTGACTGAATCTCAACTGGATCAAGTTTCCCTTGTAGTTCCCGTCCCACGGCAATTTCTTTGATGTTCAGTGTCGTGGTCACAAACTCCGCTTCTTCATGCGTTTCAAGATAGTCTTTAACCGCCTCTCGTCCTGCCCAATAGTGGATAAGGAACGTTGTATCAAGCAGTTTCATCGTCTGCCTCTATCTCCGCGAACTCATCCAGCGCCTCTTGTTGTCGTCCGGAAAGCCCATCACTCGTGTGGTCACGGGAGTCCGCAACGATCTGCTCGAGTTCCGCAGCGTCGTCGTCGGAGAGTGTTCCGAAGCCCTCACGCCAATCGACAGTCGTGTCGTCCAATATGCGGTTCATCAGGTCTGTAAAGCTCTCATCCTCTCGTTTTCGAGCCTTCAACCGCTCATAGACGTCCTCTCGGATGCCGATGGTTTTCGTCCCCATACTTTGTGTATACATACACAAACGCAAAGATCTTACTGGTGATTTCACTTGCAGAACCAGTCCCGGACAGCCACCGGCTCGAGTACGGCATGACTCGAGCAAGCCCCCCATCTCGAGGCCAGTCACACGGAGCCGAATTACCACGCGCACCAGTAGATATAAGTCACAACCAGTCAACAAATTACACGGAAGCCGGTCTCCGCGGGGGTACGCAAATGCCCCGGGTGGTGTGACACCCGAGACGGGCTTCCAGCCGAACGGCTTGAAGCCATGAATCCGTACATTCTACCGGGATATAAACATCCCGCACGAGTGACGTATCGACACGAATCACCAGCGACCGCCATCATGCTCGAGGAGCGATGACGACCGAACGCGATCAGGAATCAGGCCACTCATTCCCCGAGTGTCCCTCCTGTGGCGAAGCCGTCGTCGTCACCGTCGTCTCCGAGCCAGCGGTTGGCACCGCCAGCCCGTGTGGCTGTCGGGTTATTCCGCCTGCTCTCGAGTTCGACGAGTAGGGCTGATCTGGGGAATCAGGATTGGGAGGTGACGATTTCGTTTTTTGTCCGGGTTGTTTTTAGACGGCTACTAGCTAACGGCTTCCTCGGGTTCGTCGACTCGCGCGTTGGTCTCGAGGATGTCTCGTACGCCCCGGTAGATGGCAGAATAAAAGCTCGAGTTACTATGACACAAAGGATTTATTGGATCCCACACCTATTTTCAATCGAAACAAAATGTGGAAAGATATCTTTCTTGATACAGTAAATGAAGATTTTCAAACGACAGTTGCTACACCTATTGACCTTTCCAATCATTCTTCCCTACCAGATGACATACCGAGTACTGCCCGAGTGTGGGGTAGTAATGACGGACAACAAAATAGAGACATATTTGAATCTATTGATAAGGGAGACTATGTATTTCTCTATGGAGTAGACAAAGGCCGATATGTTGCTGGTGGAATAATTCAGGCGACATGCAAGACGGATTTATTCGCAGAAGACTATTGGGGAGAAAAGAGCGCAAATCGCAAACTCATATATATTATCTCTGACCTTCAACAAGTCGACATAAGTGTTAGTGAGGTGAATGATGTTCTTGGATACGAAGACATCTATCATCCACATGGATTACAACGTGTAGCAGATGAAAGACAAAAGAGAGATGCAATTTCAAAATTCGGCCTTGAAAAACCTTCATAGAGCGCCGGATTTATTCTATAATAGCTTCTTCAATGATCTCAATATCTTTGTCTGATAACTCGTATAATTCATAGACGATTTCATCAATTAGTTGGTCTGTATTTTCAATTTCTTTGTTGAGTTCCTCAGCTCGTTCTTTTGTTTCAAGATAGCTTTTGAGGCCTGAACAAATGTCATCAACAGCAGGAAGTGTGAGTTTCCGAAGACGGTCAATGAGTGAATTAGTTTTGGTGGCTGTCTCACGGAAGTTGGCAAACCCTCCAGCTTCGTCAACAGCGACAGGAACAAAGGCCTCTATGAGATCTGCCTCAGTCTTGGTGAGATTAGATATATGAACTGCTGGTAAGAGTTCAGTTTCGGTATATCCCCATTGGTCAGTATCATATTCGAGTTCATCGTCAGGTTTGTAACGAGCTGTGAGTTGGATCTCAAGAGATGTTGTGGTCTCACGAACGACCTCAACAGTTCCAATTCGAAGATTCTCTTGTTCGTTAGTCGTATCGTTAAGAATGGAGTCGGCTACGCCTTCTGGTGGTTGAGTAAGTCCAATATTGGATAGGTTTTCTCCATTCGAGTAGGAACCAAAGTGGTCAAGAAGAGAGAGATTCAGAGTACGCCGTTCTGCAATCAAATCGATTATATTTTCTACAGCGTTAGACAGTTTTGGTTCATCTCCAGATGGGACAGGGAATTCCGACAAATGAACTGTTCGGTATTCTAGATACCCCCCACGAACGCTGGAAAGTTTATTTCTTGCCCAAAACTCACCAACAGATGAATTGAGAATACCGAGTAATTCATAATCTTCAACAGGTATTATGAAACATTTATTATTTGTATACTTTGCATCGATATCAAGACTGAATCGAGGTCCATCTGAAATTTCAGGGTACACTATTTTTTCTGACTCAAATTCGTCATAATAGTCACATGGACGAAGCTCCCACCAACATTCTCCCCTGTCATACCGTGAGCGTGCATCAGATCTAAATTCAATGAGATGGTCTGCGATTCCGGGATACTCAGAGGCGAACCATTCCCATGCATCTTCTTCTGATTCTCTTCCAGATGCCGACTTTGACCAACCGGATGGGACTCGGATTAGATAGCGATCTGAGAATCCAGATAGATATCGGTCTGCATCATGTCCTTTCATGAGTGGGACAATGAAACGTTCAGAATTAAGGTCATTATCTACTATCTTGTCATATTTATCCTTCCCGATTATAAATGCCTCATTCAAACCAGTTAATATCCCTCTCAAAATTTCCGAACTTAGGTATTGATCTAATTCTTCGCCAATCCCATTGATTTTATTTGTTAATTCAATCGCTTCTGGATTTGATAATGACCACGATTCACTACTCAATTGGGACTGTTCTATCAGAACACTATTTTCATCGACTCTTTCTCGCAACCTCCTGAACTCTAAATCATCTATCTTCATAATTGATACTTCGTTGCTGGAAGAGGGTTCACTCTTCTTTAAAGACATTATTAACGGATATGCCGAGACAGAAGGACCAAAGACAGGTAAATCATGGAAGTCACAGAGGGTTTTGAGCCGTGTATTGCTGGCTAAAAACTTCCGAAGAGGATTTCCATATTCTGCCTTTGTGAATTTATTTGATACAATATATCCCAAATTATTCTCATCAGCCAGAAGTTCGTAACCTTGTTCGATGAAATACGTATAGAGGTCTGCAGCAGGGGAATAGACTTCAAATTCTGAGAACAATTCAGTTGCTCCTTTAATTTGCTCTTGGCGGACATACGGAGGATTCCCAATCACCGCATCAAACCCAGCATCCGCTCGCTTTTCCCCATCCTGATCAAAGAAGACCTCCGGAAACTCGAGTTCCCAGTGGAAAAACGCCTCGCCCTCAGCCATCGCCTGCGCTGATTGGAACCAGCCCTCTTCGCGCACGTCGGCCCACTTGTCTTCGTCGTCGATTGCACCCGCCATCCGCTCGTAGGCCCCCTCGGGCACGTCCAGATCGAATCGCTCCGCCGTGTGGACGTTCGTCAACTCGAACAACCGCTGGTAGAACGGATCGCTTCGCACCTCGTCGTACAACTCCTCCATCGACTTGATGTCCTCGAGCGTCTCGTTATCGATCTCGAGTAACTCCTGGACCCGATCCATGACGTGATCCAGCGTCTGCTCGCGCACGCGGGCAAACGACTGCTGGAGGGTCAACTGCCCACCGTCGTCGTCCGCCTCCGCACCGTTCGACAGCACCGCCGTCACGTCCGACCCAACCAGCGAGTTGCCCGCCTTCAGGTGGTGGTCCAGAAACGCCAACGGCTGATCCGCCGCGAGCGTCTCGAGCCACATCGAGAGCTTCGCGAGTTCGACCGCCATCCCGTTCAAGTCCACGCCGTAGATGCACTCCTTCGCCACGTCCCGGCGAACCCGCTGCTCGTCGAACGCCGTCGCCTCCTCGATCTCGCGCACCTCCTCCATCACCTGCTGGGCCAGGTACTCCGTCGCCCGCGTCAGGAAGTGCCCGCTGCCCATCGCCGGATCGAGAATCGTCAGATCCAGCACCCGGCGGTAAAACGCCCCGAGATACTCGTGCGTTCCCGTCTCGAAGCCCTGCTCCTGGAGGTCCGCCCGAATCTCGTCAATCAGCGGATCGACCGTCTCCTCGACGATGTACGTCACCACGTAGTCCGGTGTATAGTACGCCCCCGTGGCCTTTCGCTCGCCCTCGTCGTTGACAACGTACAGCCCACCCGCATCGACGGTTTCGACCGCGTCCGCAACCGACACCTCCGTTGCAGGTTCCCAAACCTGTCCGCCGTCGTCCGACACCGCCGCGTAGTCCTCCGGCGCGATTCGGAACTGATGCTCGAGCAGTCCCTCGTAGACGCTTCCCAGATGCCGTGTATCCAGGTCCGCGTAGTCGGCCAGCACGTACCGCCCCTCGTCGTTTTCGGTCGTCGAAATACGGTAGATGACTTCCGCGAGATAGCGGTTGCTCACCTGATGGTTCGTCAGGAACTCGTGGTTCTCCTGATTGAACAGCCCGCCGTTGTACGGCGGAATCCCCAGCGACTCCTCGCCTTCGTCGACCAGCCGAAACAGATCCTCGAGCCGACTCCACATCGTCGTCGAGTGCTCGCTGTAGGTGTCGAAACCGTCGTCGACCTCGCCGATTTCCTCGTGAATCTCGAGTCGCAGTTCGTTCAGGCTGAAGTTGTCCTCGTACTCCGTGACGGCGTCGCCACCCTCCGGATGGATCAACCCCCGCGATTCGGCGTAGAGGACGAACATCAGCCGGTACAACAACACCAGCGACTGCTCTTTCAGCGCCGCAAGTTCCTCGTCGTCGTCCGGGTCAATATCGAGATCGTTCGTTTCGGCAAACCCACGTCCAAGCACCCGCAACGCGGTGAAGACGTTGTCCTGTAAGTCCTCCCCGAGTTCCTGGGCAACCGTCTCGCTCTCGGACCAGACCGAATCCAGAAAGGTCGTCCCGGAAATCTCCCGGAATGCACCGGGGCGGAAAAAGACGTAGAAATACTTGAACGCCTCGAGATCGCCGTGCTCGAGCAACTCCGGCAAATCCACCTCGTAGTAGGTCTGTGTCTCGTAGTCGTTCGTTCCGTAGAGTCGCCACTTGCGCCCGTTCGTCAGCACGCCCCACTGGATTTCCTCTGGCGTTCGCTCGAGATAGTGTTTGATCTGGTGGGAGGCGTTCCGATACGGCCGCTGCTCACTAAATCGAGTCGTGAAGTCGGCGTCCCACTGCTTTGCTTCGACCAGCCCGACGCCGCGTTCGAACAGATCAGCCGTGTCCTCAGTTCGCAGATAGACCTCCGCAGCGTCGCGACGCGCCGTAGCATCCTCGAATAGCAGCGCATCGACGTACCCGCCCCCACCGGGCAGTGTCGTCTCGACGTTCGTCCCGAATCCAAGCACGTCGAGCACTTCGTCGATCCAGTTGTCTATCAGTGCATCTTCCTTGTACCCATCCACCAGTCCGGACTCGAGGTCGTACAACGACTGTAATTCATCCAGTGCTGTCCGTGCCTCATCATCACAGTCCCACTCCTCGCGTTCCTGCACGCGCTCGTCGAGATAGTGGCCGGAGAACAGATTCGAATTCGTATATGGCCGATCCGACAGCGTCGCCTGACTCATAGCTGTCACCTTGAATTGTCACACTAAGAAACCACTGGTCGGCCAGTGTGTCGTGACATAAGACAACGGCAGCGAATTACCATCTTTATTGATATTACTATTTGTCTCCAATGTAACTACGAACTATGACAGCAACTGCACAAACTGGCGAACTCATCGTCGGCGCGTACCACAAAATCATCACCGACGCCGAGGTCGTCAGCTACAACTCGAGATCCAAGGAAGCCGGCGAACAGATGGAGATCGATGTCGTCGCGGTCGACTCGAGCAACGGCACCCAGACCGTCTACGCCTGTGAGGTCATCACCCACCTGAACGGCTCGGCGTATTCGGGAACCCCGAAGACCGACAAGTGGGCCGACTACGGCAACGACAGCTACCAGTTCTCACTCGAAAAACTCGAGACCAAGTTCCGAGCCGATTACGACTACGTGACGCGCGTGTTCGACGACGCCGACGAGTACGTCCTCCAGCTCTGGGCACCGTATCTCTCGGACGGCTATCTTACTGACGGCCTCGAGCAACTTTCCGCCGAGCTCAAGGATGATCCTGAAATCGGAACGGAAATCGATCTCATCGTCAACGAAACCTACACCGAACGCGTCGACGAACTTCGGGAACTCGCAGCCGAGGAAACGAAATCCTATGGTGAGCCTGCGTTTCGGTTTCTGCAGATCCTCGAGCAAGTACGATAACGAAGCGGCCCAGTTCATCCGGTAACGGACCAAAATCAATCGTCCGCTGCCACCTCACACTCTTCGCCCAACACCTCCTCGCGGTGCTCATCCAACAGCGGCGCTCGGCCCCGTGGCTCCGGCGGCGTCTCGGTCATCTTGATCGGATTCCCAGCAATCTCCACGTCCGCCCCGGAGCCGGGCTGTTCGACCGGAATCAGCATCTCCCGCGCATGCACATGCGGATCGTCGAAAATCTCCTCAGTACTCTGGACCGGCGCAGCGGGGACACGACCCTCGAGTCGGTCCACAAGTTCCGCAGTCTCGAGCCCGCTGGCCCACGTCGAAATGTCGTCCCGAAGCGTCTCTCGATTCTCGAGGCGGTCCGCAGCGGTGGGATACGCCGAAGCCAGATTCGGACGATCCATCGCAGTACAGAGTTCTTGCCAGTGGTTCGTCCCGAAGGCGGCGATGACGGCGTAGCCGTCGGTGGTTTCGAACGCATCGTAGGGAAAGAGCGTGGGATGGGAGTTTCCCTGCCGAGTCGGCGCGGTACCAGTATACGACTGCTGGTAGATCGCGCGCTCGGTCATGCTGAGCATGGCGTCGTACATGCCGGTGTCGACGTACTGGCCCTCGCCCGTCTGTGCGCGGTGGTTCACCGCGGCCAAAATCCCAATACAATTTAGCGTTGCGGTGAACAGATCGCCGATACCCGGTCCCACCTTGGTCGGCGCCCCATCCTCTTCCCCTGTAATCTCCATGACGCCGCCGAGTGCCTGCGCGATGAGGTCGAAGGAGGGCTGGCCCTGTCGAGCCGTCTCGCCCGTGCGGGGATCGCCAAAGCCCCGAATCGAGGAGTAGATCAGCTGCGGGTTGTGCTCGCGCAGGGTTTCGTACTCGAGGTCGTACTTTTCCATCGTTCCAGCACGATAGTTCTCGACGACGACATCGGCGTCGGCCACGAGCGAGAGGAAGTCCTCGCGATCAGCCGCATCCCCGAAGTCGAGCTCGAGGCTTCGCTTCCCGCGGTTGACGCTCTGGAAGTAGCCGCCGTAGGGCTCGTCGTCACTCTCGACGAACGGTGGGTTCGAGCGGATGAGGTCGCCGCCAGGGCGTTCGATCTTGACGACGTCTGCGCCCATGTCCGCAAGCACCATTGTACAGTACGGGCCGGCCAGCACCTGCGTCAGATCTAGCACGCGCAGGTTCGATAGCGCACCCATGGCCGGACCATCCCGACGCCACGCCAAAAACCTTCACTATTAATAATTTTGTTGTGGTTGCTTCTCACACCCGTTCCCTAAACACCATTAAAGAATATTATCATGGACAATCATTAACTTTATACTGCCGACTCTCATCGTCCCGAGTACGATGTCTAGAACCGTCGTCCTCGGCGTGATCGGCTCGGACGCTCACGTCGTTGGCATCACGATACTCGAGCACGCGTTCAGTGCAGCAGGCTTCACCGTCGTCAACCTCGGTGTGCAAACCTCCAAAGAGGAGTTCGCCGAGGCCGCAGTCGAACACGACGCAGCTGCTGTACTGGTCTCCTCGCTCTACGGCCACGCCGAGCAGGACTGCCAGGGCTTTCAGCAGGAACTCGAGGACGCCGGTGCCGACGCGGTCACCTACATCGGTGGCAACCTCGCCGTCGGCCAGGACGACTTCGAGCAGACCCGGCGAACCTTCCGAGAACTCGGGTTTGACCGCGTCTTCGACTCCGAGACCGACCCGGAGGAGGCCATTGCTGCCCTGCGGCGCGACCTCACACTCAGCCCAACCGAATCCGAACGGGCCACCGTTACCTCCTAACATCGATGCAACGCGACGAACGCATTCCAGGCGACGAGCTCCGGCGCATCGACGACGAAATCCGGTCGAACTGGCCCACCGGCGCGGCGGTCGACTTCGAGGACGCACTCGCATACCACGAGTCGCTGCCCGCACACAAGCGATTCGCGGATGTCCTCGAGTCAGCCGACGCCCCACTCTTGCAGCCACGAGCCGGCGTCCCCCAACTCGAGGATCAGATCGACCTCCTCGAGTACCTCCACGGCGAGGGTAACGCCGACCTCCTCCCGACGACGATTGACTCCTACACGCGCGACAACGCGTACGAGAACGCAAAGGAAGGACTCGCAAACGCCCGCGAGACGGGCGATGACACGCTGAATGGCTTTCCAGCGGTCAACCACGGCGTCGAGGGCTGTCGAAAGCTGATCGACGCAGTCGACGCCCCAATCGAGGTGCGTCACGGAACGCCTGACGCCCGCCTGCTCGCGGCGATCACCTTTGCGGGCGGCTTCCAGAGCTTCGAGGGTGGGCCGATTTCGTACAACATTCCCTATACGAATCGCCACGGCCTTGCGGAGACGATTGAACGCTGGCAGTTCGTCGACCGGCTGGCGGGGGCCTACACCGAACGCGGCGTGCGGATCAACCGCGAGCCGTTCGGCCCGCTTACCGGGACGCTCGTCCCGCCGTCAATCGCGATCACGATCATGCTGATCGAAGGGCAACTTGCCGCCACACAGGGCGTGCGCTCGCTCACGCTCGGCTACGGGCAGGTCGGCAACGTCGTCCAAGACGTGGCCGCACTGCGCGCCCTCAAGGCACTCGGTACGGAGTTCCTGCCCGACGAGGTCACAGTCACCACCGTCTTCCACGAGTGGATGGGCGGCTTCCCGCCGGACGAGGCACGCGCCAACGGCGTCATCAGCCTCGGCGGGCTGACCGCCGCCATCGCCCAACCCGATAAGGTCATCACGAAATCACCCCAGGAGTTCCAGGGCGTTCCGACCAAGGAGGCAAACGCCGCCGGACTCCGCACCACGCGACAGGTCATCGATATGGCAATCGAACAGGATATCGACATCGACGGCATTCAGGCAGAACAGGACTTAATCGAACGCGAAACCCGGACGCTTCTCGAGACCGTCCTCGAGTGCGGCGACGGCGACGTGGTCCAGGGAACGCTCGCCGCGTTCGACGCCGGCGCACTCGACGTGCCGTTCGCCCCGAGTGACAGCGCGAAGGGGGCCGTTCTCCCGGCGCGAGACGACGACGGCCGCGTCCGCATCCTCGAGTGGGGCGACCTCGCAATGGACGACGAGATTAAGGAGATTCATGCGGCACGACTCTCACAGCGAGCCGCGACGGAGGGTCGCGACCAGTCGTTCCGAATGGTCGCAGACGACGTCGATGCGATCAGTGACGGGAAACTGATCGGCCGGCCACAGACCGGAGGTGACGCCTGATGCAAATCACCGACATTCGCACGACACCCGGCTACAGCGGGTTCTTCTTCGACGACCAGCGCGCAATCAAACAGGGAGCCACGCAGGATGGCGTCACCTACGAGGGCGACCCAGTCACCGACGGCTTCGAGGAGATCCGACAAGCCGGCGAGACGCTTATCGTCGACCTCGAGCTCGCAGATGGCACTGTCGTCCGGGGCGACTGCGCCGCCGTCCAGTACTCCGGCGCTGGCGGGCGGGACCCCCTCTTTCGCGCCGACGAATACGCCCCTGTCGTCGAAGGCCCCGTCACCGACGCGCTCGAGGGCCGCGACGCAACCCGATTCCTCGAGAATGCGGCGATCCTCGAGACGCTCCAGGTGGGAGGGACGCAACTGCACACGGCGATTCGCTACGGCGTCTCGCAGGCGTTGCTCGCTGCGGCCGCGACAGCGACGAACACGACGCGGACAGACGTGCTCGCCGACGCCCTCGGGACTGAGCCCGCGACCGAGCCGGTGCCCGTCTTCGGCCAGTCCGGCGACGACCGCTACACGAACGCCGAGAAGATGTTCGTCAAGGGCGTTCCCGTCCTCCCTCACGGCCTGATCAACAGCCGCGAGAAGATTGGCGAGAACGGAAAGGCGCTACTCGAGTATGTCGAGTGGCTTCAAACACGCGCACAAGAATTGGGTCAAACAGACTACGCGCCCCGATTCCACATCGACGTCTACGGGATGATCGGCGAGTTGTTCGGCGCGCCGTACGACCGCGCCGAGGTGGTCGACTATTTCCGGACACTCGAGGACGCCGCGTCGCCGTTCCCCATCCAGATCGAGGGGCCAATGGATGCCGGCAGCCGCGCCAAGCAGATTCAGGCGATGGCTGAACTCCGTGAGGGTCTCCAAAGCGCCGGCGCCACTGTCGACATCGTCGCCGACGAGTGGTGCAACACACTCGAGGACGTGCGGGCGTTCGTCGACGCGGGCGCAGCGGACGTGGTTCAGATCAAAACGCCGGATCTGGGCAGCCTCCACCGCAGTGGGCAGGCCGTCCGCTACTGCGAGGGAACCGACACCCGTGCCTATCTCGGCGGCACCTGCAACGAAACCGAAACGTCGGCTCGAGCCTGCGCCCACGTCGCGCTCGCGACCGACGCTGCGCAGGTGCTGGCCAAACCCGGCATGGGCTTCGACGAGGGCTACATGATCGTCGAAAACGAGATGCGCCGAACCGTCGCCAGACGCGCCAGAGAGGTTCGGGTCGCATGTCCGGATGCCGACGAGGTGACCGCGGATGACTGACGGCACATCCGATCCGGTCGACTGGACTGACCCCGAGACGTTCAGCCACGCACTCGAGCGTGCCGACACGCGCGAGAAAGGCCACTACTTCGAGGCGTTCGCAGAGGGCGACCTGCTCGAGCACGACCCTGGACTGACGCTCACTCGCTGGGGCAACGAACAGTGGCTGAGCCAGACGCTGAATCACGATCCGGCCTACTGGCGCACGGACGCCGCCCGCGAGCGCGGGTTCGACGAACCGCCGATTCACCCGGACTACCTCACCGCCGCAACCCTCGGGATCACTGTCGAAGACCTGAGCGAGAAGGGCGGCTACTTCCTCGGCCGAACGGACGTGCGCTTTCCCGGCGCGCCCGTTACACCGGGCACCGAACTGCGGGTCGAAAGCGAGGTCGTGAGCACGGCTACCTCGAGTTCGCGCCCCCAGTACGGCATCGTCACCTGGCGAACGCGCGGGCGAGACGCCGCGACTGGCGAACTGCTGTGTTCCTACAAGCGCACGAATATGATCCCGCGACGTGACCCGCTCGAGACCGATGGCGGCGCACAGGCTGCTGACGATGACGATGCCGACGACCCCCAGCCCACGCTTCCGGACACGTTCATCACCCCCGACGGAGAGCACTTCGAGGACTTCGTCGCGGCCCTCGAGCGCGCCGACGAGCAACACGCCACCGTGGCCTACAGGCACGAACGCGGGCGCACGCAGGACGACGTCACCGTCGCATCCCTGCCGCTCGCGACGCTCAACACAGCCAAACAGCACCACAACGCCGATGCCATGAGCGACGCGCCCTCGGGCGAGATCGTCACCTACGGCGACGTCACCCGCTCGAGCGCGCTCGGCCACGCCCGCTCAGACGAGCAGACCTGGCGCGAGGTCGGCTTCGACGACGAACAGTTCCACACCTTCGTGATGCCCGGCGACACCATCTACGCGTTCACGCGCGTACTCGAGGCGAACGCCGACTCGAGTTCGCCTACCGACGCGGGCACGGTCCGCTTCGAACACATCGCGTTCAACCAGCGCGAGGAGCCCGTCTACTCGGGCACGCGAACCGCCGAAATCCGGACGCAATCCTGAACACACAACTCACTCACCACTCACCGATGACAGACGACACTGACATCCGACTCTGCCGAACCTTCCAGACCGCACCGGCCGCCGTCCCCAAAGAGGACTCGGCGAAATACCTCCGCTCCGGGCTCACCGCAGCGGGCTTTCAGGCTCCCGACTGGCTCGTCCCCGATCTCGAGGACGGCACTGCGCCCGATATGAAAGCCGAGGGCCTCGAGAATACACTCGATCTCGTCCCCGACCACGACTTCACGGGCGAGATCTGGCCCCGCGTGGAGTGGAGCTACGAGGACGAAACCTACCGCGAGAAGGGGCGCGAGCAGATCGACCGCCTCGTAAGCGAGATTGGAGACGAAATCGACGGCGTCGTCGTCCCAAAAGTCGGTCGCCTCGAGGACGTGCGCCGCGCCACAGAAGCCGTCGCAGAAGCTGAGCAAGCCCACGGCTACGCGGACAACTCGATTGGCCTCTCGATCATCGTCGAAACAGGCTGCGCGCGCTCAGATCTGCGCGAAATCGCCCGCTTCGGCGAGGAGTCCCGGCTCACCGCGCTCGTCTTTGGCCCCGTCGACTACACCGCCGAACTCGGTGGCCGCGACCTCGGTGACGGCCGTCCGCGCTGGGACGGCCTGCTCGAGGCGCTCTCGAACGAAGCAAGCGCTGCGGGGCTGCTCGCGATTGGCGGCCCGTTCGACGACCTCTTTACAGAACGTGCCGGGCTGACGTTCTACAACGCCGACGCGTATGCCGACCAGGTCGAACACGAAGCCCGACTCGGCCTCGACGGCTCGTGGTCCCTCTACCCAAAACAGACGATTCAGGCGAACACCGTCCACATGCCCACCCCCGACGAACTCGAGCGCGACGTGGACAAGATCGAGCGGTTCAACGCCGCCAAACGCGAGGGCACCGGCGCGGTCACGCTCAACGGCCAGATGGTCGACGAAGCGACGTTCAAAAACTTCGTGAACACCGTTCAGACGGTGCGGACAATCGACGAGACGCGACCGGCACAGACCACAGACTACTACGACGCCGAACTCCTCGAGCGCGCGCTCGGCCTCGAGTTGGCGTACCGATAGTCACACGGTCAACAACACGAGCGAATAGCCCGCCGCACCGGCGGCGAACGCCCAAAAGCGGCTCTGGCGCTCGGACGGCAGTTCCTCTTTGACGACGTTCAAAATTACGCCGCCGGAGAGAAACGCGAACAACAGCGCGAGAGCGAACTCGCTGATTTCCGTGACGGCACCGACGGCAAAGCCAAGCAGCACGGCTCCGGCGAGCAACCAGCGGCCGTATCGGTGATAGACCCGGCCGTGATGCTCGCGAAGGCCAACATCGTTCACCATGAAGTGCAGCGCCATCGCGACGAAAAAGAAGGTGACGCTCGTCACTCCCGGCTCTTCCTGATGGACCAGTAGGTAGCCAATGAGAGCGTTGTACAATCCGAACGAGCCTGTATGGATCCAGAAGACGCCGTCCGGGAACCGATCCGGGCGCTCGCCACCCCCACCCGCGACGCCGCCATGCGGAGCCGACGCCGATTGATCGTTGTCGTCCGACTCGAGGCCCGCTCCCGGGCCGATACCAATCACGGCAAAGCGCTCGAGGCCGTAGAAGACGACGAATCCGGCGAGCGTGATGAGGTAGATGTGGTAGTCGATAGCGGCTAGAATCGTCCCGCTCTCGTCGACGGTGTCTGCTGCGTCGCCAACCTCCGGCAAGATGTGAACGAAGACGTACGCGACGGACACGCCACCTGCAATCGACAGCCACCGACTGCGCGGCACGGCGTCGATAAACGGCAGCTTCCCGACCAGTAGATGGACTAACGCGAGCGCGAGCGCGTATGCCATCGCGAGCGCCGCCAGCACGCCGTCGGCAGGCAACTGCGTCGCCGCGACGGTGCCAGGCGTGGCTATTGTCGCACACCTCCCAATTCCTCGAGGCCAGCCGTCGCCATACAGCACAGACGCGCCTCAGTGACTTTATCCAGGGGGTGTGCCCACCAATGGCACCTACAGACGCATAGACTCACAGAAATACAGACACAGTCTCACAACCACAATCGCGGCGCGTGCTGGCGGCGTCTCAAGTCTCCTCGAGCGAGAGACACCGTTCCCCGCGCGAGGGGCGAGTGAGCGAGTTCACGAGCGAACGAGTCGGCTGGGGAGGCGTGGGTGGGGTGGGATTGAAAGGGGTCGGCGTGGTCGATCTGTCCCCGACGACGCGAGCACGCGAGCGTCTCGAGCGCGCATGGTTCGAGAGAGTTTCACTCTCTCGTCATCACGGAAGAGTTTGGTCTTCCGAACGACAGCGAGTCGCCGACAGTCGAGCGCGGTGAGGGCTTTCAGGGAATACGAAATACTCACTTGTCGCGGGAGATGAGCCTACTCGAGCAATCGGTGCTCTTCACAAAATTTGGGAGGAACGATGGTGGGGAGGGGATTCGAACCACGTCCAGACGTGCTCGCTCACGGCTGCGCCGTTCGCTGCGCGCGACTGGCCTCATTCAAATCTCCCTATATCCGCTTTGCTCCTCACGTATTGTTCGTCGCGAAAATGGTAGAGAGGAGATTTGAACCACGCCCGAGAACCTGCTCACTGCGTTCGCAGAACCTCGGTCTGATTCAAATCCCTCCGTTTCGTTTTCTCACTCGCGACGCTCCTCGCTGCGCTCGTCGCGTAGTACTCGTGAGAAAACGGTGGGGAGGGGATTCGAACCCCTGAGGCTATACAGCCACCTGCTCTCAAGGCAGGCGCGTTGGGCCGCTTCGCTACCCCACCGCACCCATGAGTATCCGGCCCGATTAAAAAGAGTTGTCGGTCTCTCGCCGCTCGAGTGACTCGTCCCCACCTACTTCCATCCCAATCTCCTCGAGCGCTGCGGCAGTCGCCGGCGCGCCCGGCCGATCCGTCTCCGCACGCGCCTCGAGCGCCGCGAGGGTTGCACAGAGACCGGACTCGGTCGCAACCGTCGGTACCATCGGCGCGAAGCCAAGTCCCAGCCCGGCCGTTTTCGTCCGCTCGGCGAGCGTCGACAGCGATGGGGGCGCGTACGCATCGGTGAAATCAATCGGCTTGGTAAACGCTGCGAGATACGTCCGCCCGCCAGAAGACGGTCCAAGCACAACATCGTGTCTCCGCAGGGACATCGCCGCGCCGTCGACCTGCGAGCGTTCTACGAGCGGGGCCGTCGGCTCGAGCACGCCCACAGTGTCGACCTCCTCGCGCTCGAGCAAGTGCGTGACAGTATTTCCAACTCGCGCAGCGTGCGTCGAGCCGACCTGGCGCTCGAATCGGACGTCCTCGGTGTCCTCGAGTGCGGCTGCAGCGAGTTCTCGGATGACAGTTTCTGGGTCTGATTCCAGTTCTGAGACGACCGACTCGGGGAGCGTCTCCTCGTCACGGTAGTTCACCAGCAGCGTGCCACCGCTCGCCGCTGCTGCGCGCAACACGTCGCTGACTGCGGCTTCGTACAGCATCGCAGCCTCCGAGGCACTCACCGGTGTCGACTCAACGAGTGCGGACAGAACATGGCCCGCTCGAGGTGTGGTGACGGGAACGACGACAATCATAGCCGACCATCCGGCACGGCCGGCCTTGAACGCGGCGCTTCATGGTGCACGCGCCGACGCTGAGAGTTATCCGACTTGCTCGAGAAGAGAGACCATGAACAACCGAACCCTCACCAGCACCTTCGCCATTGCGAGCATCCTCGGGCTCGCAGTAATCGGCATCTATGGCTTCGCAGACGGCTACGCCCTCGAGCCTGCCAGCGAGTTACTCGCTCCAACTGTGGCAACTGTCGTGCTGACAGTCGGTGTCGTCGGCGCGTTGATCGCACTGGGCGCTCGAGGTGGGCACTGGCTGTCGACGCCATACTGGTAGTCACGGACGAATCCGAAGTGACAGAAGCAACTTACCGTTCTTGTCGGCCCTTCGTCTGGCGATAATCCGACGCCATCAGCGACACGAAGTGCTCGAGCCAGGTCTGTGTCTGCTCGTCCGTCTGGTCTCGCGGCTTGATCATTGGGACGAGTTCGAAGCCCCGACCACGGATCGTCGTCGCGTGAGCGTCGGGCAGTTCGAGTTCGTCGACCGGCGTCGTCGTATACTCCGTGCCCAGTTCTGCAAGCGCGCGCTCGCCAACCGGAATCAAAATTTCGGGGTTGATCATCCGAACTTCGGCGTTGAGATACGGCTCGCAGGTGCCGATTTCCTCGTCCGTCGGCGGCCGCTCGGGGTCGCGACACCGCGTGAGATTCGTCAGATAGACGTTCTCGAGTTCCGGTCGCTCGGCTGGCGACGTTGCATCACAGAGTGCGAGACGCTCGAGGATGCGCCGGAGTCCGCCGTTATCGCCTGTACCGTCGCTATCTTCGGCGTTGCCGTCCGCATCGTCCGGACTCGCAACGAACGGAATGCCCGTCTCGTCGGCCGCCGCCGAGGGGCGTTCGCCGACGAACAGGAAATCGGCACCCACATCGCCGTAGCCGTGGACGACCTGCGTGCGCGGCTCACAGAGTTCGGGACAGTTCCGACACGCCTCGTCCATATTGAACGGGTTCGCCCAGGTTTGCTGATTCGCGTCCACACTCGAGTCTCGAGCGCCGAGAGTAAAAACGACGCGACTGGCACTCGAGCGCCTCCGATACCCGCCTTTGGGGCCGCCCGATCAGCGACCCAGCCCGCCGCGCTCGTTGACCTCGAGAATGAACTTTACGTTGCGAACGATTTCCTCGGGTGTGGTCTCCTCGTCTTCGTCGTAGAGGTCACTGGTGCGATAGAGGATGTTCGCGAGTTGCTTGCTCTCGCTCGTCTCGCCGCGAACGTCATCTGCAACCTCCCGCAGGACCGCGACGCGTTCGGGGTCCGGGTCGGCGTCGAACGATCCGTCGGCGTCGTCGCTCGTCATTGCTCCGGCGAGCGAGAGGCAGTCTCGTTACGACGGGACTGCGACGCCCCGCGTCGGTGAACGATTCCTGTGTTGTTCGCGACGTTTTCAGTGAGCATCCGGAAGGCATCACCCGCTTCGCTGTCGTCCTCGAGCACAGTCGGCGTCCCGCCATCACCGCCTTCCCGAATACTCGGATCGAGCGGGATCGAACCGAGGAACGGCATCTCGTGGGTGTCTGCGAACTCCTTGCCGCCGCCGGAGCCGAAGATATCGTGCTGGCCGCCACAGTCGGGACAGGCAAACGAGGACATGTTCTCGGCGATCCCCAGCACGACGGTATCGTGTTTGGCGAACATCTCGAGGCCCTTGCGCGCGTCATCCAGTGCGACGTCCTGTGGCGTCGTGACGATCACTGCGCCGGTGACGGGCATCGTTTGGAGCATCGTCAACTGGGTGTCGCCGGTGCCCGGCGGGAGGTCGACAACGAGGTAGTCGAGTGCGCCCCACTCGACGTCCTCTGTCAGTTGCGTGATGACCTTGTGGACCATCGGACCGCGCCAGATGACGGGGTCGTCCTCGCCAGTCAGGAAGGCCATGCTCATCAGCTTCACGCCGTACTTTTCGGGCGGAACGAGCGTCTCGTCCTCTGTCGCACCCGGTGGCTCGTCGGCATCGACCATCCGCGGCACGTTCGGCCCGTAGATGTCCGCGTCGAACAGGCCGACGCGTGCACCCAACTGCGACAGTCCTGCCGCGAGGTTGACTGCGACAGTCGATTTCCCGACGCCACCCTTCCCCGAGGAGACGGCGATGACGTTCTTGACGCCCGGTAACACCTGCTCGTCGGTCACCACGTCGTCGCGGTCGGGAATGCTCGCCGAGAGATCAGGGTCGATCCCATCCTCGAGGAACAACTCCCGAATTTCCGCGGCGATGTCGGATTCGGTTGGCGAGTAAGGCGCACCGAGTGCAAGGTCGATGGCGATTTCGGGGCCATCCTCGCCCTCCGCAACGCTGATGTCGTTGACGAGCCCGAGCGAGACAATATCGTCGCCGAGTTCCGGATCATCGACCGTCCGGAGGCGGTCGCGAACAGCGGCTTCGTCCATACAGAATCGTCCGTCGCAGCGTCGAAAAGAGTTGTGTTCGCCGGACTGCTCTACTCGAACCCTACGCGTTGAAATCGAATCGCGGCCCGCCATACGTCGGCGGATCCGGCTCGAGTTCGACGCCCTGCTCGTAGCGCACGAAATTCAGGTAAAAGAGCCGCCCACAGCCCTCGACTGGCTCGCCCTCGAGATCGGTGACGGGGCCGTCCTCGCCGCAGCGAAACTCGATTCCATCGGCTGACTCGAGGTCGTCGTCGGTCGGGTCGGCGTACTCCCAGCCGGGTTGGGGGCTCGTGGTGACCGACCGGTCCGCGAGGGAGAGTGCGCGCTCGACGCTGACGACGGCGTCGCAGTAGGGACAGGTGTATCGAACGGTGACGGACATGGATACTCCTACGCGCGTGTGAACCGTAAGCCTGCGGTCGCCCACTTGGTGCAGCCTGAACCGGGGAGGTTTACCCGCTCGCGGCCACAGAGTCGGGCATGAGCAACGGCACGACCGAGTTCGACCCCGACAAGTTCGAGGACAAGTACGTCCACTACTTCGACGAACTGCAGGAGGCGTACTCGAGTGCGTACAACCAACTCCACGGCCGATACGACTCGCGGGTGCTCAAGGCAATCGACCGGAAGGTCTTAGCCGAGAGTGAGCCGTTCTACACTGGCGACGGCGAGTTTCGCGTCGAGCTTCCGGACGATCTCGAGGAGCGCGTCGGCTCTGTCGCCGACCACGAGCAGTTCGAGCCCGTCCTCGAGGAACTGTGTGAGCGAATCGAACGGGAACTTCAGCGGATTTTTGGCCTCGAGTCCGACGGATAGCTCGTCCACCCAACCCGACACGAGGCCTGACAATACCCGGAACACCTTTGCCGCTGACGGGAATCCGTTGCAGTATGATCGACGAGACGGTCGAGGAGATCCAGGAAATGCAGACACACAGCTCCTCGGTAGTCGCCGTACGCGCCACCCGAGCACTCGAGGAGTTGCTCGAGCGGGAGTTTGCCACCGTCGAAGAGTACGTTCGCGACCTTGAGCGCAACGGCTCGGTGTTACGACGAGCGAATCCCTCGCACGCGTCGTTACAGAACGCAGTTCGGGCGGTCGTTGAGGCGGTTGCAGACGCCGACCCGGACAGCGTCGCGGAGGCAAAGAAACTGACACAGGAGCGTATCGACGCTGTCATCTCGCGGGTCGAATCGGCTAAGCAGCGAGCCGCCGAAAACGCCGTCGACTCCCTCGAGGATAGCGCGACGCTGCTGACACATGATTACTCCTCGACGATCATCGAAGCGCTCGAGCAGGCCGTCGAGGCGGGCAAGACCTTCGACGTCTACGTTACCGAAGCGCGCCCGCGCTACATCGGCCGCAAGACCGCCCGCACGCTCGCCGATCTCGAGGGTGTCGAGCCGACGCTGATTACCGACAGCGCACACGGCCACTATCTGCCGGAATGTGATCGGGTCATCGTCGGCATGGACTGTATCGTCGACGACACGCTGTACAACCGCGTCGGCACGTTCCCGATTGCGGCGACGGCAGCCCAACTCGAGGTGCCGGTGACCGTCCTCGGAGCCGCCTCGAAGATCGTCACCGAAGGGTTCGTTTTCGAAAATGAGCATCGGCCAGGCAGCGAAGTCATGCCCGAACCCGCAGAGGGCTTCGGTGTCGCAAATCCAAACTACGATGCGACGCCGGTCGAGTTGCTCGAGAGCGTCATCACTGACGACGGCCGAGAGACGTTCTAAGGCGGACTTTCACTCGTTTCTGTGACTCTCACCGGTGTGTGAGTCTGGCACACAGATTATCCCCGCAGCCGTCGTCTGAGCGGTATGCGTCTGGTACAGGTGTTCGTTCCACGGGGGGAACTGGACCTCGTCCTCGAGACGGTCGAGTCGACCGGCCTCGATTACGGCGTCGCCGCGGAAACGAGTCACGACGAGTTCGAGGCAATCGTCTCGATTCCAGCACCGCCAACCGGCATCGAGCCACTGCTCGAGGCGCTCCGGGAAGCCGGCCTCGACGAGCAGGCCTATACGGTCGTTACCGCCGCGGAGACCATCGTCTCGAGTCGGGCCGAGGAGCTCCACGGACAGTTTAGCGGTACCCGAATTTCGCGCGAGGAGTTACAGGCTCGAGCGGCGGATCTCGCGCCGGCGGCCTCAACGTACTACGCGTTGCTCGTGGTGAGTACAGTGATTGCGACCGCTGGATTGTTGCTCGATTCGGCGGCGACGATCATCGGTGCGATGGTCGTCGCACCGCTTATGGGGCCGGCACTGGCCGCGAGCGTCGGTGTTGTCGTCGACGACGAGAATCTCGCACAGCGTGGTGTCACACTCCAGATAAGCGGGCTCGTCCTCGCCGTCGTGACGGCAGCCGTCCTCGGATGGATTCTCCGGGGCACGGTCCTGTTGCCCCCCGGGCTCGATATCACGACGATTCCGCAGGTCGACGAGCGAATCAGTCCGACGATTCTCGCGCTGTTTCTCGCACTCGGCTCCGGCGTCGCCGGCGTCATCAGCCTCGTTCGCGACGTTGGCTCCGTGCTGGTCGGCGTCGCAATCGCTGTCGCGTTGATCCCGCCCGCCGCGACCGCAGGACTCGGCATTGCGTGGGGCGACCCAACCGTCGTCATCACTGCCGGGACGCTCGTCCTCGTCAACATGCTCTCGATCAACCTCACCGCCTTGCTCTTGCTCTGGCTCTCGGGCTACCGACCCGCCCAGGAGACGGATCTCGAGCGGGCCTACGGTCGCCTGCAGTCTCGAGTGCTCGTTCTCGGCGTTGCAATTTTACTTCTGACGGCTGTCCTCGGCGGCGTCACCTACGGTACGTACCAGACCGCCGCTGTCGAACACGACGTCCAGACCGAACTCGCAGTTATGAGCGCAGATCCACCGGCTGAAGGCGTGGCGTTTCAGGAACTCGCCGTCGAGTACGAGCTCATCGACGTCTATTCCGATGGACAGCCGGTCGTCACCGTTCTCGTCGAGCATCCGCCCGGCGAGGAACTCCCCACCGACGTCGCTACTGACGTTCGCGAGCGTCTCGAGGCCGCAACCGGTGTCTCACTCGAGGTAGTCGTTGAACTAGTGGAGACGCAACGCAGTGGGTGAGATGGGAGGTTGTACCGCGGTGGTGACCGATAATCCATCTGCCCGTAGTCGATCCCGATAATCAGTGTTTACGTTCCGTTTCAGACACGGAGATATCAAAACGAAAGTGACTGTATAAGGCGCTGTAGTGTCCGTTTATGTGACAATGAGCGGGATCGGTCACAACCCTTATTTCGGTGGCTGCCTGCGTGTCTGTATGAACTGGGACCGCACACATTCTGGACCGAAACGGCAGCTTTCTCCTCAACAGTGTCCGTTCCGAGCCCAGAAACGAGGTGTTTCACGGTGATCGGCACCGGAATCGGTGTCGGCATCGTCGGACTCGGCGGTATGGGCCACCTCCACGCACGAAGTATTGACGAACTCGGCGGCGACGTCGTCGCCGGCGCGGATCTAGTTCCCGAACAACGTGACCGATTCGCCAGCGAATTCGGCGCGACAACGTACGAAACCCACGAGGATCTCGTCGTCGATGACGACGTCGACGCTGTCATCGTCACGACGCCAAACCGATTCCACGAACCGATCACGGTCGCCGCACTCGAGGCAGGCTGTCACGTGCTGGTCGAAAAGCCACTCGCACACACACTCGAGAGTGCCGAGCGCATCGCAGCGACTGCCGAACAGAGCGATGGGATCTGTATGGTCGGCTTTCACAACCGACACGCCGGCTCGATGGCAATGTTCGGTGAACAACACGCACGGGGTCGCTTTGGCGAGTTGACCCACATCGAAGCGAACTACGTCCGCCGACGCGGCGTTCCCGGTCCTGGCTCGTGGTTTACCGATCCCGACCTCGCCGGTGGCGGCGCGCTCCTCGATATCGGCGTCCACGCGCTCGATCTTGCCCTCTACACGCTTGACTTCCCGGAGATTACCGAAGTGTCGGGCGTTGCCCGCACCACGTTCGGCACCCGCGAGGAGTACGCCGATCCCGACGGCTTTGGGGATAACTGGGACGCCGAAGCCGAAACGTACGAGGTCGACGACTCCGTCAGCGCCTTCATCCGCACCGCTGACGGCCAGACAATTTCACTCGAGGCCGCCTGGGCAACCAACCGCGAGGAGAGTATGGACTTCCGGATTCGTGGCACCGAGGCCGGTGCGCAGTTCGATATCGGTGATACCGACATCGAGTTGCTCGAGGCCGGCACGGCTGGCGTCGAACACTACGCGGACACCGAACTGACCGGTGATCCGTCGATCACTGGCTACGCACAACAAGATGAGCAGTTCCTCTCTGCAATTGCAGCCGGTCGCCAACCGGAGACGAACACAATCGAAGAGGCGCTGCTCGTCCAGCGCGTCATCGACGCCATCTACCGCTCGAGCGAGAGCGGCCAGGCAGAAGCCATCGAGATGCCGGAGTTGGAGATGGCAGCGGAGACGGACCCAACGACCGAAACAGAGCGCGACCCTGAACCCGAGGCCGAAGCGTCGACGCGCCTCGAGTAGGGACTCCCAGTATCGATTTCGGCGGCAGTGTTCCATTTTCGAGTCGGTGAGCGACTGCTGGCGCGCTCGCTCGAGGCGAACGGAGCACTGACTCGAGCAACAGGGCAGGCTCGCAACACCTGCGTCTCGAAGAAAAGAGGGTGAGACTACGCTTTAGACGACTTCGTCGAAGTCGTGGTGGCCGTGGATGTCGACGCCTTCCTCGGTGATCTCACAGAGGAAGACACCGTTCCCGGAGCCAGTGTCACGCTCGGCGGCGGATTTGATCGAGCGGGCGGCGATGGTCGTCGCCTCGTCGTTCGAGAGACCGTCTTCGTAGGCCTGCTCTAAGTGACCGTAGGCGAGTTGCATACCGGAACCGGTGACGGTATAGTCGTCTTTCATGACACCGCCGGCTGGGTCGATGCTGTAGACGTGACTGCCTTCGTCGTCGACGCCGCCCAGAATTGGGTGGATGGCGAAGAATGGGCCGCCGCGGGCGAAGTTGCCGGCGAGCGTCGCGAGTGCGTCGATGCTCATCTTGTCGCCGCGTCGGGACTCATAGAGGTTGACTTCCGCGCGCAGCGTCGAGATGAACGACTGTGCGCCGCCGACGCTACCGACGAGGGTCAGCGCGCCGCTTGGGTGGATCTGTTCGACCTTCTGGACGTTCTTGTTCGAGACAAAGCGGCCGCCGAGGCTGGCGCGCATGTCCGTCGCGATGACGACGCCGTCGGTCGTCGTGATGCCAATCGTCGTCGTTCCGGTCTTGTTGACGTTGTCCAGATCGTTCAACGAGAGGTCGTTCTGGGGCATTGGACCAACTTCAGGCGCGTACGGGTCCGTGTCGTCAGCCAACTGATCGACCGTCCCGTAGAAGTCCGTGTTGTGATTCGGTGTACGCATTGACCGTACCTTACGACCGGAACGGTATAAAAGACCGGCGTTCACCACCGTCGTTTCCGCTATCAATCATGTCTCGAGAGTCGACGACTCAACAGGGGTGGACGAAACCAACGCAGCGCAAACGACGTCGCTACGTGGGTGAAAACAGCCGAAAAGGGATTGTGTGATTAGGGTTGGGCGGCGGTGTATGCGTCCTCAACGTTCTCGAGGAGGCGGTGGATTGGCAGGGTGAAGCCAGCCTGTCGGGCGGCGATGGCAAGCGGCATCATGGTGATGCCGACCACAATGCACAGTTGATACAGTGCGAACAGGGTTGCGCGGTACACGCGGGATATCATCAGCGTTCAGGCGAGGCTGAGACCAGGGTTGTATATAAGCTTTCCTGAACAGCGAAAATTATAACGGTTTTAAATTAGCTATCAGGTCGACGCAGTCGTGCGATTCAACTGTAGTTGTAAGAGAGACAACTGGGACTGTATTCATTCCCGGATCCGGCTATGGTGGCCGAAGTTGACCTGGCCAATTCTCGTAACTTATGCGCATTATCCCTCGTTCGTGCGCACGCTCACAGACCTATGGCAGGGTTTAGCATGTGCATGCACCTGCTGGCGGGGATGAACCGCAAAGAAGGAAACCCTTCGGCCCCACATCCACGTATGGGAAACTATCTCGTCGCGATGGAAGCCGCATGGCTCGTTCGTGACGTTGATGCGATCGATGATGCAATCGGTGTCGCTGTCAGCGAAGCCGGAAAGCGACTCAACAGCGAGAATATGGACTACGTGGAGGTCGAAGTCGGCGCGACGGGCTGTCCCGCCTGCGGAGAACCCTTCGACTCCGCGTTCGTCGCCGCAGGGACCGCGCTCGTGGGACTCGGCCTCGAGATGGAGGTCTTCAACGCGGAGGGCGAGGAACACGCCTCCCGAATCGCAAAAAGCGAGGTCGGCGGCGCCCTTCGAGACGTGCCGCTGTCGGTTCTCCAGGTCATCGAGACCGGCGAAGAAGACGAATAGAAACACGCACGCACGAGCGCACGCGACAGTTTCGCGTGCTAGACGAGCAGTGTAAGGACGAAAACACTGCACGAGGCACTCGAGTTTTCACTGGCCGTGCGTTCGGCAACCAACACATTTTGTGCGCCATCAGTGTGACTCGAGTCAGGACAGAGAGCACTCAGAACCAGACTGGCTTACTCGTCGCTCGAGGACGGTGCGCGAAACGTTCGAATTGTATCCCGTTGTTCCTGCGTGACAGCGACAGCTTCGAACTCGCGGTCAGTAAAAATAGCCTCCCAGTCTCGATGGTAGAGTGGCATCCCCTCGTCAACGTAGGTGACACCCGTGTCGTCGTCTTCGACGGCATCGTCGTCTTCACACGTTTCAATTTCGGCAGTAATGAGTACCTCGTCCGTAATCCTCGAGAGTTCATCGAACACCCAGGTCGTATCGGGGTGGAGGTGCTGGAGCGTCTCGACGGAGTAAACTGCACTGAACTGATCGTCCGCAAAGTCGCCGATGACAGATTCGATCGAATCGAGGTAGAACTCGCCGTCTCCGGCGACCCCTGGGTAGGCGTCTTCCATCACTGCGAGCGCGTCGTCGTTGAGTTCGATCCCGGATAGGTCCTCGAACCCGTGCTCGTGAAGATGTGCGAGATGCCGGCCGGAGCTACACCCGAGTTCGAGGACAGGTGCATCTTGGTCGACGAACTGCTCGAGCATCCGGCGGACGACATCGCTCGTTTCGTTCGGGCCGTAGTAGGCGTAGTACATCGGAGAGTACTCACCGGAACGGTCTGCCCACTGACGCCGAACATCGTGAGAATCCACAGCTAATGTTCGCAGGAGAGACGTAAAACCTCTTGGAGTGCAGTCTCTGGTAGCGAGACTGTGAGTGCGCTGAGTAGAAGTGCTGGTTCCACAGAAAACAGCCGTGGACTACCTGAATCGGACACGACTCAGCGGATTGGCGACCACTGGTAGACAAATGGCCGCCAGAGGGAGACCATATAGAAAAATCCCAAATCATTTCTAGCTATTTCCGGACAGATGCGGAAGCCTTAACCGTGTGGTGGGTATTTGTAGAGTTGTAATGGCAAACGGTAAAGTTGATTTCTTCAACGACACAGGCGGCTACGGTTTCATCGACACAGAGGATGCTGACGACGACGTATTCTTCCACATGGAGGACGTTGGCGGTGAGGATCTGACGGAAGGGACCGAGATCGAATTCGACATCGAACAGGCCCCGAAGGGCCCACGCGCGACGAACGTCGTCCGCAACTAATAACGAACTGACCGTCGCCTGACGGCGACACCAGTGAGAAACGTTTCATACGTTTTCCGACAGTACTACTCCAAAAGCGGTGGCACTGTCAACTCAATCAGTATTGGGGACACACTCGAGTCCTCGAGAGTGGCTACAACTGCCACCGACCCAAAGTACTTTTGATAACCGGTAGTTATTGGCTCGTATGGAACTTCCGACGCCTGCTGATCTTCGCCAGCGCCGAACCGAACTCGGGCTGACCCAGAGTGAGCTTGCCGAGAAAGCCGACGTCTCCCAGCCACTGATTGCCCGAATCGAAGGCGGTGACGTCGATCCGCGACTCTCGACACTGCGTCGAATCGTCAATGCCCTCGAGAAAGCAGAGAGTGACGTTGTCCGTGCGAAAGATCTGATGAACGAAGCCGTCGTCAACGTTGCACCGTCAGATGCGGTCAAGGTCGCCGCACAAAAGATGGAAGAGGAAGCCTACTCCCAGCTTGCGGTGATTCAGGATGGAATCCCCGTCGGCTCGATTAGCCAGGGCGATCTCGTGCATCTCGACTCCGAAGCCCGCGACGAACCCATTGAGGAACACATGAGCGAGAGCTTTCCGACCGTCTCGAAAGACGCGACGCTGGACGAGATCAGTAACCTGCTCGAGCACTACAAAGCCGTAATGATCACGGAAGCAGGCGAGACGATCGGCATCATCACTGAAGCGGATATTGCCTCCCGGTTTTCGTGACCGACCATCCGTCACGAGACGGCACCATTTAGTATGAAACAGAGGATATAAGTTGGCAGATTGGCGTAGAATCCACTACGAGAGCGAGATATTGTGAACACACGACGATCTATCCTTTGTGGTGTGAGTGTTGCCGGTCTTGGCAGCCTCGCCGGCTGTCTCAGCGAACTCGGTGACGATGGCAGTGATCTCGGAACTTCCGACGGAACCGATATCTATGCCTCGTTTTTTACCCTCTATGAGTTTACGCGCAACGTCATCGGCGACGCAGGGACGGTCGAAAACGCCGTGCCATCTGGTCAACACGGCCACGAGTGGGGGCCGACGACCGATATGTTGCCGAACGTCGTCGAATCCGATGCGTTCGTCTACTTCGATGTTGAGGGATTCCAGCCCTGGGTCGACGAGGCAATCGAACGCGTCGAAGCCGATCACGAAGATGATGTGGTCCTGATCGATGCTGCGGCTGGGATCGAATTGCGCGAGTACGACGACCACGCGCATGCACACGATCACGACCACGGACACGGTGATACCGATCACGACTACGACGATAGCGACAACACGCTCCCGATTCGTGCGATCGACCTCGAGAACGAAGACGGCGAACGCGTCGCGGACGCACACGGTGACCACTGGCACGGCGTCCCACTCGAGGTGCCGGTCGATGACATGTCTGTCACCGTGCTTCTCGACACAACGGACGGCGACATCGACCTCGAGGACGACCAGTACGAACTCGAGGCACAGGTCGACGGCGACGCGCTCGCAGTCGAGACAGCTGCTGACACGCTCGATTTCTCGGGTCTCGAGGACGGTGAGGTGACAGTCTCCCTCCGCGTGCTCGACGACGGCTCGGGTGGCTGGGAGGCACCAGCGCTTGCGGTTCGCGTTGGCGATGGCAGTGATGGAGAGGCAGACCATGGTCACGAGCATGACCACGATCACGCACACGGCGAGTACGACGCCAAGTTCTTCGCCGATCCGGTCCTGGCACAGGATGGCGTCAGAACCATCCGTGACGCACTGATCGACCTCGATCCGGACAATGAGTCGGTCTACGAGGACAACGCAGCCAGCTATATTGACGATCTCGAGGCGCTTGATGAGCGCTTCGAACACGCCCTCGCGGACCGAGCGCACGACCACGTCGTCCTCGCCGGCCACGACTCCTTTCAGTATCTCGCCGAACGCTACGGCTTCGAAATCCACACGCCAGTGGGACTCTCTCCGGATGACGAACCGGGCGGCCGAGAGATCGCCGCTGCCGTCGAGTTCGTCGAGGAACACGGCCTCGAGTACGTCCTCTGGGACTACTTCGATGGGCCGGATACCGCTGAAACGATCGTCGCCGAAGCTGAGACGGCGACCGACACCGTGATGGTTTCGCCGGCAGAAAGCGTCGTCGAAGAGTGGGTTGAAGACGGCCACGGAAGCTATCTCGGACAGATGGAATCAATTAATCTGCCAGCGTTCGAGCGCGCACTCGGCGCCGAGTGAGACCCACCAAAATCGACCATCAACGGACTACTTCGGACTCGAGACAGACCCGACGGACGACTTTCGAGAGCGTGATGCCTACGAGTACACACCGATGAGACGATCACTGGGGCTGCTTCTGCGAGCGCTGCTTGGCGTCATCGGCGTCGCTGTTGTGGCTCTTTTTCTCCCGCTTGCGTTCGGAGTGGTTCCCGATCGATTCTTCGACGCGGGCTGTAGCGCAGGCCGGATCCTCGGGACGGAACTGGCCTGTTATCGATTCATGTGGAACACGGTCACGGTCGGTGTCTTCATCGGGATCGTCGGGCCAGTGATCGGGACGTTCCTTGTTCACCGTGAGATGGCGCTTATTGGGGAAACGCTTGCGCATACGGCGTTTGCCGGCGTTGCGTTCGGAACACTATTGTTTGCGGCCTCTGGCTGGAGCGCGCGGCTGTTGGTCGTCGCGCTGGCTGCAGCGATCGTCGGCGCGCTCGGCGTCCAACTGCTTGCGACTCGCACCGGCGCGTACGGCGACGTTCCGATTGCGATCATGCTCACCGGCAGTTTTGCGCTTGGCACACTGTTTATCGACATCGGCGGCGGCTTCGCGTTCGTCGACATCAACAGCTACCTGTTCGGGAACATTTCCGTGACTGACGAGCGCAGCGTCACGCTGATGGCGGTGTTGAGTCTCGTCGTTGTCGGCGTCGTTGCGCTTGCGTACAAGCAACTGCTGTTTATTACGTTCGACGAACGCGCCGCCCGTGTCGCTCGTATCCCCGTTTCAGCGTACAACGGCCTGCTAATCGTCCTCACCGCGCTGGTCGTCGTCGGCGCGATGCAGATTCTCGGCGTAATCCTCGTCGCCGCGATGCTCGTCGTCCCCGTCGCTGCAGCCTCATTGCTCGCCACCAGTTTTCGAGAGACACTGTACACCGCAATCGTCATCGGCGAGTTCGCCGTCCTCAGCGGTATCTGGCTCTCCTGGCAGTACAGTCTCCGCCCTGGCGGGACGATCGTGATCGTCGCCATCGCAGTGTACCTAGGGGCTGTTGTCCGTGCGGAAACACCGTCTCAGTCGCGCAGTCACTAGGGACCCCAGTCACTGTGAAAGCCAAAACGGGAGCGACGCGGACTGATCGATGTCGATACGGAATGACCGATCATCCTCAAGTCCAATCGCAATCCGATCGACCGCAGTAATGTAGTGCGCTGTCTGCTTCCTACCCTGACGAGCGCCAGTCGTCTTCTCAACTAACCCGGCGTCCACCAGTCGATCGAGCTTTTTGTACGTCGACGAGAGCGCAATCCCCGCCGCGTCGGCGATCGCTTCGGCTGTCAATGGCTCCTCGAGTACGGCAATAATCTGCCGGCAGTCATCGTCCTCGAGCACAGCGACGACCGTCTCGAGGCTGGGGCCAGTATCCTCGCCGTCGTCAGCAATCCGCGACCACTCGAGTGGCATGAACTGCGAACACGTTAGGGTCGGAGCGTAAAGACACGTTTGGTCACTTGGCTGACTCGAGTGCCAAGAGATACGCAGTCGGTGGCTACATGTGCCATCGACGCGAGGGCGACGGTATGAGCGACGATCAGTCCATCGAGTCACCGATCGAGAACACACCCGGCGGTGGTCAGACTCCCAAAGCAGCGCCTATTGAACCCGACGCTCCCGAAGAGTTCGGTCTCGTCCAAGCCTGGTGGGGCGATGGCAAAGGCAAGACAACCGCGACACTCGGAATGGGCGTCCGCGCCGCTGGACACGGCTATCGCGTCCACCTCCTGCAGTTCATGAAAGGCGGTGCCTCGAGCGTCGACGCTGTCCGTGGCGAGTACAACACCATCGACGCACTCCCCGGAATCAGCTACGAAAACCTCGGCCACTACGGCTGGCATGGCATGGCCGACGGCAGTGACGACGAGGGCCACGAAGCCGAAGCACAGGCTGGACTCGAGCGCGCACGAGAACTACTCGAGGCAGCCGATACCGCCGACCTCACGGCACCGCTCGATCTCGACGGGCCGCCCGAAGACGGCGTTCACATGCTGATCCTCGATGAGGTGCTGTACGCTGCTGACCGCGGGCTAATTGAAGAGAATGACGTCCTCGAGTTGATCGAGGAAAAACCCGACAATCTCGAACTAGTGCTTTCAGGCAGTCACGAAAAGCCAGCATATCTCGAGGATCACGTCGACCTCCTGACGAACGTTCGGAAAGATCGCCATCCGATCGACCACGGCCAGCGCGCCCGGCAGGGAACGGAGTTCTAATACTACCAGACAAAAGTCAGTACATATTTTCGACCAGCCGTTCGGTCGAAAATCTGTAACTCGTTTTGTCCGGCAGTATAACGCAGTCACCGACCCAAATTTCCAGTGTGTCACGCCAACTGCCGATGCCAGCATAGTTATTACCGATCGTTGATAAGTGCCGCTGAATGGGCACGATACAGGTAGATGGACTCTGCAAGTCCTATGGGAGCGTGCAGGCGGTCGATGAGATGGATTTTCACGTCGACCGCGGCGAGGTGTTCGGCTTTCTCGGCCCGAACGGTGCCGGAAAGACCACGACGCTCCAGGCGTTGACAGGTCAACTCGAGCCGGATTCGGGGACGATTCGCGTCCTCGGAACCGATCCGATAGCCGACCCGATCGAAACGCGCCGCCGCGTCGGAATCGTCCCTGAGCGCGGCTCACCGCCGAGCTTTCTCACACCGCGTGAGTACCTCGAGTTCGTCGGCGACGTCCGCGATCTCGAGCCAGCGGCAATCGCGGATGCGATCGACCACTGGGCAGATCGACTCGGCTTTCGCGGGAAACTCGAGACGTTGCATACGGATCTCTCGCGGGGCCAGCAACAGAAGGTGATGATCGCACAGGCGTTCATCCACGATCCGGATCTCGTTCTGATCGACGAGCCACTCGCGAACCTCGACCCCTTAGTTCAAGAGCAGGTCAAACACTTTCTCACCGCGTACGCAGCCGATGACAACGCCGTTTTCGTCTCGACGCACAACATCGACGTCGCCGAGGAAATCTGTACGCGGGTCGGCATCGTCGCTGACGGGACGATCGTGACCGAGCGAACCCTCTCCGCCGATGGTCGCACCGATAGTAACGATGAAACTGGTGAAGACGCCCCATCGGAGACATCGCTGCTCGAGGTCTTTCTCGAGCACGTCGATGCGGAGGCGGCGCGGGACATGCCTGTTCTCGACGCTGAGACAGCGCCACCCGACCGACAGTCGCGGCCACAGCCATGAGCGCGATGGGCCAGACAACCGGAGGCGCAACGACCCGGAGACTGTTCGCCGCGTTAGTCCGTGAAGAGTGGCGACTCCACGTCCGCCTCTTTGGCGGCTGGCGATTCGCTGGCTTCCCGGTTGTTATCGCCGCGCTGGCAACCGGCGGCGTCCTCGCCCTCGAAACGACTGGAACCGCCTCGGGAACCATCATCACTGGTTTGCACGTACTCGCACTCGGATTCGGTCTCTACAGCGGCACGGCCGCCTTCGCGGGGTCGTCGATGCTCGAGAACGTCTTCGGGCGGCTCTCGCTCGTGTTGTCGACGGCGGGAACGCTACCGCTTTCGCGCCGACGATTGCTTGGACTCTTTTTGTTGAAGGATCTGCTGTTTTACGCCCTCGTCGTCGTGCTCCCGATGGCGCTGGCTGCCGTCCCGCTCGCAGCGACCGGGACGCTCCCATTCCCGGTACTCACCGGCGTGCCCCTACTGTGGCTCTCGCTGACGCTCGTCTTTGCCGCGGGAATGGCAGTGACCGTCGCGCTAATCGCCGCACGCAGCCGGAACGTCCCTGTCTGGGTCATTGGCCTGACGGGCGTGATCCTCGCTATTGGTGTGTGGACAACCGGGCTCCTCGAACCCGCTCGAGGCGTGGTCGTCCCGATGTCGGGCTCGTTGTCGACGGCAGTCGTCCTCGCTCTTGGAACCGGTGTCATCAGCATTGGAGCGATTTGCGCGTTCAATCCGACGGATGGCCGTCCCACACAGAGAGTTGTAGCGGGCGACCGATTCGGCCGGATTCGCGACCGGTTGCCGACCGGATCGCGAACTGACGCGCTCGTCGCGAAGAGCCTCCTCGATCTCACGCGGTCGGCTGGCGGCGTCTGGAAGCCGTTCGTCTCGGCTGGCATCCTGTTCGCGCTCGTCGTCGGCCTCGTCGGCGTCGTCGAGTCGATCACCGGCATCGAACCCGCGCCGGGAATCCTCTTTGGCGGCGTCCTCGGGCTTTCGGCGTTTACGACCTACAACTGGTTGACCCAGTTCGACTCGCTCGAGGCGTATCGAATCTACCCGGTTTCGATCACAGACGTGTTTCGGGCGAAGCGGCTCGCGTTCGTCCTCGTCGGCGCGCCAGCCGTTGCCGTGCCGTATCTCGCGGCAGTGCTCTGGTACGAGGCCACACTGCTTGACGCCCTCGTCGGTGCGATACTGCTTGGGGGCTATGGCCTGTACTACTACGGGCTCACGGTCGCTATCGCCGGCTTCGATCCAAATGAGTTCCTGTTCGATTCGGTCCGCTTTACCGGCTTCACCGTCGGCATCGCCATCCCCCTCGTCCCGGCGCTCGTCGCCGGTTTCGTCACCCCAGCACCGACACCGGAAATCGCCGCGGCGCTCGCCGTTGGCGGTCTCGGTGTTGGCGCGCTTGGCTACGCCCTCTCGAGTTGGGCTGGGCCGCGCTGGGAACGCCAGTACCGAGCAGGGACTGCGAGCGACTGAGGAGACTCCATCCAACTCGGAGGACAGTGGGTCGTGGGGAAGTTGTTGTGGAGGCTCATATCGTCAATCCTGACAGTACCTTTCATCTGCAGGGAGTAGGCGCAACCGCTGCTCCGTGGTCAGTGCAGCTATGAAAGTAGTGTTCAAACCCGGGAACGCCTACGAGGAAATCAACTGCTACGACTTCCGTGAGTACGAACACGGCATCGTCTTGCACAACGAGGAGGGGTACAACATCGGCTACGTTCCCCACGAAATCCTGAGCCATATCGAGCCACACGCTGGCGAAGCGGTTGCGTATGACGATGGCATGCCACCGGAGCCAGCCCACGATGAGGAATAGCGTCACCGACGGCTGAAACCGATACGCCGATACACCCTCTCCGCGTGGCGTCTGGTACGCGGATGACACGCACCCTGCTGGTTGCTGGCACTGCAAGCCACGTTGGCAAATCGACCGTCGCGGCCGGTCTCTGTCGCCTCCTTGCAGATCAGGACAAAGCGGTCGCACCCTTCAAAGCACAGAACATGAGTAACAACGCTCGAGTCGTTCCCAGTCCGTCCCCGCCCTCGAGCGACGGGCTGGAGACTGAGACTGCCGACTCGAGTGCCCAGTGGGGCGAAATCGGCGTTTCGCAGTTCGTCCAGGCTCGAGCAGCGCGAACGACGGCGACGACGGACTGTAATCCCGTTCTATTGAAGCCGCGCGGCGATGGCGAAAGCCAACTCGTTATTCAGGGCGAGGCCCGCGAGCACGTTCCAGCATCTCACTACTACGACAACCATTGGGAGTTCGCACGCGAGCGCGCGGTCGAATCCTACGAGCGACTGGCAGCCGACAACGATGTTATCATTGCTGAGGGTGCGGGCAGCATCGCCGAAATCAATCTCCATGACCGCGACTTGGCGAACGTTGAGACGGCTCGTTTCGCCGACGCCGATATTCTCGTACTGGTCGATATCGAACGCGGCGGTGCCTTCGCCAGCCTCTACGGTACCCTCGAGTTGATGCCAACAGAGTTGCGCGAGCAGGTCGTTGGCGCAGTCATCACCAAGTTCCGCGGCGATCCGTCGCTGCTCGAGGACGGCATCGCGGAGATCGAATCGCGAACTGGCGTTCCAATACTGGGTATCATACCGTATGACGACCCCGGACTCCCCGAAGAAGACAGCGTCTCGCTTCCTGCGACGGACGAGCGTGGTTCGCTCGGTGACGATGATGGGGTCCCGGCCAACCAGCGCGTTCGAATCGCCGTTCCGAGACTCCCGCGACTCTCGAACGCGACTGATCTCGAGGCGCTGGCGAGTGAACCGGGTGTCTCGGTCGTATTCGTCCCGCTCGAGCGCGAGCACACTCGAAGCGATGATCCGCTCGAGGCCGTTGGGGCCGATGCGGTCGTCGTTCCGGGGACGAAGAACACGGTTGATGACCTGCGCGCACTCCGCGGGTCGCCGGTCGGTGACGCAATCTCGGCGTTTGAGGGGCCAATCATCGGCCTCTGTGGTGGCTACCAGTTGCTGGGCGAGCGGCTCACGAACGCCGCACTCGAGGGCACCGATGACGCCAACACAGTCACCGGACTGGGACTGCTCCCGGTCGAAACCCGCTTTGAGGACAGCAAATGTCTCGAGCGAACCGCCGTCTCGGTCGACGGTGACGCAAGCCCGTTGCTCGCGGCCGCGGATGGCGAGATGGTTACAGGCTATGAGATTCACGCCGGCCGAACACGGGCACTTGGGGACGTTTCGAGCCCGCTCGAGGATGAAAGCGCGGCCTGTGGACAGGTGTGTGGCACCTACTTGCATGGCCTGTTCGACAACGCACCGATTCGAACGGCGTTTCTCGAGTCCGTCGCGGCGTCGGCGGGCGTCGAGTGGCCGCCGGGTGGAACTGACGGATGTGACTCAACTGGCACGGAGTCGAGAGAAACACCTGCCGACCGTGCAGCAGCGCTCGTCCGCGAGCACGTCGATCTCGAAAGACTGGGGTTAGGACCCGATTTCGATCCATAGCCGATCCATCAACGGTTGATCGGCGATAAGCGTTATGCGGCGGTTCTGCGTACCGATCGGTCGTGTGCGACAGCGAAACCGTCTGTGGATACGTGGCTCGCAAACGTGAGCCGGAAACGTGGCACGGGAAAACCCAGGAGCAGTGGATGCTCGACAGAGAGCCGGACCGCGGTGGACTTGACACGACAGTCTGGGTCTGCCCTCACCCGCCGCTCGCGGATGTCGACGACTCGAGCAGCGACGACGAGCATCGCTGCATCTTTCATACGCCACCCGACGAGCGCCCCGACGACGTAGACGAGCGAGCCGCGCTGCTGGGCGCAATCGACGCGGTCGGGGATGCCCCACAGGACGACCGGCAGGAACACCGCGGCCAGTTTGTCGGCGCGACGTTCGCCTCGCTCGAGGCCGACGACCTCGAAATCGTCGCGGACGGGACTCGGGATCTGCGGTTCGATCACGCCGTCTTTCGAGGCGACGAGGACGACGTCTCGTTCAAAGGGGCAACGATACGGACGACCGGTGAGCAACCGGTTTCGTTCGCTGGTGCGACGTTCGCCGCTGCGGGCGGCGACATTTCGTTCGAGGAGGCGACGTTCAGGACCGACGGTGACGGCGACATCGTCTTCGATGGCGCGCGTTTTCTCACCGAGAGCAACGGCGACGTTCGGTTCGACAATGCTGTGTTCACGACCGCGGCGGGCGGCACAGTATCAGTTCGGAACGCGTCGGTCACCGCATCCTCGGGCGTCTCCTTCGACGGCGCGATGATCAACGCAACCGGTGCGGGTCACATCTGGTTTTACGACACCGATTTCCTAGCCAAGGGAGAAGCGGGGATTTCCTTCGAGGAAACAGCGTTCAGGACCGCTGACGCAGGTAACGTGTTCGTTCACGGGCTGACGTTCCGTGCGACGGCAGGACCCGTCTCGTTCGCCGATGCGACGTTCGCACCCGCCTCGAGCGGGATGGTTTCGTTCCACGACACGGCGTTCGTCGCCGCGGGCGATGACGACGGTAGCGTTGCGTTCGATGATGCGACGTTCCGCACCGAGGGGTCAGGCAATCTCTCGTTCGACGAGGCGTCGTTTACGACCGCGGGACGTGGGACCGTTTGCTTCGTCCGCACGGCGTTTTCGGCCCGCGGCGACGGAGACATTCGATTCGACGAGGCACGGTTTCACACCGAAGGCGACGCCAACATTTCGTTCTACGATGCGACGTTCGAACCCAGCGGACCGGGTACTGTGTCGTTCGACGACGCGGCGTTCCTCGCCGGCAGTAACATCTCGTTTCGAGACGCAACGTTCTCCGCGTCGGACGACACGGGGATCTCGTTCGATGAAACGACGTTTGAGGCATCGAATCGGCTGTTCTTCGACGATGCAGACATTACCGCATCCGGCGGACGGACCTCGTTCGAGGAGGCGACGTTCATGACGACCGGAGCCCAGAGCATCTCGTTTGCCGGCGTGGAATTTCGCGCTGACGGCGGAACGGTGACGTTCGCCAAGTCACGGTTCGAAACTGACGGCGATGGGAGTATTTTGTTCGTCGACGCAGACCTCATCGAGGACGAGGGAACGCTGACGTTCGCTGACTCGAGGTTCACCACCGCGGGAACCGGGCGCGCGCAGTTCGACGAGATGGACTGGAACGGCCAGATCTCGTTCGCCAACGTCATCTTTCGCTCCGAAACGTCGTTTCGCGAGCAGCAATTCGATTCGACCACGGACCTCTCGTTTGCCGGCGGGCAGATGGAATCTACGTTCGCACTTACCGCGGATGACTGGACACGAGGTCGGTTCGACTTCAGCGGGGCGACCTTCCGTCATGAGCCGACGTTTCTGGAGACGCCGGCCGACGGCCAGTCGACAGAGACGACCGGACGCACTCGCGACCGAACGCCGGTCTTCGGCGACCGACTCGACTGTCGCGACGTGACGTTTCTGGCCGGTGTAGACTTTAGCGACGCCAGGTTCCCCGCGAACGCAACGTTCGATCGGGCCGATCTCTCAAATGTGAACTTCGCCGGGGCCGATTTTACGGGCGACGGCGACGTGTCTCGAGCGACCTTCAACCGAGCGGATCTGTCAGGAGCCAATCTGTCAGGAGCGATCCTCACCGGGGCTTCGTTCGAAGGTGCACGGCTTAGCAGGGCCTATTTGCTGGATGCAGACCTCGTCGGTGCCGCCCTGTACGGCGCGTTGCTCGGCGATGCACGAATCAATCGCAAAACGCGGTTCTGGCCGGAAACAACGACAGACGGGCGACTCCAACACCTCTATTCTCCCGCCGAGTCGGCGCTCCAGGGGAGTTTCCTTCAGCGCATCAAGACGGTGGCTCGCGGTGGAATGCTACCGTACTGTGTGTACGACCCTCGGTATCCCCAGATGGGTGAGACCGTCACTGCAGACGGTGGAGCGCCGAACGAGGGAGACGCCGTGGAAAAAGCCGCCGAGACGTACGGAACTCTCGAGTCGCTGGCCCGTGAGAACAGCCTCTCACGGCTGGCAAGTCAGTGTTTTCTCGGGCGGAAAGATATTCAGTTGCGGCAGTATCGACGGGAGGCCGACTGGCAAATGGTCTGTCGGTCAATCGTACCGAGTGTCGTCGCCAGATACGGCGAAAGCCCGTGGCGCGTGCTTGGAACGGGGACGCTCACGGTTGTCCTCTGTGGACTGGCGTACTGGGTGTTCGACCTCATCGAGCGGGTTGGAGACAGCGGTGATCCCATCTCGCTGTTCGACGGCCTCTACTTCAGCGCGCTCACGTTTACGACGCTGGGATACGGGGATTTCAGACCGACAACCCGCGGTGGACAGGTACTCGCAGTCGCAGAAACCGCTTCGGGCGTGATCTTACTCGCAATCTTGGTGTTCGTCTTCGGTCGGCGGGCAACGCGGTGACCGATGCGGACTGGGTCCGTCAGTGTCGATGCAACTGGGACCCCCCGATGTGGCAATCAGTACATCGGGACAGTGTGGTATGACAGCTCAGAACCCACGATTGGAAACGACAGCAAACGGAACGTGTTCTTACGTCGACGGTCCGCTGCGGTAGGTACCGAGCAACTCCTCGAGAATAATACACTCCTGATCGGTAGATTCGTAGTGCGTATCGATGTAGCGCTCGGCAGCCTCATAGTCGCCGCGAAGCCCGTGCTTTCGGACGGTGATGACGGCATCGAGGAAGAAGGTGCCGCCGTCGGTGCCGAGTGCTTTCGCGTGGTCCGCTCGAGAGATGTCGAGTTCGGATTTGATCTCGTCGAAGTTGAACGTCTCGACCTCATGTTCGGCGTTGATGAGCGTCAACACGTACTCCGCGGAGAACCGATAGAACTCGGATTTGCTCTCGAACATACCGTCGTCGACGAGTGCGTCGATTTCCTCGACGACTGCGTCGGGGTACCTGACGGTATCTTTGGCCATGTCCAGACAGTCCACACCGATGATTAATTACTGTTTCGACCACTACCTGACATGTCGGCGCGAAACGGCAGTGACACTGCCAGTTATGCTGAACCAACGGAACCCTCGAGTAGCCCCACGACCAGACAGAACACCAACTACCCACAAATTTATTATTTATCGTGTGTAATGGTGAAGCACAATGGCTGCTGAAGATGACCTCCGCGAGCAGATGATCGACGCCTTCGAAGGCGCTAACTACCCGATCTCGAGTCCGATGGATCTCGTCCCGGCCCTACCGGATGGTCCCGGAACGACGTTTGAAGCCGGTGACTTCTCGATGACGGCGATGGAACTGAACACGAAGACGTCCGGCGGGGAGTTCCCGTACGACGACCCCGAACCGCTCGTCGACGACATCATCGAGGACCTGAAAGACCAGAACGAACTGTAAGAGTAGTTCCTCACAAACAGTCTCACGGAACGATAGTACTCAACTGGCAGACTGTCTCGGAAGAGACAGTTTCCCCAGTGATCAATTGAACCACCATCTTTTTATTCCAATCGCCCGTTTCGGGTAGAAAGGGGAGTGGCATCGCGGACACGTGTGGGTGGGAACTACTCGGTGGGTATGACAACAAAACTAACCAGCGGACCGATCGTACTCGTGACGAGGTCGCGCGACAGTGAGAGTCGTCTCCACACTCCACTCGAGCGTGAGACTGATCGAGCGGTGCACTTGATCCCAGTCACGGAACTGGCGTTCGATGACACTGATTCCGGCCGGCTACAGCGTGTGACCGATCAGGACACCTCGACCAACGGCGACAAAAACACGACGAGTCGTACTGACCTACAACCGAAAGCGACACTCGAGGACGACGATCCGAAGCGATTGTTCGTCGCCGATGATGACACCACGCCCGTCGACCACTCGCCAGCAGCGATCATCCTCGAACTCACGACGCCGGAACGACTTCGGACGCTCCTCAGAGCGGTCGAAACCGCACCAGCATCGATCCCGACTGTCGTTGCGCCGCCAACCGGAAGTGAACGGCTAGCGACCGTTGCTCTCCGCACGAACGCTGATGAATACGTTCCGGCGACGAGCGACGAGGCAGTCGACCGAATTCTGGAGACCGTCTCGACGGCGACGGACACAACCGAAGATGAAGCGGGTGAAGTCGACCGTGACTACCATCGGATTCTAGCCGACGAACTCCCGGACGAAGCGTTCGTCATCAGCGAGAACGGGACCTATCTCGAGGCCCAACTCCGACCCGAGTCCGCCGAGTTGTACTCGATGGACTCAGCGGAGATGATCGGGGCCCACCTCACCGAGGTGTTTCCCGATTCGACTGCCACGGAGCTACAGCGTTGTATCGACGAGGCGATTCAGACAGACGAGATTCAGACTGTCGAGTACAAAGGAGAGACAACCGACGGCAGCCAGCGATTCGAAGCACGAGTTGTCCCAACGGATGAGCACATCAATGGCCACCGCGCAGTCGTCTGGCTGGCTCGAGACATTACCGAACGCGCTCAACGCGAGCGACAACTCCGGTCGCGCCAATCCGAACTCGAGACGCTCAATCGAATCAACGCGATTATCCACCAGATCATCGAGACCCTCGTCGAAGCACCAGCACGAGAGACGATCGAACAGGAGGTCTGCGAACAGCTTGTCGACTCTGAGCTCTACTGTGGCGCCTGGATCGTCGAGCGGACTGGAAACGACACGCTCACCCACCGTATCGAAGCCGGCGACGCTGAGATGTATCTCGACTGCGTACGCGAACTCGAGGTCGATCACGAGCGCCCAGTTGAACGTGCCGCACGAACGGGCGACGTACAGATAACGAATCGAATCCTTGAGTCTGACTCGTTGCCCTCCCCCCTCCAGACGGCCGCCCGCGAAAACGACGTCCGGGCTGCAATTGCCGTCCCGATCACCTACGAGGACGTTACCTACGGCGTACTCACGGTCCTCGCAAGTCGGAAAGACGCGTTTACGCCGGGTGAAAGAGCCGAGTTCGAGCTACTCGGCGAAACCATCGGCTTCACCATTATGGCCGTCAAGAATCGGCAGTTGCTGCTTGCCGACACTGTCGTCGAACTCGAGTTCCGAATCGACGGTGGCGACTCGTTCTCGTTCGACCTCTCCAGAGAGTACGACTGTACGTGCTCACTCGAGTGGGCTGGCGCAACCGCGAACGGGCGAACATTCCAGTACGTCACCGTCGAGGGTCTCGAAGGAGAAACCGCTCTCGAGGAGGCTCGCAACCACGACTCGATCGAGGAGTGTCGGCTGATTCATGACGGCATCCAGCGGTGTACGATCGAGATGCGCCTTGCTGAATCAGGCGTGAGGATGCTCACGAATCACGGGGCAACGATCCGCGACATCACGGTCGAAGACAGCGTCGGAACCTGCCTCGTCGACGTGCCACAGAGTGCAGATGTCCGGGAAGTCGCCGACGCACTGGCGATGATCTACGAAAACACGGAACTCGTCGCCCGCCGAGAGGTCGACCGCCCCGTCCGAACCGCCGCCGAACGGCGAAATCGAATCCTCGATGAACTCACCGATCGGCAGTTGACGACGTTGCGACTGGCATACTACGGCGGCTTCTTCGATTGGCCCCGCGAGAGTACGGGCGAGGAAATCGCCGAGGCGATGGACGTCTCACCGCCGACGATGCACCAGCACCTCCGAAAAGGCCTCAAATCGATTCTCAGCGAATTCTTCGAAGAGGGCGGCGGCACAACTGAGTGACAGCATCCTCGAGAGTCCCCGTCGCAGTTCCTGTCCGTGCACCCTGGCGCTCACGCAGTGTCTTGCTCGAGTGCCCCAGTCACAAGCCCGTCCTCAAGCAACGCAGCGACGGCTTCAATATCGGGACGCACTGGCCGGTCGCCGGTCGCCGCAAGTGGCGGGACGACCTCCCGGACCAGATCGCGGGCGGCAGCCGTGCCAGTGCCGAGTGAGAGCGACTCGTCGGTATCGAACGCCTCGTCGAGATAGTCGGCTGCCTCGGTTCCACAGACGAGTTCAGCGGCGACGACCCAGCGTGCTGACTCGAGGGCACGCCGAACGTACAGCGCCGAGTGCGCACTCATGCTAACGTGATCTTCCTGCCCGCCGCTGACGGGTGTATTATCCGTCGATGCCGGGCCAAGTGATCGAATTTCAGTACAGAGCGCTGCGGCGGTGTACTGGGCGATCATATACCCCGACTCGACGCCGCTGTCGGTCGCAAGAAACGGCGGAAGGTGTGACTCCTGCAGATTCGGATTCAGAAGGCGGTCGATGCGCCGTTCCGTGATCGCCGCCAGATCCGCAAGCGCGAGTCGCACATACTCGAGGCGAAGGGCAAGCGGCGTGCCGTGGAAGTTCCCGCCTGAGAGCACGGCGGCGCGGTCGGTGCCCGATGCCCGGTCATCGACACGGTCAGCGGCAAAGACGAGCGGATTATCGGTTGCGCTGTTGAGTTCGACTTCCACAGCGTCTCGCAGGTGTGCAATTGCGTCTCGGACCGCGCCGTGAACCTGCGGGAAACAGCGCAGCGAGTAGGCATCTTGCACGCGATCACAGTTGCGGTGAGCCTCGACAACGTCGCTCCCTGCAGTGAACGCACGGACGTTTGCCGCACTCGCTTGCTGGCCCGCGTGTGGGCGAACGTCATGAATCGCTGACTCGGATGTGGCAGTCGTCCCGAGCGTCGTTTCCGTCGTCAGTGCCCCCGCTGCGTCAGCCGCAGTGACGAGACGCTCGCCGTCGACCACCGCAAGCGCTGCCAGTCCCGTCGTCAACTGCGTCCCGTTGATCAGCGCCAGTCCTTCTTTTGGCTCGAGCGAGAGCGCCTCGAGGCCAATCTCCTCGAGGGCGCTTTGACCGGAAACGCGGCGTGGGGAGTCCGTCGACTCGGTCGCGTCGATGTCGGCTTCACCCTCGCCGATAAGCACCAGCGAGAGGTGTGCAAGCGGGGCGAGATCGCCGCTCGCACCAAGACTCCCGCGAGAGTAGACAACCGGCTGGACGCCCTCGTTACACAGGGTCACGAGATGGTTTACAACCCGTTCGCGGACGCCGGAGTAGCCCTTCACGAGCGCATTGATTCGGGCGACGAGCATCGCGCGGACCTCCTCACGCGTAAGTTCTCGCCCCGCACCAGCCGCGTGACTCCGAAGCAGGTTGACCTGCAGTTGCTCGCGCTTTTCGGGCGGAATCCGCTCGTCGACCAGTTCGCCAAAGCCGGTGTTGATTCCATAGACGGCTTCGCCACTCTGGATAACGTCCTCGACACGCTCGCGGGACGTGTGAACGCGGTCGCGGGCTGCGTCGGCGATTTCGACGCGTTCGTCATCTCGCGCGACCGCCGCAACGTCTGCCGGTGTGAGCGTTTCGCCGTCGAGAACGACAGTCATCGGCGGCCACCCCGGTCGGCTCGCTGCTGAGCAGCGGTGCTCGAGCGAGTCGGTCTGGCGCGACAGGCACACGAGCGCACAAGGGTGAGAAGGATGGCGTCGTAACTGGAGGGTGTATGCCAGACGCAGCTATCGTCGTACTCGCCGGTACTGACTCGCCCGCTGAACTCGGCCGCGTCGTCAACGCACTCCAGACCGCCCAGGAGTTCGACGAGGCAGGTGACGACGTCGAAATTATCTTTGATGGAGCGGGAACGCAATGGGTTCCCGAACTCAAAGACGACAACCACGACTATCACGACCTCTACGCCGGGCTGACCGACCTTATGTCGGCGTGTCACTACTGTGCGAACGCCTACGACGTTGCCGACGAAATCGAAGCCAGTTCGGCTGACCAACTCGACGAGTACGAAGGCCATCCGAGCATCCGCTCGCTCGTTGCTGACGGCTACGAAGTCATTACGTACTGACGCCGTGGGCCGCCCTCGAGCGTTGACACCGTTCGCAGCACCTGCAGTGGCGAGTGCCGTCTCCATGCCATCTACCTATACCCGGCGTCGTGAAGGACATTCGGGTGCCATCGACTTACGGCTCGACGACTCTGTTGGAATCTGTAGTGAGTTACAGATTCAGTTGGAAGCTTGTCTAGATGCAGACTCTCCCAAAGTCTCGATTGCTCCGATTTGCCGAGCAAGCATTTCATTTGCCCAGCAAGCAGTCTCACGAGATTCCTCAAAGTACTCGAAACAGCGTACACGCTTCATCAGCACGTTGTTCTGTTACGTCTCAAAGTTCGGAAGAGTACGACCTATCGAACACTTAACGAACTCATCGAAATTCCTCGTATTCGAAACGCGATCACCCTCACTGAACTTCCTGCCACGTCAACGCTGTACAACGCGTTCGATAGACTCGATATGGCAGTCTAGCGGGTGCTTCTCACTCTCTTTGTTTCACTGCTTCCAACTAGCGGTATTGCGGGTATCGACGCCTTGGACTTCGACCCTCGTTCGTTCTCGACGCTGGTAGAAGCAGTTTCGTGAACTCGCCCTTGCGTGTATCGTCCATAATCTCGACCGGGCCCTCTAACGATCAGTACAGGATCTCTTCTTACTGGAAGCGTCGTCAGAATGTATCAAAGTATATGATAGCATAATCATCAGTCTATATTATAGCTTGAATGGAGAACAAGAAACGAACTGAGGGCGACCACTTCAAGTTCGGCGCGATAGCCCTCGCCAACTTGCTACCGGTCGTCGGATACTTCGTATTCAGCTGGGGATATACTGCTGTTTTCCTGCTCTACTGGGTCGATATTGTAGCATTGTGGCTCGTGTACTGCGGTTGCGCTCTGTTTGCCCAGCGACGGAGTCACTACGAAGAGCGGGAGCAGCAGATCCTTATCCAGCCCCTTGGAGATCAGTTTTGGAGTGATACGCCTCGAACGATTGGTCCGCTTCCTCCGATCTATCCGCGGAATCTACGAGTAATCATCCCGACGGGTGTCTTTATCGTGCTTGCAAGTTTCGTGCTTGGAGCCGCACTACTGGAAAGAACTCCGGGCGAAGGGATGCCAGGACACACAGTAGGTAATCCTGAGGCATTCCTCGCAAACTTTTCAGTGTTAACCTCTCCATCACTATTTGGAACGGCGTTATTATTTATCGCCATTCATATCGCTACTACTTATCGGATCTACATTCGCCCGCAAAAATACAAGGAGATGTCAGCGTACAGCATACTCGAGTTACCCGCCCGCTTTATCCTTATTTATTTGGGTGGGCTCATGATGTTGATTCCTGTGTTTTTCGTCGGACTGCTGATTGCAGAATTCATCTCTTCAGACTCACTGGCGGGGGTGCTCCCTTACGCGCTGTTTGTGACGCTAAAACTTGCTCTTGAACGAGGTCGGTTTCACGCAGAACGATCAGCACCCGCTGATGGTTTTCCGTCCTGGTTCGTCCCGGACGACCCTCGTTCGGAACAAACTCAGTCAGACTAAAGCAATGTAATCGCTCCTTCCGCGTTCTACAAAATCAGGTACACGAGTGATATGGTCATAGCCTCTCGATGGTCAGTTCATCCTCTGTACTTAACGATACGTGCGTTACCTGTATTGACCACGACCGGCCAATATATGTCAACTATCGAGTTGTTCAACGGAGAATTAGAAGACATTCAAAGGCTCGGGAACCGTTGTTATCCCGATGTTTGCCTACGGACTTTTTTGAAAGCCACCGCAAGGCGTTCAAATACTGCTTTTCGAGCAGAGGTGCCGAACGTTATAGACATTCTCTGCTAAGGCTCAACAAGTTCCGCATCGCTTGCGACCGCCTCGGCGCGCTCGAGCAGGTCATCGGGTTCGTGATGCTGCCAACTCTTGGACTTACTCAGGGATCGTTTCGAGGAAGCTATCGGGGTCGTCGTGGAAGCAGTCACCGACGACGATTGCGTCCGCCCCTGCATTGATGATTTCTTCGGTCTTGGCTGCGGAGTCGATGCCGCCGCCGTAGAGGAGGACGGTTTCATCAAGGTGGTTCGCCGCGGCTGTGACATCCTCGGAGCCGCCGTAGGTCCCGGAGTACTCGACGTAAAAGATGGGGAAGTCGTAGAACGTCTCGGTAGCGAGGGCAGCGCCTGCGACCTCCTCGGTCGTAAGCGGTTCCGTTACCCCACTAGTAGTGGCTGCGGCCGAATCGACGTTCTGAATTACGTAGCCCTCACCAACGATTTTCTCAGTAACATTTTCAAGAACCGTCTCGCCCTTCGATTCAATTACGTTACCAACAATCGGGAGATTCGTTCCAAGTAGCGAGGACGGCTTGCTCGCTAACTCGGAGTACATCGAGAGGTGCTTGCCGACGAAGTGATCACGGTCGCCGTTATAGACGGCTGCAATCGAGAGAACGTCGACGGCGTTGATCGTATCCATTGACACCTGATCTGAGCGAAAGGGCTCCTGGAATATTGGTACATCTGGCACGGCGTCGCGAACCGCCTCGATGGTCGCCATGGCATTTTTCTCGGTGACACCGTCAGAGCCACCGACTATCACGAGGTCCGTTGCAGTGAGCAGCGATTCCGAATTCGACGGCATTGCTTTTTCCGGATCGACCTTCGTTACGTGGTCAATTCCGGTCCAATCGATCTGCATGGGTGACTGTACAGGATTAACTCATATATTCTCACCTATACTAATTAGTATTTATATTATTTAGGTCATCGAATTAAAAACATGAGCTGAACAAACCACATTACAGCAGCATAAACACCTGTTAAGAGATATCAAAGGTTCGAAACCTGTTGTTGCCCGATGTTTGCCTACGGATTTCCTTTGAATTACCACCAAAAAGCGTTCAAGTAATACTTTTTGAGCAAAAGTTCCGAACGTTCTAGACGTACTCTGCTAAGGCTCAACGAGTTCCGCATCGCTTGCGACCGCCTCGGCGCGCTCGAGCAGGTCGTCGGGTTCGTACTCGAGTAGCTGTTTGAGTCGAGCGTTGGTCTCGACCTGATCGGGAGCGACGCGATTGCAGCCGGCGTTAATCGTCGACTGCGTGTAGGTGTCGATTTCGCGTGCCTGCGCAACGATTTCCTGTTTGTCGCGAGTGAGCAGCGGGCGGTGAATCGGAAGCCTGGTGGCGCGGCTGGTCACCGCGAGATTTTGCATCGTCTGACTCGATTTCTGCCCGACCGCTTCGCCCGTGACGATTCCGTGGGCGTCGACGCGTCCGGCAAGTACCTCGGCGGTGCGGTAGAAGAATCGCCGCAGCGAGAGCATCCGGCCCTGTTCCATTTCGGTGACGAGCAAGTCGACGAGTTCTCCGCCCGGTACCTTGTACACCGGCATATCGAAGTTTGGCGCGTATTGTGAGAGCGTCTGCACTGTCTCCATTGCACGCGCCTCGTGGTCGATACCGCCGTAGGCCCCGAGGTCGACGTAGACTGGGATGATTGGGCTGCCGCGGCGCATCATCTCGTAGGCTGCCACCGGCGAGTCGATGCCGCCGCTGATCAGCGCGATGACGGGTTCTTGCGCGCCAAGCGGAAGCCCACCGGGTCCGGTAACGGTCTCGAGGGAGAGAAACGAAATATCCTCGCGAACCTCAATTCCGAACGTGAGGTCAGGATCGTCAAGGTCAACTTCGGGTTCGAACTCGTCTTCGACGGCCTCCCAGATAGTTGTCCCGCCCTCGCGCGCCAAGTCCTCGCTCGTGTAGGGGAGCGTTTTGTCCGCCCGCCGGGCATCAACCGCGAATGTGCCGCCGTCGTAGCACTCGCGCGCCATCGACTCGAGCGCCTCGAGAATCTGGGCTTTCTCAATGCTGGTCGTCACACACGGGCTCACCGAGACGACGCCAAAGGCGTCCGCCGCGGCCGCGGTCGCCTCCGCAATGGCATCTTCGTCGGTGTGGATCAGCGGTCGGTTCCAGCGTCGTTCGACCTCGCCAGGGATCGACCGGTCCTCGAGCAGCGCCTCGAGATTCTCGATGAGGAGGCCCTCCATCTGGCGTTTGACCCGGTTGCTCTTCGTGTTCAGGTCGCCATGGCGAATGAGGACGGTGTCGGCTCCCGGCGGGTGCATGGCCATGGATAGATGGTTCGGGCTATAAGGGGGTTACGAGCCGAGACGCCACCAGTCGAACCCTATCCTGACGTCTCGTCTCCTTGGTTCCCACCCACTCGAGGCCGGGGCAGGCGTATATATGTCGTCACAGTGAGGTTCGAGTATGCTCGAGCAACAGGGACCACAGCTGTGGACGTACGCAGAGCCACTCGAGTTTTGCACCGTCGAACTCGGCCGGATCATGACCGTGATTCGGCTCTCGAGCGGCGAGCTGTTCGTCCAGTCGCCAGCCGAACTGACGCCCGAACTGAAAGCCGCGTTCGACGACCTCGGCGAGGTTCGGTTCGTCGCTCCGGCGAGCAAACTCCACGGCCATCTGTACATGGAACAGTACCGAGCGGCCTACCCAGATGTCGAACTGCTGGCTGCCCCCGGCCTCGCCGCGCGCCGGACTGATCTCCAATTCGATCACGTGTTGGGTGGCACGCCAGATCCGCGCTGGGGGACCGACATCGATCAGGTGGTCGTCGCCGGCCATCGCTGGCTCACCGAAGTCGCATTCTTTCACCGACCGAGTCGAACACTGATTCTCGGCGATATCGGCTTTCACATCGGCGACGACAGCCCGCTCCGAACGCGTCTTATCGCTCGAGCGCTCCGCGTCCGTAACCAGCTCGGGCCGCCGGTCGAACTTCGACTGACGATTGCGAACGAGGCCACGTTCAGGCGTTCGATTCGAGCTATTCTGGCCTGGGAGTTCGACCGCGTCATCCCCGGCCACGGCGAGATTATCGACACCAACGGACGGCAGGCCCTCCTCGAGGGCTACGACTGGCTCTTTTGAGTCTTACATCGGTCGTTGAGTAGCCGAGTCGGTCCGATGGAACAGTTGCCACTCACTGTCTTGTGTCACCACTAGTCATTCAGTTGAACTGTGTGCTAGAACTTCAACTGGACTCTCAAAATCATTTCGGCTAGCGGACAGTTATCGGTGTTTCAGTCAGAATATGTTATCCCAGTGGATAGTTTGACCTGCAATGCCCACCTCCTACTCACGGCGGGGCGTCCTTGCAGGAGCCACCGCAGTGGGCGTGACGGCCGCAGCCAGTCGTGTGCCGGCTTCCGTGCAAGCGACTCCCGACGAACCGCCAGATCCCGTCGGGGACGACCTCGAGTCGTTCGTCGACGATGCGATCGACTCGGCACTCCAGGCGCACAACGTGTCGGGTGCCGTCGTCTCCGTCGTCCACGACGGTGCTGTCGCGCTCGAGCGCGGCTACGGGGAAACGTCGTTCGACGGGCGGGCGGTCACCCCGGACGAAACGCCAGTCCACACGGGGTCGGTCTCGAAGGCTGCCACGTACACCGCGGCGATGCGCCTCATCGATGACGATGCGATTGATCCCGACGCGGACGTGAATCAGTACCTCGAGTCCGTGTCAGTTCCGGAGACGTTCGACGAGCCGATCACGCTCTCGCATCTGGCAACACACACCGCCGGCTTCGAGCCGCGGATGCGAAACGACACTGTCGAAAATCCCGACGACCGCCAGCCACTTGCGGAATCGGTTGGCACCCATCAGCCGAGTCGTCTTCGACCACCCGGTGAAGTGATGGGGTATACGAACTATGCACCAGCACTGACTGGCCAGGTGATCGCCGATGTCGCTGACATACGATTCGCCGACTACGTCGATGACGCGATTTTCGACCCGCTCGGCATGGACCGAACGACGTTCGATGTCATCCCCAGTCACGTCGATGACGAAACTCGCGAAGGGATTCGGCGAGATCTTCAGTTTCACTCGAATGTGGAACCCGCATCGGGAATGTGGTCGACCGGAAGCGATATGGCCCAGTTCCTGCTCGCCCACCTCGAGGGCGGCGCGACCGACACTGGGCGAATGCTCTCCGAAGACGCCGCGACGACGATGCACAAACAGTCGTTTGCCCCACACGAAGAACTCGAGCGGATGGCGTTCGGACTCTTCGTGCGAACACGCGATGATATCCGCCTCCTCTACCACGGCGGCGGGGGAATGGGATATCACAGCCAGTTTCTTTTCATCCCTGAACTCGATCTCGGACTGTTCGTCTCGTTTCAGGGCGCTGCGCCCGAACTGGCCGTCTCGGAGTTCGAAGACGAATTTCTCGAGCGGTACGTCCCGACGACTGATACAGAACTGACCCCCGACGGGCAACCCCACCGTGCCGACGAACTCGAGGGAAGCTATCGGGCGTTTATGACCCACGAACTCACGACGTACGAGAAGACCCTGTTCTCGGGAACGAGTCCGGGCGTAGACATCTGGATCGACGATGACGGCACGCTAGTTGTAGACGGGAGCAACCAGTCACGCTGGGTCGAACTCGAGCCGCTGGTGTTCCGCCGTGTTGATGGCCAAGCAACAATCGTGTTCCACGAAACAGACGGCGAGATCACCGACTTCACATCCGATAGCACAGTGTGGACATACACACGCATATCGTGGTACGACGACCTGTACACGCAGGTCGGGCTCGGGCTTGGCTCTGCACTTGTCGTCCTCTCTGGAGTCCTCGGCTGGCCGCTCGCCGCCGCCGTTCGCCGGGTTCGCGGTGAGGGTGCGTCACCGACTGACTCGAGCACCCCCCATCGCGCTCGGCTCATAGCCGGAGGCGCAGGCGCGCTGCTCGTCGGGGTCGTGATCGCGCTGTTCGCCCTCGAGATCGTGCTTTCAGTTCTTGGGAGGGGGTCGCTGATGACCGCTCCGCCATCAGGCCTGTCGCTTGCGTTTACAGTCCCAATGCTCGCAGCGATTGCAACAGTTGTCGCGGCAGGATACGCTGTTCAGGCGTGGCGAGAGTCCTACTGGGGAGTCGCCGGTCGCATCCATTACACGGCAGTCGTCCTCGCACTCGCCGTGTTGTGCTGGGTGTTTCGCTACTGGAACCTTATGGGACTGCCAGTATAGACCAGAAACAGCGCGGAAATCGGATTAGAACGTCGAGAGTTCGCCGTCGATGACGCGGCGCGTAATGCTCGTCACGTCGGCGAGTTCCTCGTCGACGATTGCTTCGACATCGCTCTGGACGTCCTCGAGGGAAACACCATCCTCGGTGACGAGATGAACGTCGGCGACGTGGGGCTGGTCGATTGGGCGACCGATTTGCGAGAGGAGGCGCACGCGCAGGTCGCGGATGCCGTCGACCTCGCTGACGACTTCTTCGGCGATTTCGGTCGAGAGCAGGTTGTAGATCTTCCCGATGTGGTTGACCGGGTTCTTGCCGCTCGTGGCTTCCATCGACATCGAGCGATTTGGCGTGATGAGGCCGTTTGCACGATTCCCGCGGCCAACGGAGCCGTCATCGCCCTGTTCTGCGGAGGTACCGGTGACGGTGAGGTAGATCGAGCCGTCCTCGTAGTCGTCGGCGGTGTTAACGTGGACGTGGACCTCGCGATCGGTGTGTTCGGCCGCCACATCGGCGACGAACTCGCGAACCGATTCGACGGCGTCGGCGTACTCGTCGATATCAGCAATGTGCTGGTCGACCATCGCCGCGGCGACGGTGACATCGATCGTGTCACCTTCGCGTTTGCCCATCAGCTTCACGTCCTGTCCGAGATACGGGTTCTCCTCGGCGAACTCGCCGTTGAGTCGTGCCTCGGCTTCGGAGACGATCTGCTCGGTCTCGGTCAGTGGAGCGTGGCCGACACCGAAACTCGTGTCGTTTGCCATCGGAACGGTGACTTCGTCCTCGCCGAAGACATCCTGCAGGTCGCCACTTCCTTCGCCCAGTTTCACGTCGACGACGATGTCCTCGCCAACGGTCAGGTGTGGGATCGTCTCCTCGAGATAGTCGCGGGCGGCTCGCAGCGCGATAGTCTCTGCGGGGAAGAGTTCGCCCTCGTAGCGTTTGGTCGCACGGCCGACGATCAGCAGATAGATGGGATCGACGACCTCGCCACCGCCGAATGCAGGGGCGGCCTCACCGGCGACGAGTTGCGTTTCGTCTGTGTTAAAGTGAAGCACCTTACCGATTCGGTCCAGATACTCGCGGGCCAGTGCGCCGGCGACGCTTTCGGCGACGCCGTCACAGATCGAGTCCGGGTGCCCGATTCCTTTTCGCTCAACGATTTCGACCTCCTGGTCTTCGACTGCCTGACGGTCGATTGGCTCGACCCGAATGTTCCGCTCGCTCATTACCGGGTCTTGGCAGACCGTGGTTCTATAACTTGCGGAAACAGATTTGCGTTTGAAAATGCGCCATAGTAATTGATTCTTGTGGCTGACCGGTCAGGACTCGAGCAAGAGCCCGAGATAGGACGTTCGAAGCTGGTCATCCGGCTCGAGGTCGAGTTCCTCGAGGACGGCGTATGCGCCCTCGCGTGCGGGCTCGAGTTCACGTTCGGTTTCAACGTCGGTTTCGACCTCAACGAACTCGCCAACGTCGTCGACGCTGTCGAGCGTGATCGTGTAGGGAAAGTCGTGGGCCTCGAGTGTGAGATGAAAATGCTCGCGTTCCTTTCGCACCGTGGCGGCCGGGTCGAAGCCGAGATTCGTCAAAACAGCATCCATCGTCTCACCGTCTGCAACGCCAGTCTCGTGTTCCTCGCGACTCTTCGATTCGTCGTCAAGCAGCGGCCCTTTGTACGTCACGCGGCTCTCAGATTCGTCCATGTCTGGTGTCGATTCTCGACGAATGCGAAGCGCCTCGTCGGTGTCGGGAAACGAGCGATGCGGCGCGTCGTAGTAGGTATCGGCTTGCACGACCGTATGTTCGTGTTCAGCGTCGAGCCCCTCGAGGCGCTCGCGAACGGCCTCGAGATCGGCTGGCACCTTGACTTCGACCTCGTACATGTGTGACTCGAGTGCGAGCGACCAGGTGTAAGTACCGGTCCTCTCGGGCCAAAGCGTCGTACTTAAATGTAGACGGCGGGACGTACAACGTATGACCGAGGAACAGGAAGCCGAGCCTGCAGAACAGGCCGATGACGTTGCAGAGGATGTTGATGAAGACGCTGACGGACTCCAGAACGGCGATTTCGTCGAACTCGAGTACACCGCGTACACGGCCGATGGCGACCAGTTAGTCGATACGACCGACCCTGAAGTCGCCGAGGAAGAAGGCGTCGATGATCAGGGCCAGGAGTTCAAACCGCGCACGATCGTGCTCGGAGAGGGTCACATCTTCGAAGGCGTCGAAGAAGCCATCACTGGCTCCGAAGCCGGTGACGAGGGCTCCGTGACGATCGCCGCCGAAGATGCCTTCGGCGAGTACGATCCTGACGACGTCCAGACCGTCAGCGCCGAGAAGATCGACGAGGATGACCGCTACCCTGGCGCAAACGTCCAGGTCGACGGCCAGCAGGGTTACATCAGCACCATCATCGGCGGCCGTGCACGCGTGGACTTCAACCACCCACTCGCCGGTGAAGACGTCGAGTACGAGTACGAAATCCTCGGCGAGGTCGACGACCGCGAGCAGAAAGCCGCCGGTCTGTTCGAGATGTACCTCGGGATGGAACCCGACCTCTGGATCGAAACGGACGAAGTCGAAGAAGAAGTCCCAGTCGAGCCCGACGAAGACGACGAAGACGAGGATGCCGAACCCGAGTTCGAAACCGAACTCGTCGAGAAAGAGACGCTCTATCTCGAGGCCACGCCGCAGATGACGATGAACCAGCAGTGGATGATGGGCAAACAGCAGATCGCTCAGGACATCATGGGCAAGGTCGACATCGACCGCGTCATCGTCCAGGAAGTCCTCGACGGTATGGGCATGGGCGGTATGATGGGCGGCATGGGTGGCATGGGCGGCGGCGACATCGAGGCAGCCCTCGAGGACGCCGACGTCGATGCTGACGAAATCGTCGAAGAACTCGAAGGCGCCGAAGAGTAACGTCGGCTCCGTTTTTCAATCCGTTACTTACTTCAGCATGCTCGAGAGCGACGCGTAGAGCGGTTTTGCCGACCTCAAAATAGTGACAGGCGGCCGCCGAAGTCAGTTCCCGAACCACGGTGGGACGAAATGGGCCGCCCAGGTTATATCGAGGACCGCAGCGAACGCGATGGTGAGCGTCGCGAGGACTGCACCGACGAGTGCGTACTGGATCAGGAGCCTGATTGGGGACGGAACGGTATCAAAAAGCCGTTGCAGCGGCGGCTCCGTCGCGGGTGGGTGTTGTGAGTGTGCCATAGCGGGATATACATGACTACCTGAGAGTCCACTCCTATAATAAATTCGGCACCAGCGCACTGCCCGTTTCACACGTTCGGACCGCCCGTCTCAGGCAATATCTCGGCTCGTGTCGATCTGGACTTCCTCCGTCAACTCGAGTTTGATCGACTCGGTTGGCTGGCCGCCGTTGCGGAACTTCGGAATCGTTAGTCGATTCTCGAGTTCGGTGCCAGTGACCGCCGTTTGGAGGGTAAAGACCGCGTCGGCGGCGTGGTGGGTCCGCGCCCGGTTCTCAGGTTGAGACTCACTCTCGAGGCAGTGCAAAACGGCGACGGAGCCGGTTTCGACCATCCGCGTCTTGAGGTCGTTCAGAAAGGAGACGTAGTCGTCCATCGGTGCACGTTCTAAGACGTCCATCGTGTCGATGATGAGGTTCGCACCTTCGGGAAGGGCGGCAACGAGTTGGCGTGCCTCCTCGAGTGGGTCGTCACCCGTGACGTGACGAATCGTTGGGGAGCCGATAGAGGACGGCGAATCCTCGAGGGCACGTTTGAGGACGGGCTTCGAGCGCTCAGTGGTGATGTACAGTGTCCCACGCGCGGCAGTGAGTTCGTACAGCAGCAGTTCGGACTGGCTGGCTGGAATCGCCGTATACGAGATAACACAGCCCGGGGGCAAGCCGCCGTCAAGTTTCCGGTCGAGTACGTCGATTCCGGTCTCCAACCGATTCTCCATACGGTGGCGACTTGCCACAGTGCCCGCATAATTCTTTGCCTTCGTACTTCGGGCGCTGTTCAGATTAGAGTTTGAACGACTGAGGCAGCGGATCCGTTACGGCTGTGTCAGAATACGACCGCCTCAGCGGGTCTAGCATCGACATCCGGTCATCCATGGTTGGCAGTTTCCATCCCGAAACGAAGGAATTTCCCGGTATTTCTGATTTTCTTACTTCCGGCTGAGCACCATACTAAATGACCTCAAGATGTCCTGATACCGCCAAATAGGATTCCAATAGGTGCCAGTAGAGTGAGTATCCCGAATCCAAGAGCCAAATGCATCAAGCGCTTTCGCTTCTCATATAATTCTGAATCATGTGGATGTTTCCGGATTTGCTGGGACGCCCAGATTACGTAACCGAATAATGAGACAACTAAGCAAGCCCATGAGCCAATCCCTACAACGGTGATCGGAAGCGGAAGCGACGCTCCATCTGGAGGGTTGTACACTATTGCCCAAGCGAAAATCGAAAAGAACGAGAGCATAAACGAACTAGCACCCGCAACAGCCATTTTTCCGAATAACCGTCCGAAACTATCAGGACGGAGACGGGCTATCAGCCGTCCACGCTCCTCTTCAGAGGTGAACTCTTTATACATGTCATTTTATTGAACACATAGGTGTTAAGATAATACTTTCGAACATCTAAACAGGTATTATTCAGATTAGAGTGTGACGGATCGGGATCAATTGCCGTAGACGACCACGGTGAATGGAGGGATTCAAGGGGGTCCCGAGAGCGTACACAAACGAATGCGTCACGATCACCTCATCACGAGCAAACAACTCTCGCGGGCGGATATCGAGACCATCCTCGACCGGGCGGCCGAAATCGACGCTGACCGCGCCGCCGTCGCCGACCGCCACGCGGGATCGTTGCTCGGATTGCTCTTTTTCGAACCGAGCACGCGAACGAAGATGAGCTTCGAAACCGCAATGAAACGCCTCGGTGGCGACGTCGTCGACATGGGCTCGGTTGAATCCTCGAGTGTCAAGAAAGGCGAGACGCTGGCTGATACGGTCCGCGTCATCGAAGGCTACGCCGATGCGCTCGTCTTGCGCCATCCCAAACAGGGGGCCGCGAAGATGGCAAGCGAATACGTCGACGTGCCGCTGTTGAACGCCGGCGACGGGGCGGGACATCACCCGACACAGACGATGCTCGATCTCTATACGATCCGAGAGAACGCGGGTCTCGACGACCTCACCATCGGCATCATGGGCGATCTGAAGTACGGCCGAACGGTTCACTCGCTGGCCCACGCGCTGACAAACTTCGATGCGCGCCAGCACTTCATCAGCCCTGAGAGCCTACAACTTCCGCGAGAGGTCATCTACGACCTCCATCAAGAACAGGACGCCCAGGTCCGCGAACACGAGACGCTCGAGGAGATCCTCCCCTCGCTCGACGTGCTCTACGTGACGCGAATCCAGCGCGAGCGTTTCCCGGACGAAGACGAGTACCAGAAGGTTGCCGGCGAGTACCAGATCGACGAGGACCTTCTCGAGGCGGCGAGCGACGATTTGACGATCATGCACCCGCTGCCACGCGTCGACGAAATCGCGCCCGAAATCGACGGCACCGAGCACGCCGCGTACTTCGAGCAGGCCCACAACGGTGTCCCGGTGCGGATGGCGCTGCTTGATCTGCTGTTGAGCAACGACGGAGGTGACACCGATGAGTGACGATCACGACCACCACGACGGGAACGCGGATCACGAACTGCGCGTCAGCAAGATTCGGGACGGCACCGTTATCGACCACGTGCGCGGCGGGCAGGCACTGAACGTTCTCGCGATTTTGGGCATCGACGGGAGCAGGGGCGAGGAACTGTCTGTCGGGATGAACGTTCCCTCGAATCGGTTCGCGCGCAAAGACATCGTCAAGGTCGAGGACCGAGAGTTGAGCCAGGACGAAGTCGATGTCCTCTCACTGATCGCACCCGAGGCGACGATCAATATCGTTCGGGACTACGAGGTCGTCGAGAAACACCGCGTCGAACGGCCGGAGGTCGTCGTCGACGTTCTCTCCTGCCCGAACGATGGCTGTATCACGACCGGTAACGAGCCCGTAACGTCTCGCTTCGAAGTACTCGAGGATGCGGTTCGCTGTTCGTACTGTGGAACAATTGTCCGCGAGGAGATCGCCTCGTTGATCGATACCGCCTGATCACACACGACCGATCTGTATTTGTGACCGTTCTTCATTTCTAGCAGTCCATCCAGAATATCTAAGTGGGTGACACCCGAAGTATGACGTGTACATGTCGCGCACACTCAAGATTGTGATCGCCCTGTTCGTCATCGCTGTCCTCTGGAAGGTGTTCTCCGGCGGATCTGGAGATGTCGAGATCGACGACGTCGAGTTCGAACCAGCAGAATAACCCGGATACTACCCCTCCGAACCGAACGGCTTACAGGGTCGGCGTCGTACCCTCCACTATGTACGGCGTCGTCACCCGAAACGCCGAGGAAGTCGACTGGCCGGAGTTCGACCACGGATTCTACGAAGTCAAAGACGTGACCGGCCGGTCCGCCGAACCACTCGAGAATGCGGTGAACATGGTGTCGTGTTTCGGCGATAACGCCGCCGCCGATGCAGACCCCTCACTCGTTCCCGTCGATGACATGGGCCGGCCTGCAGACAGGGAACAGCCCTACTTCGACTGGGCGTACATCTGTCCCAGCCGCGAGGACTATCGCGAAGGCCTGCTCGAGATTATCGACGACTGCGTCGCCGAAAACGAGGACGTTCGACTCGACGACATTGGCTTTCCTCGAGGCGAGTACTGTCGCTGTGGCATCTGTGAGCAGCGCTTCGAGGCGAGCGAGTACGACGACCGCCTCGAGTGGCGTGCAGCTGTCATCACGGAGTTTCTCGAGGAGGCCGTCGAGCACATCCCCGGCCGGGTGTACATGACGCTCTATCCTGATCCCTATCCTGGCCACCTCTACGAGCGCGCCGGCATCGATCTCGAGGCACTCGAGCCATATGTCGATGAGTTCGTCGTCCCGCTGTACGATACGGCCTACGAGACGACCTACTGGCTCGAGACGATTGCCAAGGGCTTCGAAACCGCCCTCGAGACGCCGTTTAGCATCGAACTGTACGCGGTCAACGTCGAGATCGAGAACCTGCTCCACGCACTCGAGGTGGCAGAGGCCTATGGCGAGAACGTCTTCTTTGGTTACGACGCGTCGAACGCTCGTGCAGCGTTACGGCGACGCCGGGCGGACGAACGCGAGGGCGAGTCGTTCGGTGAACCGGGGTCCTGAACACAGCGGGACCACTATCTCGAGCGAGCGCGCAAAGAACTGCAGTCGGTGCAGGGTGGTGTACCGACCGTGGGCGATGAGCAAAACAGCGATTGGGAATCGGTTCCGGAACGGTGTGGTGGCGAACAGTGATTATCTGTTGTCGTCGCCGATGAGATCGTCGTCATCATCATCGTCACCGAGTAGCTCGTCGTCGTCATCGTCGCCGATCAGGTCATCATCGTCGTCGTCTATGAGGCCACTATCATCGTCGTCACCGATGAGGTCGTCATCATCGTCACGTCGTGCACGGGTATCGTCATCATCGCCGATGAGGTCATCGTCATCGTCGCTCATGAGGCCGCTATCGTCATCGTCGCCAATGAGATCGTCATCATCATCGTCCATCAGTCCGCTATCGTCATCGTCTCCGATGAGGTCGTCATCGTCGTCGTGTCGTGCACGGGTATCGTCGTCGTCACCGATGAGATCGTCATCATCGTCGTCCATGAGTCCGCTGTCATCGTCATCCCCGAGCAGTCCATCGTCGTCATCATCGCCCATCATACCCGTATCGTCATCGCGGCGCATCTCGCTCTCATCGTCGCCGATGAGGCTGTCATCGTCGTCAGTAATGCCGCCGCCGCGACCCGTGTCCGTTCCAGCGCCCGCGCCTGCGCCGGTGGTTTCGGTCCCGGTCTCTCGACCCATGTCGGAATCTGTGTCCGTGTCAGTATCCATCGCCGAATCGCTCGTTCCCATCCCCCTATCTGCTGTCTCATCGCCCATCGACCCGGCTCCGGCACCCGCACTGGTACTCGTTCCGGCGTCCGTTCCTCGTCCCTGCAGATCACTCTCGAGGTGGACCTCGTCGTCGGTCACCTGCGACACGGCTTCGTGCTGCAGCGGATACGCATCGTCATCAGTGCCGCCCCAGCCGAGTTTGGCCTTGATCGTATCCGTAATGCCGGGGTCTGGTTCAACGTGTGCAGTCCCGTGGTCGACATCTGCAACGATGCCGACGTCTTCGCCGTTTGCATTGATAACCGTCTTGCCGATGTCGTCGTCGGTAAACTCTGGGCTCATTACGATGTGAGTGTCAACGGATTCGTCCATGATGGTGGTGCTTGCGGTAGCTTGCGACGGAATAACAAGATCGTTCCTGCGACTCGAGTCTATACGTCAAACTCCGGCTGACGGCCCTCGATGAACGCGGTAACGCCTTCCTCGTGGGCATCGCTGTGGCGTGCCTGAACCTGCAGCATAGTCTCGTACTCGAGGGCGTCATCCCAGGGCCGGCCCATGTTTTCGTGCAGCGCCTGCTTCGTCATGCCGATCACGTCGGTTGGCCGACGACCAAGTCGCTCGACTGTCTCTGTGACTCGCTCCTCGAGGTCGGCAGACGAGACTGCCTCGTTGATCAGGTCGATCTCGGCGGCGTACTCCGCGTCGAAAAATTCGCCGGTAAAGGCGAGTTTCTTCGCTGTTCGCAGCCCGACAAGTCGCGGGAGCATGAACGTCCCGCCGGTGTCCGGAATGAGGCCAACGCGGACGAACGCACAGGAAAATGTTGATTCCGTCGACGCGTAGGCAATATCCGACAGTGCTGCAATCGCTAACCCGGCGCCAACGGCGTCACCGTCAATTTTCGCGACAATTGGGACTGGACATTCGAGCATGGCTTCGACGACCTGTCCGAAACTGTCGGTGATCGCCTCGTACTCGGCACGCGGCGCGTCAGGGCCTGCTGTCATCGCTTCGAGGTCCCCACCGGCGCTGAAGGCGTCGCCCTCACCCGAGAGGACGATTGCATCGTACTCTGCAGGCGAAACGTCTGAGAGTAACTCGACGAGTTGTTCGGCGACGGCTTTCGAAATCGCGTTTCGGACACCGGGACGATCGAACGTCAGCTCGAGGACGCCATCACTGGAATCGACGTGCATACTCGAGTCTCCGCCTCGAGGCTCTTATATCGTCTGCTGTAGCGAGTGAGGCTGTCGCTGCGGGTGAGCAGGTGAGAGTGCGGGTAGGACAGGAGTGGCCGTAATAGAGAATCGATCAGATACGGCCGCGGGGGAGCGGACGGGGCAGGGGACGGTCAGATGGGAACTGGTATCTCAGTCGGATGGCATCGGCGGCGCGGTCGTCTCCTCTTCGGCGACGTTGAGTTCGGAGGTGACCAGCGCGCGGTAGGCACGGCGAAGTCGCTCCGAGAGCGCCTGATGCGAGATGCCGAGTTCGTCCGAGAGTTCCTGCATCGACACTTCACGCGGGATTTCGAAGTAGCCGTGATCGATGGCCGCGACCAGGGTTTCGTACTGTCGGGAGGTAAGCCCACACTGCGAGTGAGTCTCCTCGGCCATATCGAACAGACGGACGATGGTCGGGCCAACGTCGTTGTCGACCAGCCGGTCGTATAGCGTGCTGACGTTCTCGCGGTCGACAACGCGGACGCTCAGTAGCCACGAGCCGTTCGACGCCGACGCGGACAACACCGTCCCGCCCTCCTCAAGGACGACTGTGAACGGATCGACCGTCTCGGGATCGAACTCGATGTCGTAGAGCCAGCGGTCGGTATCCTCGCTGACCAGCGCGTAGTCGTCGACCTCGCTCGAGGTCGCAAGCGCGTGTTCGATTTCGTCTTGCGTCGCACCCGAAAGCCACAGGCAGTGGCCGCTCGAGGCGATGACGCGTTCCATCTCACAACTCAACGAGGGGACTGCCTCGAAGAGTTCGCCCAGTCCGGTACCAGTGGCCGGAATTTCGATGTCTGCGATCGATGTCATGATTCCGTCTATCAGTACAGCAGGAACTGCATTAATCTCACTTCCAAAGTGGTTAGAAACGATTAGGCCGACTTTCATCATCCCTTACCGCTTCTTTCTGGACGAACATACAGTCACAGCTGCCGAGGTGTTCCGACTAGCAACTGAACCGCAATGGTGACCGCGAGTGTAATCGCAATCAGCGCAAGCGCTATCGGAACGATTGCCTCGAGTCCGTGCGAGATGTATGAGACGCGAATCTGCGTTGGCATCGTCCGCGGGTTGTACGCGACCATCATCGTCGCACCAAACTCGCCGATTGCGCGGACGAACGTAAGAATAATTCCAGCCCCGATGGCGTTGCGTGCGAGCGGCAGTGACACCAGCCGCGCCGTCTCGAGCGGTCCGTAGCCCATCGTTCGCGCAGCCTCCTCGAGTCGGCGGTCGACACTATCGAAACCGGCTTTCGCAGTGACCACGAGGAAGGGCGCAGCAACGAACGTCTGAGCGAGAATTACCCCGGCGTGACTGCCCGTCAGCGGATAGCCAAGCGCTGCGGCCGCCGCGCCGATCGGCGTATACCGGCCTACGACGGTCAGTAACACGACGCCGCCGACGATCGGCGGGAGGACAAGTGGAATCAACACGGCCGCCTCGAGCAGTCGTTTTCCGCGAAACGAGGCTCTCGAGAGGACGTACGCCAGTGGGACGCCAAAGACGGTCGCAATCGCCGTCGAAATAGGTGCCGTCAGGAGTGACGACTGGATCGCTTGCTGGACGGTCGGATCGGCCAGCCCCGAGAGCACGTCGACTGACCCGACCTGCAGGAAGAAGACGGCAAAGGGGACAATGAAGTAGCCGAGCAACACCGCCCCCAGCAGGGCAGGAATCGCCAGCCCAGACGGAAGCCAGCGAGTGACAGTCCGTGTGGCAAGCGGCGCAGTTTGGGATGCTGAATCCGTCTCTGTGGCTGGCGCCGGAGTCGCCCCTCGCTCGAGTGCATCGTCTTCGTCGCCGTTCGCTGGCGAATCCGAGCGAGACGGAGAGTTCGAAGACGACGACCGCTTTCGATTAGTGTCTGTGGTCATAGTCGGACCTCCGCAGGAACCGAGCCGTTTGGCTGTGGAAACGTTTCGTCGACGCGAAGCCCCTGCTCGCGGAGTATCGTGGGATTCGACGCTAAAAACGAGATGAATTCGCGGCCGGCATCGGGTCGGTCCGCTGCTTCCGGCACCGTCGCGTTGTACACGGTCGATGACCCCCTCGTCTCGTAGCCGTCGTCCGTCGTATAGCTGGCGTCGGCATAGTGGTCGTCGTACGCCGGATTCCCGAAGTTGTACGCATCGGGTAACTCGAGAAACGGGAGTCCGTGATCGGCCGCCATGTTCCGGTAGGCAACCGCACAGGCGCGATCACCCGCCTCAATGCCCGCGAGCAACTGGGGTTCGTCTGGTTCCCAGTAGGTTCGCTCGAGGAGCTGTTCGCGAAAGCCCTCGAGATCGTACTCGCGCTCAGCCAGTTCGAACAGGTGGACAGCGCGATATCCAAGTGGATCGAGATCGGGGTCACTGATCGCGATTTCGTTGGTCTCGGCGTCTGCAAACACCTCGTACCAGGGCTCACCAGCCGCAAGCCGCTCGCCGAGGTCTGTCTCCGGTTCGTAGGCGATCCCGACCTCGTTGGCTGCAAACGAGAGGTCCCACGACGTATACTCCGGGATGAGTCGGTCGCGAAGCAGTGACACGTCGGCGCTGATCACCACGTCCGGATGTGCACTGGCGTCTTCGACCATCCGCATCACGACGTTCGAGCCGTGATACTCGCCCTCGAGAGCAATTCCCGTCTGGTCGTGAAAGGCCCGTCCGAGATCCGTCTCGAGTGCGACTGCGAGACTGCCTGCTGCGAGCACCCGAACCCGGTCGCTATCGGCGAGACAGCCGGCAGTACTGCCGACCGCTGTTCCGGCGGCCCCAGCGAGGACGGCACGCCGACTCCATCGCCCAGCCGAGTGCCAGTCACGACTGTCCATACTGGGTACTCGAGCATGGCCCGCAATATAACCAATAGTCGTTCCTATGGCATGGGAAAATAACCAGATCTAGTTTCAGATTGGTGTGGCAAGATCACCAGTCACGCGAACAGCCGGACGCGATGACTCACTCTGACGTGCTGGACGCTCCTTTCTCGTCCCACGCTTCGAGCGATGTGATTGCCTCCACGAGCGCCTCGAGACCATCGTCACGGTGGCCAAGTACGGACCCACCAACGTCGGCAGGCGAGCGCTCGCCGACGAGAATCGTCGGCAATGGGGCCGCAGTGAACCCCTCCACGAGGACGATATCGTATCCACGACGCTCGAGGCGGGCAAGCGCCGCCCCAAGTGCCTGTTGCTCAGGATCATCCTCGAGACGTTCTGCGACCGAGTCGGGGACAGCCGGCGGCTCTCGTTTGCCCTGACTCGAGATTTCGAACGTGAGTTCAGGCGTGATCCCGACGACGGTTTCGGCGCCGGCCGTGCGATGACGATGCGTATCTGCACCTGGCGTATCGATCTCGATATCGTGATGGATGGATTTGACGGTCCCAACGCGAGTCTCGTCGTCTGTGAGGCGTGGGACGAGTTCTTCAACGAGTGTCGTCTTACCCGAGTCACTCGGGCCGACGAGAGAGATGACTTTCATGGTTGGCGTACCCAACTGATTCGAGTGGCGAGTGTCCTGCGTTGGTTCATAGGACGGGTTCAAGCGCCGTTGTAAAGGGTTGGTCGGCTTCGAACGGAGACAGACGTTCGCGTTCAAAAAGCGACTGGTGAATCGGACCTGATTCGCCTCTCAGTTCGGTCCAGGGCCGCGACCGGCATCGACGCCGTTGGTGCCACCGGGTGCGTTCGGCAGTGAGGGATTCTGCCCCGGTATATCGTCGATACCACAGCCATTACAGCGAAAGTCTCCCTCCTCGTCACCGCCGAGGAAATGCTCCGTCGGCGACGGCGGTGTCTCCGGGAAGACGGTCGGCTCTGCACCGAATCGCTCCGCGTCCGCGGCGATCAGTTCGTCACACAGCGCGGCAAACGCCCGGTAAAACGCCACGTCAGTTCCCTCTTCGACCGTCGTACGGAACTGTGGAATCCACCGTCCGAGGTGATCCTCGAGGAAATCCTCCTGGGCGTTCTCGAGAATCGTCACACCCTGCTTATCGTCATCGAGTGCAAGTCCGGCCGTCTGGAGCGCCAGATGCGAGACGAACTCGAGTTCGAGACAGAGGTGGTCGGAGCGATCACGCCGCCCATCCACTTTCTCGAGCCCGAACGCGTTGTAGAACCCCGAGAGATCGGCGATCGTATCTGTACTGGTGAGCACTGTCCCGGTACTGTACTCGATCTCATACTGTGAAATCTCACCACCGTGTTCGAACCCGAAGATCGTCGAATACTGTGTCGCGAGGTCGTCGACGCCAGCCGGCTCCGTCGGACTTGCTTCGGCGATCGTTTCAGCGTGCTCGAGCAGGGCCTCAGACTCGAGCGCGCGGGCCGACTCGACCAGTTGCTGTTGAAACTCGCCGCGCTCGAGGGCGGCGCTGAGTTCGTCACTGGGGCGGTCAAACGCCAGTGACGCGAGTTTGTACAGTCGTGCGCGGTGGACGTGTTGGTGTGGATCCATAGTGTCGTGATCGTGGGGGTGGTGGGTGGGCGGTTCGATTACGTTACGTCGAGTCGGTAAACGTCGTTCGCTGCGTCGTATGAGTCGCGTTCGTACTGTGGTTCCTCCATCGGCACGCGGGCGACGGTCGAGCCGCTGCCGTCGTAGCCGATGGCCTCCTCATCAGTGACCTCGAACTCCTCGACGCGCCATTCGGTCGAGCCCATCAGGTGCAGGAGGCCGCGCAAGTCGCGGTGTTCTTCGGCGCCGTTCATCGCCTCGCGGTAGGTTTCGATGGCATCTTCGACGCCCGGCCCGAACATCTGGAACAGGTAGTCCGTCGGGACGTTGATCGGTGGCACGTAGTAGACGTTTGGCTCTAAGCCGAGCTGAGGGTACAGCGGCAGTGCGACTTCCTTTTCGTGAACGAGGAAGTCGATGGGGTTCGAGGCATCGTAGTCTTCGAGCGGGTTGATCCAACCGTGTTGGCGGATCTTTCCGAGGCAGTTCTCGAAACACTGTGGAACGAGCCCTTCCTCGATCTTCGGGTAGCAGCCAACACACTTCTGTGAGCGCTGCTCGGCAGGGTTGTAGATCGACTTCCCGTATGGGCAGGCACGAACACACTCCTGCAGCGCCTCACAGCTATCCTCGTCGATGAGAACAATGCCGTCCTGCGAACGCTTGTAGGCCGCCTGAACCGGGCAGCCGCCGGCACAGGCCGCGAACGTGCAGTGGTTGCAGATCCGCGGCAAGTAGAAGAACCACATCGGGTGTGGGTTCTCCTCAATGTGCGTGTCAGCCTCGATATCTTCGCCTGCCGGTTCGTCCTCGCCGAGGTTCGGGTACGCCCAGTCTTCGTCGTCTGGACGGTAGCCCTCAATTCCCTCGCCATGGAAGTTACTCGGATCGTCATCGACCAGCATGTCGTCCCAGTTGATGTCGTTGGCCTCGAAGATCGTATCACCGTCGTAGACGCCGTCGGAGCCCCACTCCTGATAGTCGAGTGCCTCGAGGATCTCGACGTCCCAGCCGACAGGGTGCGAGCCGTAGGGTTTGGTCTCGACGTTGTTCCAGAACATGTGCTCTTGGCCCTCGCCGTGGGTCCACGTGGTCTTACACGAGAGCGTACATGTTTGGCATGCGATGCATTTGTTGATGTCGAATACTGCGCCCCACTGCCGGTCCGGTCGGGACTCGGCGTAGGGGAATTCCATCTCGCGTCCGATCTGCCAGTTGTATACTTCTGCCATTGGTAGTCACCTCGTCGTTAGTCGTCGGATTGGCTGACGAAGCCGCCGCTCAGGTAGTCGTTCATTCGGTCATTCTCGCCGCTAGGTCGCAAGCCCTTGCGGTCGGGCATCCACTGTTCTTCGTCCTCGTCGTGGGCGGCGTCCTCGGCCTTCTCGACCTTGACGAACGCCTCCTTTGGTGCGCCGTTGGCGACGTGGACGTCCATCTCGAAGCCAACATCGACGTTCTGGCCGCCGTAGTTTTTCCGGGCCATATCGTCGGTCAGCAGGGTCGGCCGGAACCAGGTACGTGTCGCACTCTGGTGGCTGCCCTGACGGTACAGCGACTGGTAATCCGTCTCCTCGTTTTTCGCCAGCCCGTCGCCTTCCTCGCCGTCAGGATCGTGAGCTTCAACGGTTCCGTGAGAGGCACCGTTTAGGTTCATCCAGCTCCGGGTGACGCCCTCGGGCATCGCCGGCTGGCTGCGAACGCGCATCTTTGCGCGGGCGTAGTTGTCCTCGTCTTCGGAGTCCGCACCGCGATATGGCCGATCCTCAGGGTCAGCGTCGACCCAGACGTAGTCGCCATCGTTGAACCCTTCCGCGTCCATATCCGCGGGGTTCATTTCGATGTAGCCCTCGCCGTAGTAGGGACTGCGCTCGTCGTGGCGTTCCATGTCACCGAACGGACCCCACCACACCGCGATGTTGGGCAGCGAGTTCGCGAAGGTGTGGGTCCCGTGGCGGTACTTCGGCGTCATGTAGCTGTAGTCGAAGCCCTCGTCGAGTTCCTTGAGCGGGTGCTCAGTCTCGAGGAGTTCCTCGGGCGTGTAGATCCGGTTGCGAACCTGGCGAGCGTCGCCGTCGCGGCGATCCTCGTCCCAGCCCAAGTCCTCGGGCGTGTCCGGATCGATCATCGGGTGATCGTCACCGGAAACGATCGCGTTCGGCTCGTAGAAGGTCCCGTCCATCGGCTCACGGTGGAGCGGAATGTTCTCGCCAGCCTCTGCGAACATGTCCTCCTCGCGGAAGAACTCGAGGCGACCCGTCTTCGTGTACCACGGCCGGTCGTCAAGCGCCTGCTCGGAGCCGACCTTTTTCGGGTACGTGCGGGTCTGGATGATCTTCGGGATACCTTCTTCGGCCTCTTCTAACATCTCGTCGATGTCGTAGCCCTTGACCGTGTTCGAGTGATCGATAATCCGCTGGAGGTACGGCTTGGCCGTGTGTTCGTCGTCGATGAACGTCCAGTAGTCGGTGAACCGGTCGTCATCGAGGAGGTCACCGAGCGCTTCCGCGACGCCCGCATAGATTTCAGCGTCGTTGCGGGTGTCGTAGATGCGTTCCATCTGGGTCGTGGGCATCGCCATCACGAACGGGTTCGTCACTGCCGCGGTGAGGTCGTTCTGGTGGTGCTCGGCCCACGAGTCCGCGGGGAAGACGATATCGGAGTACTCGCAGGTTCCCGTCCACCACCACTCGTTGGTGAAGAAGGCCTCGATCCGGCCGTTCCGGAGCATGTTCTCGATGATATCGTAGGAACCCTTCGCGTTGCCAAGGATCGAGTTCGAACCGGAGACCCACAGCAGCTTCGTCGGCGTCGGCATGTGCGAGTCGCCCATGTGGTACTCGCCTTCGACCTTCAGCGGCCGGTCACCGTGAGAGTACCAGTGAGCCGACTGCGCCGTCGTCGTGTTCCGGATATCGACGTCCGTCACGTCGGGGTCGGTTTCGGGGTTGAACGGATCCTCGTAGATCCACTGATCACGGCCGTTGAAGTACGCACCACGGTAGTTCCCTGCGTAACTGCCGACGTTGCCTGCGTGCTGACCTATATTGCTCGTCAGCGACGCCAGCAAGAAGACCGCGCGGTCTTTCTGGTCCTGATTCGTGTAGTGGTTTGGCCCCATCCCGGTCAGGATGAGCGTCTCCTCCTGAGCATCCGCACAGTCAGCTGCGAGGTTCTCGACGGCTTCCGGCGAGCAGCCCGTGACCTCGGCAACGTCTTCTGCATCCCAGGTGTCCTCGAGATGTTGCTTGATCAGGTCAAACACCGGGCGGACCTCCACCGTCTCGCCATCGACCGTCTCCACCTCGAAGCTTCCCTCGAGTGCGGCAGGGACGTCGAAGTCATCGCCGATCTCATCACGGGTGACCGGCTCGAGGTCGTCGGTGTCTTCGTCGTAGACGACGAAATCGCCCCATTCCTCGCGGAGGTCTTCGGTGAGGATCTGTTCCCAGATGTCCGTCGTGCCTTCGCCCGGGCGCTCGTCGTCGTCCCCGACGACGTTCGTCTTTTCCAGCTCTTCGGATTCGTAGCCCTCGATGACGTCGCTCGCGCGAAGCAGCTTTTTGTCGTCCATCCGGACGAGCATCGGGAGGTCGGTGTTCCGGCGGACGTAGTCGTCGTACAGGCCCTCCTCCATGATGATCTTGGCTGCACCAAGGAAGAGCGCGGAGTCGGTTGCTGGCCGGATGACCATCAGTTCGTCACACTTTGAGGCGGTCGCGTTGTAGTCGGTAAAGACGCCGGTGACTTTCGTGCCCTTCAGTCTGGCTTCGGTCAACCAGTGGCAGTCGGCCATCTTCGTCGTCAGGAAGTTGATCCCCGCGAGCACGACGTGGTCGGCATACTCGACGTTGACGAGGTCGAAGTCGACTGTCTGCTGGCCCGTGACCATCGTGTGGCCCGGCGGCAAGTCAGTGTGCCAGGAGTAGTTATCCAGGCCGACGCCGCCGACGGCTTCGTCGGGGCCGACATCACGGATGTGCTGATCGACCAGCGACATCTGGTTCGCGACACGATACATGCCCATCAGCCGGATCATGCCAAGCAGGGGCATCCCGCCGCGGAACTTCAGGGTCTGCGTGCCGACGCCGCCAGTTTCCTCGACGACGCGCTCGTCGTAATCCTGTTCTAAGAGGTCCTGTACGCCATCGTCACCGTTGTAATGGTCGGCGATCTCGAGGATTGCTTGGGCGGCGAGTTCGTACGCCTCGTCGAACTCCATCTCGACCCAGCTATCCTCGCCACGGTTGGCGTACTCCTCAGGCATCGAGCCGTCGTCCTCCCGCGGGAAGTCATCCTCGACCCATTCGCGGAAACCCTCGCGGACCATCGGGGCCTGCACCCGCTGATCGCTGTAAAATCGCTCGATCATCGCGAGGCCCTTGTTACAGACTCGCGGATCCCAACGCTGGGTCGCCTGCTCGCCCTCGAGGCCTTCGGCTTCGCCGTAATTCATCGACGGGCCGAGGCGAGTAACTTCGCCGTTTTTCACCGAGGCCTCGAGATAGCAGTTGTGAGTGTCGTTTGGCGTACACGTGAGGATGTACGAGTCATCAGGCTCCCACACGTCGCGATAGTGTTCTTCCCAGTCTTCGTTCGGGTACTCTTCGAAGGGATTCAGGGTGTCGTCATCGTCTTCGTCGGCGTCGGCCGTCTCCTCCTGACCGAGCCGTCGATACCCGAGGAGTCCAAGCCCCGAGGCGCCGGCAATACCAGCTGCCGCGGCGGTGAGTTCGCGTCGCGTCAGATCAAGTCCGGACTCTGCGTCCGGGTCAGTATCATCAGTACTCATGGAACCACCTCGCACCGGTGTGAAGATAGTCGGCGGGCGATACAGCCGCCCTCCAGCGGGGAGCGTGTCGTCGTGAAGTGGATCGTCCCTGTACCATGCACACCCGGACCTGCGCTCTCTACCCTTAAACTGAGAAGGCGGTTTCCCACGTATTGGGGACTCTGCGGCCAAATCCCTTCCAATAGTGGTTCTTTATATGCGCCCCTGAGGATCGCAATTAGCGCAATGCTGACTGGGCAGCCAAAACGCGAATACGCACGTATCGGACCAACCGCAACTGGGTACTGACTGCGTCTTCACGTCGCCGACTCGGACTCCGACGCAGACTGTGTGCGTGCTGTTGCCTCGAGTTCGACGAGCCAGCCATCCTGCCCGAGGTCAGCAGTCGTCGCCGTCAGTTCGCGCCCATCGCGCTCGAGACTCGTGCGGACGGCAGTGATGAGGTCATCAGGCTCACCGCGCGTGAGCGCTGAGACGGAAACTGATTCGGTACCGTCGACGCCGAGTTCCGTAATCGCCTGTTGTTGGCTCGTCGACGGCGGCAATCCACGCAGGTCGACCGCGTCCGCCGGATACGCTGGTGTCTGAATCTCAGCACAAAACGACTCGAGCGTGGCCCGGAGTGCGTCGATTGCGACTTCCCCATCTGTTTCGGGATCAGCAAACGAACACGCCGCGGGGGTTTGGAGTGACGGATCGAACGGAATCGGGTCGACAGCGGCGTGTGCCTCCTCGTTGATCCGGTCTTGCAGCCCTGTGCCGTCGGCGGCGAACGGCCCCTCGTCGCCGACCATATTCGCCACGACACCGATCGTCGGCACGTCGTTTGCCGTCAGTAACGCCCCAGTCCGTTCGGTCGCTCGCGCTCCGGCATCGGTCGGCGTCGACACTAACAGCGCGCCATCAAGCGGTGCCTGCTGGACGATGGTGGTCACCGCCTCACCGATCCCCGGCGGCAGATCAACGAGCAAGATGTCTCGGTCGCTCCAAGCCGCATTTCCGAGCAGATCTGTGACGACATCGTGAACCATCGCGCCGCGCCAGGCGACCGGCCCGTCGTCCGCGATGAGTTCGATACTCATTATTTCGATTCCATCGGCATCGATCGGCTCCGGCCGCCCAGAGGGCGTCTGGTGAACTGGGCCCTCGGCCTCGAGTAAATCGGGCGCATCGGGTGCGTGGACGTTCGCATCGAACACACCGACATCAAGTCCGGCCTCGGAAAGTGCGCGAGCGAGTGCGGCCGTGATCGTTGTCTTCCCGACACCACCTTTCGAACTCGCGACGGCGATCAGCGAATTGACTCCTGTGACCGGCAATCCCGAAGCCGGCGCATCAGCATCCGTCGCCTCAATTCGGACGTGTGCAACACCATCCGTCGAGAGGCCCGCACCGCGCAGTTGCTCGCTGACGCGTTCGGCCATCAGCCGATCTAACCGATCGAAGACGACCGTGAACGTGACGACGCCGTCAGTAACGTCGACCGACTCGAGCAGTTCCTCGCTGCTTGGGTCGCCGTCGACGACCTGGACCTCTCGAACACGGTCAACAACCGTGTGTCTGATCTCGTCGTCAGTGAGCAAATGGTCGGCTGTCATAGCTCCACCTACGCCCGCACGACCTTTTTCAGTCGTCGTGTGTTCCCAGCCAGTGGGAAGAAAAAGCCCGACTGGGGCCACAGAACACGTCCCAATTCGGGGAGTTCGGCATCTCTCGGGCCAGTTCAGGAATCCACGTCCAGCGCAGCATCGTCGTCTGCGTCGAGTTTGAACTGCTCGAGGCGGCCGTGGATATCTTCACTCATATCGCCAAAGCGCTGGGCACGATCCGCGACGAGTGTCATTGCCTCGGTCTGTTCCTCGAGGGAACTCGAGACTGCCTCGGTCGTTGCCGTCATCTCCTCGCTCAGGCCCGCCGTCTCGTCAATGACAACGCTGACCTCCTCGGCGTTTTGGGCCTGGGACTCGACGGCGTCAGTGATCTGTGCAACGTCCTCACTGGTCCGAGCCGCGCGTTCGTTGATCCGCTCGAGGCGGTCAACGATATCTGCAACACTGTCTGCCCCGTCTTCGACTTCCGCGCTTGCCTCACGAATGCTGCGAACCAGATCCGCCGTCTGTGCCTGGATGTCGTCGATGATCGTTCCAATTTCGGATGCCGAGTCCTGCGAGTCTTCGGCCAGGCTCTTGACCTCGTTTGCAACGACAGCGAATCCGTCGCCGTCTTCGCCAGCCGTCGCCGCTTCAATACTCGCATTCAGTGCCAGCAGATTCGTCTGATCGGCGATGTCGTTGATCAACTCGACGATCTCGCCGACTTCCTGCATGCTCTCCTCGAGGTCGTCGATCCGCTGTGCAACCCCCGCCGTCGACTCGTTCGCGTCACGAATCTGCGTGACGGCCGCATCCGCTTCGCCGACACCGTCGTTCGCGAGTTCGGTCACTTGCTCTGTCTTCGTGTTGATCTGCCCGATCGATGCCGTGATCTCCTCGATCGACGCCGAGAGGTCACTGACGCTTTCACTGGCTCGCTGTGCCTCCGTCGTCATCTCATCCGCCCCATTCGCAAGCTCTGAGGACGAGGCATCGATCCCATCGATTGCATTCGTCACCTCCTCAGTTGTCGCTCCGAGCGACGACCCCGAATCGGCCAGTTCCGTCGCCACAGACTCAATCGTCGCGACGGTCTCCCGAATATTCGATACTGCTTGCTCAAGGTTTCTCTGTAACGACACGTACTCCTCGTAGGTTGCCCACGCTTCGTCGAACTCCTCGTCCGGTTCCGGCACCGTCAATTCGACCGTCAGATCACCGCGTGCAAGCCGTTCAATCGCCGTCTGAAAGTCTGCCATCGCCTGCTCGTTGTATGCCTCGAGAAACGCGTTCTTGTTTCGCTGGCGGCGACGCTCACTAACGTCCGTTTCGACAAGGATAGCCCCACACACCTCGCCAGCGTCAGATTCGAGTAGTGTCACTGTGCGCTCGAGAAACACCTCTTCGCCGTTAATCAGACTGTGTTCCTCGCGCTCGTGAATTGTGTTCCCCTGCTCGAGCGCCTCGGTGACGATATCGCTGGCCTCGCTTTCGATATCGTGTAACGTATCCGGGTGGCGATCAGCAACGGGAGACGCCGTCGTCCCGTAGAGGTCGGCTGCTGCCGTGTTGAGCATGACAATTCGCCCATCGGCATCGACGACCGTCACTGGCTGAGCAAATCCGTCGACGAGTTGGGAAACGATACTGTGATCAGCGATCGCACCCAGTTCGTCTTCGCTCACCTCCGTCGGTTCTGTTCGTCCTGGCCCACTTGCGTTCTCGTCGGTCTCTGCAACTTCTGAGTTCCCGACGACTGACGCCAGAAGTGATAGCATAGCACATCATCTGGATCCAGTCACCTAAAGTGTAATTGCCGACCACATATAATTCTGTACAAACCCACCCAAAACCAACTCATTATCGATCGATAGTTGGTGATTAAACACTCATTCAACGACTCTCTCGACAGTTGTCCAACCAAATTGACTGTCGAATGTGACAGGCGTTGCTGATACACTCGAGTCACCGATCATGTTCTTTACTACTCTTGGGTTGGTGGTCTAAATTCGAGTCAACCAAAATTATGGATCGACAACGTGCGCCGGGCGCGATTGTGAACTACGTCGAGACATTCCAGTTCGCTCGCTGTGTTCGCTCACGGGCTGTGACTCGTCTAGTTCAAATCGCTCTGGCCGCTTTGCTCCTCACGAAACTGTTCGTCGCAAAAGCGGGCCGGGCGCGATTTGAACACACGGTCGATCGTTTCCTCGCTCACTTCGTTCGCGAGACTGCGCTCTCCCTGCATTCAAATCCCGCCGGTTCCGTGATGCACCGCTCACGAATTGTTCGCGGTGCAGAACGGGCCGGGCGCGATTTGAACACGCGACCGTCTGATTAAGAGTCAGACGCTCTGCCGGACTGAGCTACCGGCCCTCTACCTCCGACTTTCCTGCGGTTGTTGAAATACGTTTCCCTTGAAGACTGTCGTGGCAGAGCAGAACACGCACAGACTGGCGTCTCGAGGCAGCGACTCCCGGATCCGGTGACACTATCGCAACGTAACAATCTTCGGGAGGGTTAAGTGTGGCCGGTCCGACCACACGTGCAATGAGTACGGGGGTTACGATTTCGTCGATCTCTGATTACGCGATTTTGGGCTGTGGCAGCGTGGGCTATGCTGTTGCCGAAGAGTTGGCCCAGCAGGGCAAAGACGTCCTCATTATCGACCGCGATGAAAGTCGCGTCGAATCCTTGCGTGATCAGGACCTAGACGCTCGCACCGCCGACATCCGCGAACCCGAGGCCGCTGACCTCGTCAGTGAGCGCGGCGTTGTCCTCATCCTCGCATCCGACGTCGAATCAAACAAACAGGCAGTCAAACACATCCGCGATCAAAACGATGGCCAGTTTATCGTCGCGCGCGCGAGCGACCCAGTCTCGGGCGACGAACTCGAGGAGTTAGGCGCTGATATCGTTATCAACCCCTCCTCGGTAATCGCCGAATCGGCCCTGCGCGCACTCGAGTCCGGCGAACTCGAGTATAACGCAGGCAAACTTGCGAATCTGTTAGAAGAGACGTCCTCGCGACTGGCAATCATCACACAGGACAGTCCAGACCCAGACTCGATCGCCTCTGCGGCCGCTATGCAGGCAATTGCGAACCATCTCGGCATCGAATCGGATATCGTCTATCTGGGCGATATGGGCCATCAGGAAAATCGTGCGTTCGTCAACCTTCTGGGGATTGAGCTCTTGCAGTGGGATGACCTCGAGGATCGGTCGGTCTACGACACCGTTGCACTGGTCGATCACGCGACCAGCGAGGAGATGGACCTCTCGGTTGATGCAGTGATCGACCATCACGAACTCGAGGCTGATTACGAGCCTGAATTCGTCGATATCCGGCCGAACATGTCCTCAACATCGACGATCGTTACGAAATACATCCAGGAGTTCGATATGAACGTCTCGGAGGAAGTTGCCACTGCGCTTCTGTACGGCATCCGCGCCGAGACGTTGGATTTCAAACGCGATACGACCCCTGCAGACCTCACTGCCGCAGCGTATCTCTACCCCTTTGCGAATCACGACACCCTAGAGCAGGTCGAATCGCCGTCGATGTCGCCGGAAACGCTCGACGTACTCGCCGAAGCCATCACCAACCGCGACGTACAGGGGAGTCACCTTGTCTCGAACGCTGGCTTTGTCCGCGACCGGGAGGCACTGACGCAGGCCGCGAGTCACCTCCTCGATCTCGAGGGTGTCACCACGACTGCGGTCTTTGGCATTGCCGACGAGACCATCTTCCTCGCGGGTCGCTCGAAGGATATCCGCATCAACATCGGCAAAGTGCTCGATGATGCTTACGGCGAAATGGGCGAAACCGCCGGCCACTCGACACAGGCCAGCGCAGAGATTCCGCTCGGGATCTTCACCGGCATCGAGATTTCCGAGGACAACCGAAATACGCTGCTGGAGTTGACCGAAGAAGCGGTCAAACGAACCCTGTTCGATACGATGGGTGTCGATGGTACCGAAGGGTCGAACGGGTCCTAAGCGGCGCAGTATATACTCGAGAATGGGGAGTCCTTAAGCGAGAATCTCGTCTTCTTCGTCGTCGGGGTCGCGAACGCGCTCGACGACTTCGTTGACCAGTACGACATCGCCAACGGCGCGAACCCAGCGATAGGGAACGATAACGCCCTGGCCGCTTTTCGATTCCTGTGAGAACAGTTCGGGATTGAGATTACCGAGCGCGAGGCCTGTAACGACCTGACCGTCGATATTCAACTGGAGATCCTCGATTTCACCGACGAAAACGCCGCTGTTCGAGTAGACCTCGCGGCCGACGATCGAGGTGATTTCCTGCGGGGTGTCGTCCATGTCTACCATGTCTTGGCTCATGCGCGGCGGACTCTTAATTGTTGGTCAGACGGTGTAGTCATACGAGCCGCACAGTCACACATCAATAGGAGGTCATCAAAAAGCCGAAAGAAGCATCAATAGTGCCATAGACGCCGTTTTGTCCCATAACGTTGGGAGTCGCTACCTCTCGAGAACGTCCTCGAGTGCGGCGTGGTCCGACAGGAGTGCTTGCATCTGCTCGACCGTCTCGGCGTCTCGAGTGCGGCCGCTTCGGACGACGCCTTCGGCGCGTTCGACAGTCGTCACGGTATCCGTCTGAACCGACAACACTGGAACGCCCTTCTCGGCGGCCTGACCCAGTATTGCGCCGGATGGCCGGTGGCCGCCGGTCAGGATCAGACAGCGAATGCCGGGGGCCTCGAGCGCGGCCGTGTGAATCTCGGCGCGGTCGCCGCCGGTGATGACGGCCGCGTCTTTCGTCCGACGGAAGTATCGGAGCGCGCTGTCTGCGCCCATCGCACCGACAGCAAAGCGCTCGACGTAGCCGTCTTCGCCCTCGTCGACGAGCACCGATGCGCCGAGTTCGTCCGCGAGTTCGGCGACGGTGACGCCCGCAAGCGTCCGTTCACTCGGAAGGACGCCGTAGACTGACACGCCACGACCCTCGAGGAACGGAACCACGTCGGTCTCGAGCTGGTCGTAGGCCGCGTCGGGGACGTTGTTGAAGACGACGCCAGCGAAGTGCTCACCGAAGGCGTCGGCTGCGGCGAGGACGTCGTCGATGTCGCCGGGCTGTTCGTAGGGAGCCACGAGGATCACGCGAGCCTCGAGCAGGTCCGCGACGTCAACATCAGTGAGGTCGACGATGCCGCCAACGGCGTACTCGCCGCCGCCTTCGACGAACATGCGGTCGTGGTCCGCAGCGAGGTCGTCGAACGCCTCCGTAATGCGCTCGCGCAACTCGGCTGGGTCTTCGCGCCCGCGGATCGCTTGCTCGATGAACGTCGGCGAGTAGACCACGGGCTCTAAGTCGTGCATCTCGGCCTCGAGATCGAGCAGGTCGCGCGCGAGCATTGGATCCTCGTCGACGGTTTTGCCGACGTTGCTCTGCAGGCGCGTCCCCTTCGGTTTCATGTAGCCGACGCTGTCGCCGTCTTCGCGGGCGAGTTCGGCCAGCGCGAGCGTGATCGCGGTCTTGCCGACGCTTTCGGCGAGCGAACTGACGAGGATGGTGTCAGTGTCGCCGGTGCTCGAGTCGCGCTTGCGTGTTGGTTCGGTCTGTTGGTCTGGTTCGGTGTCGGTGTCTGTGTCTGTATCAGTCATCGGTGAACGCCTCCGTATCGACGGTCAGTCGCAGATCAATCGCCTGTACGCCTTCGGGGCCAGCCACGAGCGGGTTCACGTCCAACTCGAGGATCGACGGGAAGTCCGTCACGAGTTGTGAGAGTCGCTGGATGGTCTCGACAACCGCGTCGACGTCGGCCGGTTCGCGGCCACGCGCGCCGCGCAACAGCGGTGCAGCCTGAATCTCGTCGACCATCGCGCGGGCTTCGTCCTCGCCGATTGGGGCGACCCTGACGGACGTATCCTCGAGAATTTCGACGAAGATGCCGCCGAGGCCGAACAACAGCAGTGGGCCAAACTGCGGGTCGCGGTTCATCCCGACGATGGTCTCAGTCGAGGCCTCGAGGTCGAGCATCTCCTGAACCTGGACGCCGATGATGGTCGCACCGGGCTGGTAGTTACGCGCCCGCGAGACGACATCTTCGTAGGCGTCGTAGACATCGTCGTCGCTGACGCCGACTTTTACGCCGCCGATATCGGACTTATGTGAGATATCCGGGCTGACGATCTTCATCACAACGTCGCCCTCGATGGACTCGGCGACCTCGCGTGCCCGCGCTGGATCGTCGACGATTTCGCCCGTTGGTGTGGGGATCCCGTAGGCCTCGAGCAGATCCATCGATTCGACGCCGAGCCGGTTATCGTCGCGGTCGGTTGCCCGTGCGATGATCTCGCGGGCGCGCTCGCGGTCGACATCGAACGCGTCGGGTTCGTCTCGGACCTGCTCGCGAACGTCACGATAGCGTGTCAGGCCGTCGAGACCCGCAATCGCCCGTGACGGGTCGAAGTAGTTCGGGATGCCAAACTCGCGAAGCACCTCGTCGGCTGCACGGGCGCGCTCGCCGCCCATCAGGCAGGTCACGACCGGCTTATCGTAGGCTTCGCGTTTCTCGATGACCGTCTCAGCAAGGTTGTCGTAGGCGAGGACGGCTGTCGGCGCGGCGACGACGACGGCGCTGCCGACGTTCGGGTCCTCGAGTGCAATCTCGAGTGCCTCGCCGAAGCGCTCGGTATCGGCGTCACCGATCGCATCGATCGGATTGTAGATGTTCGCCTCATCGGGCATCGCATTGCCGAGTTTGTCGATCGTTTCGGTGCTGAACGTAGCCATCTCGAGGCTCGAGTCGCCGACTGCGTCGGTTGTGAGGACGCCCGGGCCACCCGCGTTCGTCACGACTGCGACGCCATCGCCGTCGGGGTGGGGGAGTCCAGACAGCGCCCGCGCGTAGTCGAACAGTTCCTGAACGGACTCGGCGCGGATTACGCCTGCCTGCTCGAGACCGGCCTCGTAGGCGCGTTCGCTGCCCGCGATGGCTCCCGTGTGCGAGGATGCTGCCTGTGCACCCGCGTCAGTTCGGCCGGATTTTACGAGGACGATTGGCGTCTCGTCAGTTACTTCACGCGCCGTCTGGACGAACTGTTCCCCGTTGTCGATATCCTCGAGATAGCCGATGATAACGTCTGTATCAGGATCTTCGCCCCACTCCTCGATGAAGTCCGTTTCGTCGAGAACGGATTTGTTCCCAAGTGAGACGACGTCTTTGAAGCCGATTCCCTGTTCGTTCGCCCAGTCAAGGACTGCGGTAATGAACGCGCCCGACTGGCTCATAAACGATATCGAGCCTTCGCGGGCGTTCTCGGGTCCGAACGTGGCGTTCATGCCGATCGGTGTCGACATGACACCGAGACTGTTCGGGCCGACGACGTTCAGGTCGTATTCGGTGGCAATTTCTCGGAGTTCTCGCTCGCGTGTTGCTCCCTCGCCGCCGGTCTCTGCGAAGCCGGCTGTGATGACGACGACGTTTTCCGTCCCCGCCTCGCCGAGTTCTCGGACCGCCTCGAGAACGATTGGTGGGGGAACGACGACGACACCCAGCTCTATCGGCGGCGCACTCTGCACATCTTCGTAGCATTCGAGCCCGAGAACCTCCTCGCGTGAGGGGTTGACCGGGACGATCTCACCTTCGTACGCCGATTGAAGGTTCTCGAGAATCGCCCGGCCGACTGCCCCCTCGCGGTCGGTTGCACCGACCACGCCGACAGTCTCGGGATCGAACAGTGTAGCTAGCCGTCCCATCAGTTGGATCCTCACTTCGAAGCGAGTTAAACCCCGTTCTCGTTCCCATTCGGTAGGGAGAGTCGACAACGGCGCTAGGTGAAAACGAGCGACTCACTCGATCGCGTCGAGAAATTCTTCGAGTGTATCGGTTAGTTCATCGACCGGATCGCCGTCCGGATCTGCCGTGTAGCGGATGATGTATGTATCCGTCTCGTCCGCCTCACGCGTCGTATCGACGCCGTTGACGCCTTTCCAGATCGCCGATACCTCAACCGTGCCATACTGTTCGTGCTCGTACGTATCCCCCCGCTCGACGACGGTATCCGCGCCAGAACTGGGGAGATCGTTTGGCTCACCCATTCGTGTTCGTACTTAGATTGTCGGTTACGCTCATAACTGTCCTGGCAACAGTCTTGAGGAAGCGGTTCACGTACACCGTTGTCTCACTCGATGGAGTGGCTGCAACTCGCTGATAGCGTGGCCAACGAGTGAACGGACGGCTGGTTCGAGCGTCCTGCAGCGTAGCGTCTTTCGAGTGAGTTCTCCCGCGCATGATATAGCTAATGCACGACGAACGCCTATGGCTGACTTTTACATAGGTAACGCCTTTATAAGTCATTCCGTGGCACCAACGAGCGTGCTCGCGATCAGACGTCGAGTGCCTCGTTGGAGACGTGAGGCGACCGCTTGTCGCGTAATCTCGAGTTCATCAGCGAGGTCATCCTGGGTCGCCGTTCGTGGCGAGTCGTAATAGCCGAGCGTATACGCAAGCACGAGCGTTTCCCGTTGTGTATCTGTCAAATCGTATTCGTTCTCTGAGTGCATCGGTGACAGCGCGTGTAACTGGACGAGTTCAATCGGAATGTCAAAATCTAGGCAGTAGGACTGAAAATTCGAGACAGCCTCCTGTTCCATCCCGCGAATCTCAAACGTCCACTTATCCTGTTTTCCCACTGCAGATAGCAACGTCACGTTGGTCTCGAGAATCGCAGTCAGAACGCTCTCGTACTCGAAATCCCAGTCGATTCGGACAAACACCTCCGTCTCGAGGTCGTCGATAATCTGGAGGTCATTGATACCGGGATGCTCGAGGCCCTCGAGATCGATCGATGCCGCATCGACGTCGTGCAGCCAGAAGTACGGAATCAACGCGTCGTTGGTCGGGACGACCCGATCGAGTTCGATCCGGGCAGCGGGGAACTTCGAAAACACTTCGGCGAGTGGAAACTCCCCTTCTTCGGCAGTAAACGACGCTTCAATGGCCATAGATGTAGTATGGACCAGGAACACAAAGGCCCTGTGACAGTGAGGCACACCGAATTAGTGCATCGACAGAGCAACACCGGACCGATCGGAGAGGGCAATAGTCGCGAGATAACAGCCAATCGCGACGACGATAATCGACCCACCTGGAGGGAGGCTTTGACTTAGCGCGAACGCGAACCCGCCAAGTACGGCAAACTGGCCGAACAAAACGGAGAGAAAGAGCGTCTCACGGAAGCTGTGAGCGATCTGTGAGGCGGCAGCGACGGGGATGACAAGCATGCCAGCAACGAGGATGACGCCGAGAATCTGCATTGCGCCAACGACGACGACGGCAGTCATCACGACCAACAGGGTGTTGTACGCCGTGACGTTGAGTTGGGCGACTCGAGCGGCCTGCTCGTCAAACGTGATAAACAGTAGTTGCTTGTAGGTGAGTGCAATCACGGCGACGACGGAGACAGTGAGGACGGCCATCATGCGTGCGCCGCCAGAGGGAATCACCGAGAGACTGCCAAAGAGCCACCCTTCGATATCAATGGCGACAGACATCGTTCCGCGGCCCCAGCTAATCAGTAGCGTCCCGACGGCGAAACTCCCGGTGAGCATAATCGCAATGGGCACGTCGCCGAACGTGTTGGTATGTTCAGTTAGCCACTGGACGCCAAGTGCACCGAGTATGCTGACGATGAGTGCAACGAGCAAGAGCGACCCCTCCCAGCCAGTCACCGCGATGACGAGAAATCCGATGGCAACGCCGGCAAAGGCAGTATGTGCGAGTGTCTCGCCGATCAGCGCCATCTGCCGATGAACGAGATAGGTTCCGATAAGCGGCGCAACGATTCCCACGAGGACGCCTGTTGCGATCATCCGCCACATAAAGGCATGCTGGAAGACGTTCGTCCCAGCGTAGTAGTCAAACCACATGCCAGCGACCAGGAACTGATCGAACAGCACCGCTGCGTCCGCGTTGAGATGGCGCAGCCAATCGAGTGCAATAAAGACGAGCATCGCCACCGCGAGTAACCCAACGAGTCCGAGAGCAACGGACTCGAGGCGGTAGCGAAGGCTGGTTGGATTGGCTTCCATCGCCTGTGTATCCGAGGCGTCGTGTGCCATCGAGGTGGGTTCGTCTCCGCTCATCAGTGGTGATGGTGGACGACTGTGCCTGTCGCCCCGTAGGCTTCACTCAGCGCATCGCTTTCGACGAACGACTCCGTGTCGCCGTGGTGATACAGTTGCGTATTGATGCAGGCGATTCGATCCGCCCGATCCGTGACGACGCCAATATCGTGTTCGATCAGGATGATCGTGATTCCGGACTCATTCAACGACTCGAGTAACTGGTAAAATGCATCGCGCGATTCCGCGTCGACGCCAACTGTCGGCTCGTCCAGTGCAAGCAGGTCGGCTTCGGAGGCAAGCGCCCGTGCGATGTAGGCTCGCTGGCGTTGGCCACCCGAAAGCTGGTTCATCTGCTGGTCTGCAAGGTCCATAATGTCGACCGTCTCGAGGGCGTCATCCGCAATGTCTCGGTCTTCGTCACTGAGTCGGCCATGACCGACGTGGGCGAATCGACCCATGCGAACACACTCGCGGACAGTTACCGGCATCGTTCCGCCACGATCTGTCGCTTTCTGCGACACGTAGCCAATGCGTTCACCCTGTTCGAACGAATCGACATCCTGCCCGAACAACTCAACGGCCCCACTATCCGGGCTGAGCAGCCCGAGCATAATATGAAGAAGAGTGGTCTTTCCCGACCCGTTTGGGCCGATCAACCCGAGGAAATCTCCGGACTCGACAGTCAGGGTGACATCCTCGAGTGCAGTCTGGTCACCGTAGGCAAACGAAACGTTCCGAATATCGACGGCTGAACTCACGCTCGACTCACCAGTAGTTCCGCTGTGGGGGTACGTATAGCTTGCATTCTACTCCGCTCCGAGTGCATCCTGCAGTGCAGGTATGTTTAGCTCTTCCATCTGCTCGAGCCATCCCCAGTCGTTTTCGTTCCACTCCGACATCGTCCCCTCGGCAGGACTGATTGGGACGGCCTCCGTTGCCTGACTGTTCTCGAGTAAGTGCTCGGCTTCGCGGGGCATTTCACCCTCGTTTGCATCGAAGGGGTCGTACAGAATCGTCTCGATGTCGTACTCGTCGATGAGTTCGATCGTGTCCCCAAGATCACCTGGCGTCAACTCTGCATCGGGAGAGATCGGTGCTGGCGTGTGAATCTCAAAGCCGTATCGGTCCTCAATATACTGGAAGGAGTCGTGACCCGCGAGGACGGCAATATCGCGATCGGCTTCCTCAGAAAGTGTCTGGAACTGCTCGTGAACCTCCTCGAGGCGGTTGTTGTAGTCTGCGGCGTTGTCGTGATACGCCTCTGCATTATCCGGGTCGAGGTCGGCAAGTCCATCCGCAATTGTCTCGATCATTTCCTGAGCGAGTACTGGATCCGTCCAGACGTGTGGATCGTAAAACTCCGGTACCGCATCATCCTCGAGTTCCTCGACAACCTCGAGTGTGAGCGTATCGTCGCTGCTGTCCCAGACAACCTCGTCGTCGGCAACGAGTTCGAAGATGACGCGGGTTCGTCCCGTCTCGAGGCCGTGGAACTCGATATAGTCGCCGTGTGATTCGATCTCGGCGACATCTTCGCTTGCACCGTCGACGATGCGAGCGTCGAGTGAAAACGGTTCGTCCTCGCCGAGTGGAAGGACGCGCCCATCGTCGTCTTCGACAACGGCATCGACGGCAGCGTAGCTGTCGACTGGGACGTCAGGCAGTCCCTGATGCCAGTGGTCATTGTGCCAGTAGGCACCCTGGGAACCCGTCTGGCGATCGAAAAGGTCGAACGTCGTGATCGAAACCGCTGTTGGATCGTCGTCGTACTCGTCCGCTTCTTCGTGGTCACCGTCGCCGTTGTGATCGTGGTCGTGGTCATCGCCAGCCGCAGGGAGCAACTCCGAGCCGAGACCCTCCATCGCGTCGATGAGCGTGATATGATCGTAATCGTTCTCGAGGTCACCAGCTAAGTCCTGTGCCCAGGCGAACTCGGGCGTGTCGAGATAGACAAACACCTCTGTTCCGGCGATATCCGCGATGAGGTCACTCTGTGGATCCCAGCCGTGCCCCATCTCGCCTGTGTCTACAGGATTCTCAAAGTCCATCTGGTCACCAGAAACCTGTTCAGCCCAATCCCACAGCGCAAAAAATGCTGCGTAGCCGCCGTCAGGATTGCTTTCAGTGTCGGGCTCGCTCAAACACCCCGCAAGCCCACCAAGTGCAACGGCACCCGCACCGACGCTCGCACTCGAGCGCAGTACTGAACGGCGTGTTCGGTTCATGTACGAGGGTACGGCCTCTTGGGTAAAAGGGTTGTTATCCGTAGCAAGTTAGTTAATAATCGGTGCCAGCTATAGCGGGGATCGCTAGTAACACCGCAGGAAGGAGCGAGTCGCGAGCAGAACGCCCGCGATCGCAGGCAGTGGAGAGCGGATTCGCCGGATGCCACGACGAATCCGCTCGTCAGCAGGGGCCTAATACGATCTGCTGTCCGTTAGTGACGATGCAACCGCGAACCGTCCTGCGGCCACACCGGCAAATCGGGACAGCAAATCATCTTAGTGGTCGTCAACCTCGATTGCGATTGGCTCGCTTTCCCAATCGGCGTGGTCGTCGTGCCACTGCATGAAGACGACCTCAGTCTCACCCTCTTCGACGCCGTGGATGTGGACGTGGTCGCCGTGGAAGTCGTCGTCTTCGTCGATTTCGACGATATCGTCGTCGGCATCATCAGCGACACGAACGCCGAGTTCGTACTCCTCGGAGCTGCCAATCGGAATCTCGTCGCCGTGGTCGTCGTAGAACTCGCCGCCCAGTGAGACGTTATCGTCAGTGTGGATGTGCGGGAGTTCGCCGTGCCAGTGGCCGTCGTGATACTCTGCAACCTCTTCGTGTGGGTCCTCGGACCGATCAAGGATTTTCAGTTCGTCGACCTCGCCGTGCTCGTGGTCGTGGTCATCGTGGTCGTGGTCACCAACGTCGACCTCGAGTTCCGGCGTTTCGTAGCCAACCTCACCGTCTTCGACGAGCTGGAACGTAATATCCGCGAAGCCCTCTTCCTCGCCATGGATGTGGACGTGATCGCCGTGGAAGTCGACGTCAATTACGTCGTCGCCGCTGACGATATCGACCTCAAGTTCGAGGTCATCGCCGAGTTCGATCTCGTCGCCATCCTCGTCTTCGACGAACGCGCCGAGTGAGAGATTATCGTCAGTAGGGACCTCGAGGGGGTCGTCGTGCCAGTGGTCGCCGTGGACGTAGACGACTACCTCCTCGTCGTGGTCGCGGTCGAGAACCTCGAACTCAGCAACGGGAAGGTCATGGTCATGATCGTCGTGATCGTGATCATGGTCATCATCGTGGTCGTGATCATCGTCATGATCGTGATCGTCGTCGTGGTCGTCGCTTCCGTCCCCATTGCCGTTCCCGCTGTCGTCTGCCTCGTCATCATCGCCGAGACAACCGGCAACAGCAAGCGCTGCAAGAGAGCCGGATGTCGCGAGCAATGACCGACGAGACGAGCGTCGTGAATCAGTCACTAGTAGTCACCACCTGCCAGTTACGGGTAGTTAGTAATGAACCTGACGATATTATTAATTGGAGGTAAGGGTCCGGTTTGAGATGCTAAAACCGCGCCAATGGCTGTTGTGACACCATAACGCCCACGAACCAAGCGCCACTCGAGGACCGAAAACAGGCTCTGTCTACTCGAGTGAGACGGAAACGGTGACGCCGTCACAACGGTGGTACGTTGCCCGGCGCTCGGGGTCAGGATCGCGAAGCACTTCGAACGCGTCAAACCGGATAACCAGGCGTCCCGGATCGATCGTGACACGGACCATCGGGCCGCGACTGGTCACGATCACGTACGGCGGTGCGGGCACCGGCGATCCATGACACTCGTATCCGATTGCCTCGACGACATCGACCAGCAATGACACAAGTTCTGCGAGCACGCCGCGCTCTGCAAGCGCACGCCGAAGCGGATCGACGACAGCGTCGGGATTGGTCGTTCGCGCGGTATCCCAGGGCGCAGCAACCTGCGTTGCACAGTCGTTGATCGCGGCAATGATCGGCTGATGGGCCGTCTGGATCCGCTCGCGTGCGTCCCGAACTGGATACGACACAGCCGAGACTGCGCGCTATCGCTACTAAGGTGCCCGGGTTTCTCGTACAGATTGCTGTACCGATGTACCGGCGGTGAGTCGAACCGTGTGAGACGAGTCTTGGTGGAGGAGTGCAGCGAGTCCACCGTTGCAACCGCTGCCCGGGTCGCGGTTGCACCGGAACTGACGGACAGGAACCCGTCTCAGTCCTGACTACTCGTCCCGATACGAATCGTCCGAACATGGGCGAGTGCCTGCCGAGCAAACCACCGCCAGCCCGAGGTGTCCTCGGCGACATCGAGTCGCTGCCGGAGTCGAACGTTCTTCGCCTCGAGTCGATCACGGTCGTGCTCGAGGGACTCGCGTTCAGCCTCGAGTTCGGTAAGTCGATCCTCAAGCTGATAGCGCCGTTGGCGCTGTGTGCGCAAGTCGTTTTTGAGCAGGTCACGCTCGCGCGTTACAGACTCGAGTGAGCGCTCGAGGCGTTCGTGTGTCCGGCGCTCGCGATCGACGAAGGCTGGCCGGTCCGAGTCGGGAATGCCGGGGAGGTCGTCTTCTTCGTCGGTTGTCACCTCGATGCGACCTGCGCCGACGGCGTTGATGACACCGCCGACGAGCAGGATCATTGACCCGAAGTACAGCCACGTGAGCAAGAGCAAAATCGCACCAAGTGGGCCGGCGGCCTCGGAATCGCCGGCAAACGAGACGTAGACGCTAAAGAGCGACTGCAGTATCGTCCAGCCGATGGCGGCGACGAGAACGCCGGGGATGACTTCGCGTTTGGCAACGCTAACGTCGGGAAAGAAGTAGTACATCGGGAAGAAAGCAACTGAGAGAATTACGACGAGAAAGAGCGGCTGCACAATACCAATAAACGGAATGTCCGGGAAGAACGCGAGCACGAGACTCGCAACGACAGCGGCGATCAGGGCACCGCCAATCGTTCCGAGCACGAGCAGTGCGTCCTGGAGCTGTGAGACGAACGAGCCTTTGTCTCCAGACTCGTAGATTTCCGAAAACGCCGTGTCGAGGCCACGGAATATTTTCAGCGACCCCCACAGTAGGATAACGAGACCGATGAGCGTCGACCCCGCGGTCGCGGGCGAGTCTGTGATTGCCTCTTCGATTAGCAACTGCCCGCTTTCGGGCAAGAACCCTTCCGTCGCTGCGGTGGTCTGGGATGCAAACTGCTCGTCGCCGAGAATCGTCACGACAAAAAAGAGCAAGACGAGCAATGGTAACAGCGAAATAAACGCCTGATACGCGAGACTTGCAGCCATAAACGGCACTTTCTTCGCTTGAATACCCGCAACGATTGATTTTCCAAACGAGACGGCGTCTCCGGCGGTAGTGCCCATACCCTACACACGAGCGCCACAATGATAGTGGTTCGCTTGCAAATCACGCGAGAGCGCCATACGAGCGCCGAAACCGGGTGCATTCGACCGCTTTCACAACTATTAGGCGGCCGCCGTCCAACAGCAACCTATGAAAGAGCTGTTCATCAGGGCGGCCCACGGCGAGCAGACGGAACGCCCCCCGGTGTGGATGATGCGCCAGGCCGGACGCTATCTCCCCGAGTATCGCGAGCTCCGGGACGACTACTCGTTTCTCGAGGCCATTTCCACGCCGGACATAGCCGCTGAAATCTCCTTACAGCCCTGGGAGCGGTTCCAGCCCGACGGCGTCGTCATGTACTCCGATATTCTGACCGTCCTCGAGCCACTGGGCTTTTCCTACCACCTCGAGTCCGGCGTCGGCCCGGTCGTCGAAAACCCCGTCGAGGAACCGGCAGACACAGCCCGCGAACGTGGCGACGTGCGCGAGGAACTCTGGTACGTCGGCGACCTCCTCGAGCGTCTCACGGACGAACTCGGCTCGCAGGCGGCCGTCCTTGGCTTCGCCGGCGGCCCATTCACGCTCGGCGCGTACGTTTGTGAGGGAACGCCGTCGCGATCGTTCATGGCGATTCGCCGACTCCGCGCGGAACACCCCGACGCGTTCGAGCGACTCCTGCAGGCGTTTACCGACATCATCGTCGAGTACGTCACCTATCAGGTCGAGTCGGGCGCGGATGCAATCCAACTGTTCGACACCTACGCCGGCCTCCTCTCGCCTGCAGACTACCGCAAATTCTTACTCCCCCTCCATCAGGAGATTCTCGAGGCCGTCGACGTCCCCACGATCATCTTCGCGCGCAACATGAGCGGCAACCTCGAGTTGCTCGCCGAAAGCGGGGCCGACGTGGTCGGCCTCGACTGGACGGTCGATATCACGCAGGATCTCGACGCACTCGAGGACGTTGCGATTCAGGGGAATCTCGATCCAGCGCTGTTGTACGGCGATCCGGCGGACGTTCGCGAGCGCACGCGCGACGTTATCGACGCTGCAAGAAGGGACGGACACATTCTCAATCTGGGCCACGGCGTCGACCGAAAAACGCCGGTCGAAAACGTCGAGGCGTTCTTCGAGACGGCAACGCAGTACGACGCAGACGGCTCGAGTAGTCAGTGAACTAATCGCACTTCGTTCGACGATTGGGAGTGTAGTTGCTGTAGAGAAACAGAACAACTATTTGAGCTAACCTGAATTAGTTGACATGGCGAGTGTTATTTTACCAACTAATACATGGACGAACGCTGCTGAATCCGTGGTTGACAATCTCCGAGATTCAGATGCGTTGCTTATTGTGTGTGATTCGTCTACGGCTCCAGTTGTTGATGCGGCTCCAGATCGGGCAACTGTCCTCATCGCTGGTGAGCCAGCCGGCTGTTCGGGAAAGGCGCACGCGCTTGCAACGGGAATGGAACACGCAACTGACGACATAATAGTCTGGACGGATGATGATGTTCATCGTGAAGCGGGATGGATCGAAACGCTCACAACGCACGCGAAAAACCACGATGCTGCAACAGAAGTCCCAGTGTACACTGGGTCTGGTCTCTGGCAGTTGTTTGAACCAGCCCTGATTATTGCGGGCACGTCCGGGCCTGCATCCGGTCGGTACGTGTGGGGCGGTGGCGTCGCGTTTGATCGAACGAAGCTGGATGAAACGGCATTTCTTCGCGATCTTCGTCAAACGGTCGGCGATGACACGCTCTTGAGTGAGTACGTAGACGACATCTGGGCCGAGACGGATCACTGTCGACAGATTGACGTCAATGGATCTCCCGAAGCCGTGTATCACCGACTCGTTCGACTTGGCAAAACATCCTGGCGCTTTGAGCCACTCCAAACCACCATCCTTCTTGGGATTTCACTCGCCTTCTCTGCAGGTGCGCTCATGTTCCCGATTGTCGGCGTGATCGTAGCAACGTTGCTTGGAGGTCTTGCATATTGGAGGCTAGGCATTACCCGAGCATCGGTCGTTCTTTCGTACCCATCCCTGCTTTTGGTTCCCGTTTTTCTCATCCTTGCACTCGTTGCACCGTCGTTCGAGTGGGGTGGTCGGACATACAAGTGGTCCGGGAAGTTCGATGTACAGGTCGCCTCGTAATCGGAGAACAGATCTGGGCTGAGTATACAATCAATACCGGAAATTCACTGCTATTCTACCGCGAGAATCATAATCCTGCCTGGTCGTCTACCCAACCGCTGCTACCCCGCGCTACTGCGGCGGGAGGCCAGCGTTCAGACAGTACGACCCCGGCTCGTCGCGACACTGACACTGCCGGAGGTTGTAGTACGACGGCTCGAATCCGGAGACGAACGGCTCGACCAGATCCGAAAGCAACTGAGGGAACCTCGAGTCATCGTGTGGAACCGGCACCCGGTGAAGCTCGAGACCGACGTCTTCTGCGTCCTCACGCAGGTCGATATCGAGTTCGACGAGTGTCTCAGACTGTTCGTGCATGAAACTCATCGGCTCGACGACGACGCGGTCTGCCTCGCCACGTTGGCCGAGTTCCTCAACGACGTCTTCGGTTTCGGGTTCGGTCCAGTCGATATTCCGGTTCGAGTGGTTCTGATACCCAATTTCGTACTCCTCGAGGTTGAGGATTTGGGCCAGTGCCTGGGCGTGTTCCTCGACGTACTGGTCGTACCGGCTGCCGTCCTCGAGATATTTTGTCGGCGTCCCGTGTGCCGAGAAGACGAAGGCGGTGTCGGGGTCGTGCAAGTCGATGCCCTCTTCCTCAATAAACGACCGAATCCCGTCGGCTCTGAGTCGGTTGTACGCCGGTGCTCGATGCCAGCCAGTCAGTGACGCGACCGTTGGGTCGTAGCCGTCGATTTTCTCGAGTGCGTCCTCGAGTGAGTCAATTGACGACACCGTCGTCGAAGGGCCACAGAGTGGATAGATCGGGACGGCAAGAACCGAGTCGATGCCGTCCTCGGCGAGTTCGCTCGCGAGGTCGGGAATCAGTGGCTCCATGAACTGCATCGCGCGGTAGACAGTTACCTCGTGGCCACGGTCGGTTAGTTCACCCTCGAGCGCTTCGGCCTGTGCGTCGGCCTGCGCCTGCAGTGGCGAGCCACCGATGGCCTCGTACTCCTCCATCAGGCTGGGCAGGCGTCGCTTGGCCAGTTCTCGAGAACGCTCCCATGCGGCCTCCTCGGAGTCGGCATCCTCGAGCGAGGCGTTGTCGTAGAAAATTCGCGTGAGGTACTCGAGGACGACCTCACGATCCGGCGTGGCTGGCTCGCCAAAATTCAACAGGACGATGCCCGTTGCTGTCCCAGTTTGTGTCTCAGTCTCCATATGGGGGCGTCAGGACCCAGTCCGTATAGGTACTTCGGAGGCGGAAACCCACCCAGCGCCGCCGAGACGAACTTATTCGGCTTCGGCCAGTTCGCCTGCGAGTCGGTTGGCATTTCGGATGCGTCCGGGGATACCTGGACGGCCAACGTAGTTCGAGCAGAGATGAATTCCATCCGGGAGTTCGATATCGTCCATCGCCGTCCACGAGCGGTCGTATGCCGGCATACCGGGATTCCATCGGTGGATCCCGAACGGTTCTGCGGACGCGCCAGTAATTCGTTCGAACTCGTCGGCCGCGATTGACTCGAGATCGCTATCGCTGCGCTCGGTCATGTTCGGACACCGACCGGGATCGATATAGCAGGTAAACACCCCATCGCGGTCGAGAAAGCTCGCGTTCCACGTGAGGCCGCTGATCTGACTCGGCTCCGTCGACGGCACGAGCGTCCCGATACCGTCTTCGTCGAACGACGACTCGAGGAAGACGACGGCAATCGGGTTGTAGTTGAACCGACGCAGTGTCGACGCGAGCGAAGTATCGACCGACTCGAGCAGGTCAGCGCTGGTATCGGCCGGTGTTGTGACGACAACGTCGTCAACGGTTTCCGTGCCGTCGTCGGTGACGAGTTCGTAGCCGCCGTCTGCGGATTGGATCGCCGTGACTGGCGTCTCGAGCGATATTGCGTCGGCGTGGCGCTCGTAAAGGGCGTTCGAGAGGACGCCAAGGCCGTCATCGAACGTACAGATCGGCGGTGTTTCGCGGCCCGACAACAACTTTCGCAATACTGCGAGGACGATGCTGCCGTCGATGCCGGCGTTTTCGATGGCGCGACCGAGTGAGTACTCCATGAGCATATCCTGCGTGTCCGTTCCGTACAGGCCGCTGTACAGCGGCCCGAAGAATCGCCGGGCAGCCTGCTGGCCGAACTTTCGGACGAGAAATTCATCGACGGTTTCACCTGGGCGTGTATCCGCAGTTAGTGGCTCTTTGAGCAGCCGAAGCTTGCCACCGACGCTTAGCAGGTCCGTTGTAAGAAGCTCGCGTGCGGACAGCGGCACGACGCGACGGTCGCCGTCCGCGTAAATATACAACGGTTGGTCGTCCGCACCGAGTCGAAGCTGTGGATACAACTCGAGGTCGTCGATCAGCGTCTCGATACTGGGCGTTAGTCGGAGTCGCTGCGGGCCGAGTTCGACGGTACGGCCGTCGATCTGGCGGCTTCGCATGATCCCGCCAGGTTCGTCGCGCGCTTCGTAGGCGAGTACGTCCTCGCCCTGTTCGCGAAGTGCGTGAACGAGAGTCAGTCCGGAGATTCCGGCACCGATGACACCGACAGTCATCGGGACCCTCCGTTCGGTCGTCGAAACTGGCAGAGCGGGTCACGCCTGAGCGAACTGCGAGGGCCGTTCAGTCCAGCGATGGGCATCAGTACACGAAATTTGCACTACCAGCCCCTAAAGGAGTCGGATTCGATGTGATTGCGACGGTACTGGATCACAGGCTCAGAACGGATCGCCGAAACAGTGCTGTCGCTGGGATGGACTGGTGTTGGGGCGTCACAGAGTGTGAGACACAGACAGACATGATTTTTGAAACGCCGTAGTATAGACGCCATAGCGACAGATAGCCAGATAGACAGACCAAACATTCAATTAGGTAACAATCGTCAGGGGGACTATGCGAACTTCTGTTGGGACGGCGCTCGCCACGGTAACCCACGGCCGAGAGGCTGGGGTCAGCGCTGCCACGACAGCGTGCGAACAACTGTCGGGAACGCAGGTTGACTTCTGTCAGGTCTTCTGTCCCGTCGAATACGACTTTGACGCCGTGCTCGAGGGAATCAGATCCGTTATCGGTCCCGATGCGAAGCTCATTGGCTGTTCGGCAAACGGTTCGTTTACACAGTCTCAAGTCGGCCACGGAGTCGCCGTTGGCCTCGTTGCAAGCGATACGCTCTCGTTTTATACTGGGCTCGGAACGGGTCTCCAGGAGAACGTCTCGAGAGCCGTTCGAGAAGCCGTCACCGACATTCCAAACGCACTCGAGGACCATCCCTACGCCGCAGCGATTGCCCTCAGCGATGGCTTAAGCGGTGTCGGCGAGCAGTTAGCGCTCGTCACGCAGCAAAAGCTCGGCCCCGAAGTGTTCATCGTTGGCGGCTCAGCAGCGGACAATCATCAACTCGAGGCGACGTACGTCTTTCACGACGGCGAGGTGGTCGAAGACGGCGTTGTCCTCGGATTGATCGGTGCTGACGAGCGCCCCGCCATGGCGGTTGCACACGGCCACGAACCGCTTTCTGACCCGGTCGAAGTGACGCGGTCGGATGGGCCAACGGTCTACGAGTTCGACGGCGAACCCGCTTTCGAGGTCTGGAAAGATGCGGTCCGTGAGGCCGTCAGATCTGAGTTTGGCGTTGAAATCGACGACCTCGAGCCGAGTGAGCAACTGCTACAGGAAATTCTCTGTGAGTTCGAGTTCGGCATCGATCAAGGTACCCAGTACAAGATGCGCTGGCCCTGGATCGAAGACGACGGCGGCGCGATGCACTTTGCCGTCGACATTCCGGAGGGGACCGTCTTCCGCGTGATGCACGGCCGACCCGACGCACAGATCGAATCGGCCGCCGAGACTGCCCGGCGTGCACGCGATGACGCTGGCGACGTCGAAATTGCCGGCGGATTCATTTACGACTGTGCCTGTCGTGGCATTGTCCTCGGCGACGCGTTCGACACGGCCGTCGAGGCGATGGCAGACGAACTCGAGATTCCGTTCGTCGGCTTCGAAACGTACGGTGAAATCTGTATGGGGCCGGGCCAACTCAGTGGTTATCACAACACGACAACCGTCGCCTTACTCCTTCCAGCGTAATGCGTCACGACGAACTCGTTTCGACGTTCGGCCAGTCCGTCGGCGTCGAGAAAGCCACCGACCTGATCACGGACGCACTCGAGGACCTCGAGATTGAACGCCAGGCAACGTACTCGAGTCACGAAGTCGCCGATATCTGCGAGACAATCAGTCGGGCGAATAGTGGCTATCTCACCGTCGTCGCAAACGAAGTCCGTGTTCGGGAGCAGGCAAAACGACGCTTCGACGCCTTGCTCGAGCAGATTACTGATCCGGTTGTGATGGTCAGCTTCGACGCGTCGGTGCCGGTTGTCAACGCCGTCAACCCGGCGTTCGAGACGACCTTTGGCTACGGCGAGGACGCCGTTGGGCGCTCGCTCCCGGCGTTGATCGTCCCTGAGGAGCAAAGTGGCGAGACCGTCGACGAGTGGTTCCGGTCAGACGCTGGCAGTGGCACGGAAATCGAACGCGTCACCGCTGATGGCGACCGTCGAACGTTTCTCTTTCGCCCCGTCATCGTCTCGGGATTCGACGGCACTATCGAAGGCTTTGGCATCTACACGGACATTACCGAGCGAAAGCGCCGCGAACGAACACTCAAGCGCCAGAACGAACAACTCGAGCGCTTCGTCAGCGTCGTCTCACATGACCTGCGCAATCCACTCAGCGTCGCCGACGGCAACGCCAGACTGGCGCTGCAACTCACGTCAGAATCCACAGTCGAGGAACGACTCGAGAAGTTGGTCGCGGCACACGAGCGCATGGAGACGCTAATCGACGACTTGCTTACGCTCGCCAGTCAGGGTCAAGCTGTCGACGATCCGGTCACAGTTCGACTGCAGACGGTCGTCGAAGCAGCCTGGGACACTCTCGGGACAACAGCCGCAACACTCGAGATCGAAGTCGACGACGAGCGACGGGTTCGAGCCGATGACGGACGGCTCCGACAGCTATTCGAGAACCTCTTTCGAAACGCGATTGAACACGGCTCGACGGAGCAACTCAAGGCGACCGGCAACCCAGACGAGCCTGCCGAACATGCGACCCGCTCCACGGAGACACATTCGAACGACTCGATGCAGCCAGCGGTAACAATCCGCGTTGGCTGGGATAATGGGATGCTCTGGGTTGAAGACGACGGGCCTGGCATTGTGCCGGCCGAACGGGAGTCAGTGTTCGACCACGGCTACACCACGTCTCCTGATGGAACAGGCTTCGGCCTGGCAATCGTCGAGGCCATCGTCGATGCCCACGGCTGGGAAATTGACGTGACAGAGAGTCGAGACGGTGGTGCGCGCTTTCGGCTACATGGAATCACCGGGTGGACGGCACCGACCACGCCCGAGTGACGCCTCTCAATCGCTACCGATAGTTCTTGAACAGGAGCGCCCGCACGTCGTCTTTCGTCTGCACATCTTCCGTCGACCCGTCGGGGAGAGTCACGGTGTAGCGATAATCTGCCGACGAGGACTCTTCCCACTTGTCATCGTGCGTCTCGAGCAGGCTCATCATTTCGTCGAGCATGTCGTCGTCGTCGGCGCTGCCGTCGTGGTCGTCCGTGTCCTCACTGTCGCTTGCGTCGTCGTCATTGGTGTCGGTTGCGTCCTGTGTCTCGTCTATCTCGTCCGATTCTGTGCTCGAGTCCACAGCAGTGTCTGCGTCGTCGCCTTCGTCGTAGGAGACGGACTCGCCGGTCGTCTCCGGTTCGGGATCGCCCGCAATTGCGGCCTCGACAGAGTCAGCAACGTCGCTGGTCGCTGCGGACGAGAACGCCTCATCGATGTCGATATCGATGTCTTGCTCGCTTCCAATATTGTCGATCAGAAACTGGATGGCGTCCTGTTCGCGAACGAAGCCGTACTTGCCGACGACGTCCTCTGAAATCTCCTGACGAAGCCGCTGGATGAACGCATACTGTTCGTCTGTAATCTCGAGGGTTTGCATAGTTCACCGATGATGTGGCTGGTACAAATAGGTACGCCGTCGATGATGAATTGCTCCCGAAATCGCATACACCACCGTGAGCGGGATTCTTAAGGACCACTAGAGCAAACGAACGGCCATGGCACTACTCGAATCCGACACGCAACTCGAGGCCGGAGACACCGCCCCCGCGTTCGAACTCGAGGGGGTCGACGGGGAAACGTACACGCTCGAGTCGTTCGCCGACAACGAGGCGCTGCTTGTCGTGTTCACGTGCAATCACTGCCCCTACGCGCAGGCGAAGTTCGATCTGCTCAACGAGATTGCAACCGACCACGACGACGTCGCCGTCGTTGGGATCAATCCGAACGATGCCGAAGAGTATCCCGAAGACTCACTCGAGTCGATGGCGGAGTTCGTCGAGGACGGCACGATTCAGTACGATGCGTACCTCCAAGATGACACGCAGACCGTCGCTGAGGCCTACGGCGCGGTCTGTACGCCCGATCCGTTCCTCTTCGAACGCGACGATGACGCCGAGGCGTTCCAGTTGGTCTATCAGGGACGCCTGGACGACGCACTCAGTCCCGACGATGAGCCTACCCGATATCACGTCCGCGAGGCAATCGACGCAATCCTGGCAGGCGAAGACGTCGACCTCGAGTGGCAGCCGTCACAGGGCTGTTCGATCAAGTGGGTTGACGAGTAACAGTTACTTGTCGGTGACCTGTTTCGATGCGGTGAAGACGCTACCGATGGACAGAGTCCACTACCCAGACGCGAAACGATCGTCATCGAAGCCACCACCGACGTATCAGCAGAGAAGGAATCGGAACCCGGTCACTACAGTATGAGCACAGGCTCAAGGCCATCACGGACACCTCGAGCGCACAAACGCGAGCGTGCGTCACGTTCGCGCGATGGCTGAGAAGGGGCGCTTACTCGACGACGATTTCACCGACCATCGTCGTCTCGTGTGGGTCACAGACGTACTCGGCCATGTCGGAGCTGGCTTCGAACTCGAGCCATTGGTCGTCGTCTGGGTCACTGACTTCGTCAGTCTGGAGGTCGTCGACAACGTCGCCGCCGTCGTCTCGAATCTCGATGTTGTGGTCGGCACCGTCGCCTTCGGTCCAGCCGATTTCGTAGGTTTCGCCCTCTTCAAGGACGAGCGTTGGGTTCTCGTCGCCGTCAATGGAGTCGGGGGCGATGCCGACCCACCCAGGCGTCTGGCCGTCGAGTTCGATTTCGGTGCCAGGCTCGATTGCTTCGGCCTCATCACCGTCATCGTCGCCGTTCCCGTTGCCATTGCCGTTTCCGTTACCGTCGTCATCGTCGCCAAGACAGCCTGCAACGATCGTGACTGCGCCTGCAGCACCGGCAGCTTTCATGAACGTCCGACGAGTGGTATCATGTTCGGTCATGGTCACTCGACAGTTACGCGAGCGACCAGTTGTACTGACTGTCCATTCCCGAACAATGGGACGAAGAACGAACAAGTTCGGTTATATAAGTTAATGTCGTGAAATTGTTACCGAACAGCACGCCGATACTGAATCGGCCACGACGACGGTGCCTCGTCAGTGAGATCACCGGCCGCGCGGAGGCCGAAATACGGATCTCGGAGGAACTCACGGCCAACGAGCACGAGGTCGGATCGCCCGTTTCGCACGAGCGCATCGGCCTGTTCAGGCTCGGTAATGCCGCCAACCGCCCCAACAGCCACATCAGTACCCTCTCGGATCGCTTCAGCCAGCGGGACCTGGAAGTTCGGACCACCCGGTGGCTGCTGGTCCGGATGGATACCACCGGAACTGACGTCGATCAGGTCGACGCCAAGATCCGACAACGACCCAGCCAACCGCACCGACTGCTCGAGGTCCCATGACTCGCGGTCATCGAGCCAGTCTGTCCCCGAAATACGGACGAACACTGGCTTCTCATCGGGCCAGATCTCACGAACTGCCGCTGTGACCTCGCGGACGAGACGGGTTCGGTTCTCGAAGCTCCCACCGTAATCATCCGTCCGCTCGTTCGTCACCGGCGAGAGGAACTCATGCAGCAAGTAGCCGTGTGCCGCATGCACCTCTGCGATTTCGAAGCCCGCCTCGAGCGAGCGTTCAGCCGCGTCTCGGTACGCATCGATTACGCCCTGGATGTCGTCCGCGTCGGCCGCTTGCATCTCGGGTCGATCGCCGTCGAACGGCGGATACGCCTCGGGCGAGGGTGAGAGGACTTCGTAGCCCTCGGCACCGTCGGGGTCGGTCTCGTCCGGAGCAATCGGAACGTTTCCGTCCCATGGGCGGTGCTTGCTCCCTTTATGACCCGCGTGGGCCAGTTGAATCGCGGGGACTCCCCCTTGCTCGCAGATAAATTCGGTAATCGGCTCGAGTGCAGCAGCATGCTCGTCACTCCAGATACCCAGATCGTGGGGTGTGATCCGACCGCGCGGTTCGACGGCCGTTGCCTCAGTCATGACGATACCGGCACCGCCGACGGCCCGACTTCCGAGATGCACGCGATGCCACTCCGTTGGAAGCCCGTCCGGCTCACAGGTGTACTGACACATCGGCGAGACAGCGAGTCGATTCGGAATCTCGAGGTCACGCATCGACAGTGTCGAAAACAGCGATGACATACTCACGCAAACTACCCACGGGGACGGCAAAACGACCGCGGACGGCAACGCCTTTGCCGGATTGCCCCGGTGTGACACACCTCACCTGCACCCACCCGGTCGTCCGGACGATCACTCCGCCACGGCTTAGGCCCCTCGAGCGGTGACTCCACGTATGACTTCGATTACGCCATTTCGGGTGCGCATCGACGCTCCTGCCCCTGTTATCGGCATGGTTCACCTGCCGGCGCTCCCCGGCGCGCCCGACTTCGATGGCGACCGAGATGTCATTCGTGAGCGTGCGCTCGCTGATGCCCGCCGACTCGAGGCCGGCGGCGTTGATGCACTGATGCTCGAGAATTTCGGCGACGCGCCCTTTTACCCTGAGGCGGTTCCCAGACACGTCGTCGCAGAGCTGACCGCGCTCGCTGCGTCCGTCTCCGATGCCGTTGACTGCCCGCTTGGAATCAATGTGTTGCGCAACGACGCCGAATCCGCACTGTCGATTGCCGCTGCTGTCGACGCCGACTTCATCCGCGTCAACGTCCACGTTGGGACCGCCGCAACTGATCAGGGAGTCCTTGAGGGGAAAGCCCACGAAACGCTTCGCCTGCGTAATCGACTCGAGGCTGATGTCGCGGTTCTCGCAGATATCCACGTCAAACACGCGACGCCAATCGGGGAGACGACCCTCGAGCAGGCCGCGCTCGAGACCGTCGAACGCGGACGGGCCGATGGCATCATCGTCTCGGGTGCTGGAACTGGCGAGGAAACAGCACGCACAGACCTCGACTGCGTCGCAGACGCTGTCGGTGACCGAGTTCCCGTGCTTGTTGGGAGTGGTATCACGCCGGACACCGTCGGCGACCGTCTCGAGGCAGGTGCAGACGGTGTTATCGTTGGAACGGCACTCAAAGCCGGCGGTGAGACGACGAACGTCGTTTCTCGAGAGCGCGTCGAGGCGGTTGTCGAAGCCGCTCGAGCGGCCGGCCAGTAAAATCGGTCGAACGCACTCAAAGCCCAAACATCAACGGACCAATCAGGACGCCCATAAGGTGGACGCGACGGGCACGCAATCGAACCGGGACCATGCCAATCGCCGCTGCGACGACGAAGATTCCGATCCCGAGCAGGCCAGTAAACAGATACGAAAGAACGAGCAGGAGCGTCAACACGACGGCCGAAATCTTCCAGTACGTCAGCCGTCCCACTACCTCGAGATAGAGATCACCAACGACGATCACAAGGACGAACCCGAGTATGCCGGCGACGAGGACGGCCCCGATCAGAATCGGTAGCTCGAGTGGGGCGTTCGCGCTCTCAAAGGCGACCATCACGCCCGTTCGGGGCTGGCCAATCGCGACAAGTGCAAACAGCGCAAAAATCATGTTCGACGTGTCGACACCGCTGGTCGCGACGATGTAGCCACGATCACCAGCGCCGCCAGGAATGAATACGAGGACGGCGACAGCAGCAATGGCGGCCGAAATGCCGGGAATGTACCCAACGACGGCACCAGCAAGCGCGCCGGCAACCGCCGTTGCCCCAACAAGTCGACTCGAGATTTCGATCGTCTCCTCGTCCTGTCGCGGGATTCCGGAGCCGAAAATCGCGTCGATCAGTACGGGTGCTCCAAAGAGCCCCGCAAACAGCGGCGCGAGCGTCCCGCCAGCCGTCAGCGGCGCATCTGGCGAGAGATCGAGCGTCAGTGCACCGAGGACAGCAGCCAACGAGAACGAGAGTACAGCAGCGCCTTTGGTCCGCCACGTCCGTTCCGAGGCAACCAGTGCAACGACGACCATCGCCAACACGAGTGGGAGATTATCTCGAATCGTTGGATACACTGCCAGCACGGCTTCGGTTACCGGAATCGCGAGCGGAACCGCCACGAGTACGGCGAGCAGACTCCCAAGCGCCGACAGCCGAATCGCCTCGTAGCCTCGTCCCTCCAAGACCATGCGGTGGCCGGGCAACGAAGTCACTGCCATCTCGGCATCGGGAACACCGAGTGCCATTGCAGGAACAGCGTTCATGAACGTATGGACGACCCCCGCCGCAAGCATCGCACAGCCGACAAACAGCGGCGGACCAGGGACAATGGGCGCGAATCCAGCTAACAACAGTGCAAAATTGTTCGCGTGTAGCCCCGGAATGAGCCCGCTGAGCGTGCCCAGTGTCGCCCCCGCGAAAACCCACGCCAGCACCTGCAGCGACAACGCCGGATCGAAAACGAACTCGAGAGAGGGCCCGGCCATCGGACGGTTTGGTCCCCTGTTCGTACTTAAACCTGCGCTCGAGTGAGACACGGTTAGCGAGAGAGTGCGCTGATCGCGTCGCTACGGGAGTGGCGGTCGAAAGAAAACGTGATGAGCTGAATCGTCGCGTTGCGACTGGAACCGAGTTAGCCGAAGAGTTCGCCGAGGCCCTCGCCACCGGCTTCGTCGTCTTCGTCGTCTTCGTCGTCGTCCGTCGTGTCAGGGACGTCGCTGGTCTCTTCGTCGTCGCCATCGTCGTCAGCAGCGCCAGCGGCGGCTCCGCCTGCGGCTGCGCCGCCAGCTGCTGCAGCGGGTGCGGCAGCGGCTTCGGACACTGCTTCCTCGATGTCAACGTCCTCGAGGGCAGCGACGAGCGCTTTGACGCGCGACTCTTCGACGTCGACGCCAGCAGCGTCGAGCACGTCGGTGAGGTTGTCTTCGTTGATCTCTTCGTCCGCTTCGTTCAGGATGAGTGCAGCGTAAACGTATTCCATTGTTGTAATCTCCAGTTAAGTTGGTTATCCGAACATTGCGCCGAGGCCTTCTGCGCCGTCGCCGTCGTCTTCATCGTCGTCGTCGGCGTCGCCGTCGTCGGCCGCAGCGTCGTCCTGGTCGTCTGCCGATTCGTCATCGTCGCTCTCGCCGTCGTCGGCTGCCGGCTGGGCCGGTGCCTCGACGCCCTGCAGTTCCTCAGGCAGGGCGTCCTCGTCGTCGATCTGGGCCGCAAGCGCACGCAGCTGTGCGTCGGCCTTGCTGACGAGGTCTGGCATGAGTGCTTCGTCCTCGATAGCGGCCTGCAGGCCGAGGCTCTTGGCCTCGCCCGTGGCCTTCGCGATGAGCGTCGGGACCGTCGTCGCGGTTGGGAAGCTCGCATTGACTGCAAGGTTCTGTGCGCGAGCAGCGGCCGTCTGCACGTCGCTTTCGTAGGCCTCGATATCGATATCGAGGTCTTCGGGGTCGAAGAGGACACCCTCTGCGACAACAGCACGCAGGTCAAGCCCGACTTCTTTGGGCTCGATTCCAAGTTCGTTGAGGACGTTCGACAGGTCTGCGGAAACCTCCTCGCCGGCCTCAAGGACCGTCGAGTCTTCCATAACCTGAATCGAGCCGTCCTCGATGCGTGCGTTCGCGCCAATACTCTGAAGTTCGCCAACGAACGGTCCGGGATCGACACCCGTGTCACCCTCTGGGATGACGATATCGTTCGGCGCGACCTCGCCCTCGTTGATCGGGGCCGGCGTCTTCGACGCCTCGAGTTCTTTGTACAGCGCGAATGGGTTGGCGTTCGTGCCGATGAGGCCGACCTGGCCTTCGACCTGTTCGACGAGGTCTCCGAGGCCAGCGCTCTCGAGTGCACGAACCTGCAGCGTGTTGCGGCTGACGCGCAGTTCAGCGGTGCCGTGAAGGTCACGGCGCATGTCCTGCAGCTGCTTGCTTGGAATGCCAGCGATACCGACGATGCCGACGCTCTCGTAGCTCTCGATGAGTTCTTCGAGTTCGTCGACTTCTGCTTGCTTCCACTGGGGAAGGTTCTCGGTTTTGCGTTCAGCCTGTGCGCTCATCTTAGGCCACCTCCACGGATGGGCCCATCGTCGTCTTTACGTAGACGCCATCAATGTTCTGTGGGCCCTTCTCGAGGTCAGCGTGCAGACGTCGCAAGATGACGTCGATGTTGTCAGCGACATCTTCGGCGTCCATGTCTTCGGAGCCGACGAGCGTGTGGAACGTTCGTCGGTCACCGGAGCGAAGCTGCACGGTATTTTTGAGTCGGTTGACAGTCTCGACGACGTCGTCGTCGGGAGCGAGCGGGTCCGGCATCTTCCCTCGGGGGCCGAGAATGGTACCCAGGTGCCGGGCGATATCTTGCATCATCGCCTCTTCGGCGATAAAGAAGTCCGTCTCGTCCGCCATATCTTTGGCTTCGTCGTCGTCCAGATCGGCCACATCGCTGACAGAGAGTACGTCGTCCGCAACGTCTTCGGCGCGGACTGCAGTCTCTCCATCGGCGATGACGACAATAATCGTTTCCTGGCCGGTTCCGGACGGCAGGACGATAGACTCGTCAACACGATTCGACGGTTCGTTCAGGTCAAGGTCGCGCAGATTAATCGCGAGGTCCACCGTCTCGGTAAAGTTCCGGTCGGGTGACTCCTCGAGTGCGCGAGCCACTGCGGTTTGAATATCCGTATCTGCCATCGTTCACCTCCGTAGTACGCAGGGTTGCTCCTACGGGTCAGTGAAACAGGCTACGCCTGTCTCCCTTGAACGAAATGCCATGGCAAACTTAAACCCGTCGAACTGGCGGTCCCAGCGCTCGAGACGCATTCGCAGGGCATCGAGCAGAGACACAAGCAGAATAGAACATTTCAGACTGATCGAAACTAATATTATACGATGAGTTGTATGATGTGTCTATGTGGGCTGTGGATGTGCTGATCGCTGGGGGAGAATCGACGCCATTGCTGCTAGCCGGCACTGGATTCGAGGCATACAACGATGTCTCGCCGCCTGTGCGCGTGGGCGCACAGTTTGTGGGAACACTCGTCGTTGCACTGGTCGTCCTCGGACTGTTTCAGGAATCTGGGCCGCGGTCGGTGCGGACCGTTCGCCGAAGTCCGGTAATCTCGACATGTATTGGCTTGCCAGGCGCACTTGTCATAGCTGGACTCGCCCAGACTGGCTACCTCCTCCTTGGAACGAGTCTTGGGACGTTCTTTGGCATCCCATTCGTTATCCTCGGCGTGACCGTGTTGCCCGTTCTGACCGCACTGGGCCTCGTTGCAGTCGGTCAGACGATCACGGCTCGAGTCGGCCGAGACGGCCTCGGTGCTGGTGTTCTTGCTGGAAGCATTCTCGCAGGAATTGCCGGTCTCTCGCTTGGAGTGACGCTCGCGCTCGCGACCCTTGGGGTCATACTCGGCGTGGGTGCCGGGGCACGCGTCCTGTTCGCTGCGAGCGGGTCGACACAGCCAGAAGAACGGACTGTGCCACCCGCGAACAAAATCTGAGACGTGCCATCGCTGTGCGAAAAAAGGCGTCACAAACGGTTTGTCACTCGAGACCAACATAGCTCGTAGATGCGCGTCGCAACTGCGGACTCGCGAGTGGCATGGGCATCGTTGTCGACGCGTCACTGGCTTGCAATCGGGTTTGCAGTCGTCACCGCGCTTGTCCACCTGATTCTGGGACTCGAGTTTCTGCCACACTGGATGGGCATTGCGTTTCTCGCTACGACCGCCGGCTTTGCACTCGGCATCGCACTTATTCTCTTGAACATCGCTCGCCAACTCGTGTATCTCGCTGGCATTCCGTTCACCGGCGCACAAATTGTTCTCTGGTACGTCCTCAACGAACCAACGACAGTCGCCGATCTGTCGGCGCTCGAGGCGATTGACAAAATAGCCCAAGTGTGCTTGCTCGGTGCCCTTATTGTGCTGCTTCGACGCGACCGACAACCACGCGAACCCAACCATGAGTGACTCACTGCTTGAGGACTCGAGCGGACAGCAGGTGCGGTCACTATGGGGCCGGGCAACGCTTGGGCTCTGGCTCGGTGCTTGGGGACTGGTGATTGCACTCGAGCGCGCCACGGCGGGCGACATCGTGTCCGCACACTTTCTCGCTGTCGTCGGCTGTACCATCGGCCTCGTGAGCGGCATCTTCTTTCGGATCGTGTCGAAGACGACTCGTACTGCAGGGTTAGAGCCAGTTACACTCGCGACGTGGGTGACTGTCACACGAGGGGCAGCGATCGTCGTCCTTGCTGGATTCATCGTTGTTCCGAGTCCGGATGGACTGCTGGCATGGCTGCCAGCGCTGTTGTTCGCGGTGGGTGCTGCACTCGATGCCGTGGATGGCTTGCTTGCCCGACGGACCGGGACCACGACGATGCTCGGCGCTCAGTTCGATGTCGAAACGGATGCGCTGGTCGTCCTCGTCGGGACGCTTGTCGCCATTGCGACCGAGGCGGTTCCGCTGGCGTTTCTCGCAGTCGGTATCGCTCGATACCTGTTCGTCTTTGGCAGTTGGTGGCGACGGCGACACGGTCGACCAGTCTATGACCTCCCAGAGAGTCGACTCCGGCGACCACTGGGCGCACTCGCGATGGTCACCATCTGGCTTGCCCTGTTGCCCCCAGTTGCTCCCGGACTCTCGCGACTCATTGCACTCGTCGTGATGGTCCCGTTCGTGCTCAACTTCGCTCGAGACTGGGTCGCCGTTGCAGGCTGGCATCGGTAAGACGAAGATAACGGGTTCGAGTGAGCGTGCAAGCGATGGGAACAGAACAAACGGTAAAGTGACGCCTCACCGAACGAGATGATAGTGTGAACAATCACGATGTCGCGACATGGATGGGCGCGTTCCAGGGAGGCGAGTGCCGGTGAGTGCGCGAACCCTCTACTTTACCGCACCACAGACGGTTGCTGTTCGACGCCACACACTCCCTGAGCCCAGCCCGGATGAGGTTCGCGTCCAGACGCTCGTCTCCGCGATCAGCGCCGGAACCGAGGGACTGCTCTATCGCGGCGATGCACCGAGTAATCTCCCGGCTGATTCGGAACTCGAGACCATCGATGGCGACTTTTCCTTTCCCCTGTCGTATGGCTACGCCACCGTTGGTGAGGTGACTGCAGTCGGCGAGAACGTCGCAGAATCGTGGCTCGAGCGCCGCGTTTTCGCGTACGTCCCGCACCAGAGTCATTTCTGTGTCGCCCCAGACGAGTTGCTCGTCGTGCCCGACAACATCTCGACTCGCGAGGCAGCGCTCGTTGCGAATCTCGAGACCGCAGTGACGTTTCTGCTTGATGGTGCGCCGCTGCTTGGCGAGCGTGTCACCGTCCTTGGACAGGGCGTCGTTGGGTTGCTGACGACAGCCTTACTCGCGGAGATGCCACTCGAGACACTGGTCACGTTCGATGCCCACGAGCGCCGCCGCCAGCGCTCGGAGTCTCTCGGTGCGGACGAGTCGCTGGATCCAACAGTGACCGGGATTCGCGACGGCGTCGAAGCCGTCGCCGGTAAGCGGGCTGATCTGACGTACGAACTCTCGGGTAACCCGGATGCACTCGACGGCGCAATCGCAGCAACAGGATTCGACGGCCGCGTCATCGTTGGCTCGTGGTACGGCACCAAGCCGACGACACTCGATCTCGGCGGCCACTTTCACCGTGATCGCCTCGAGATTTCGAGCAGCCAAGTGAGCACGATCGATCCCAGCCTCCGCGGGCGCTGGTCGCGAGAGCGTCGCCACGAAGTCGTCTGGGACTGGCTCCGACAACTCGAGATCGACCCGCTGTTGACACACGAGTTTTCACTCGAGGAGGCCGACCAGGCATACGAACTGCTCGAGGAGCGCCCGGATGAGGCAATACAGGTGCTGTTGACCTACGGGACAGACTGAGCGGTGTTATTGTAAGGGGGAGACTTTACTTTCATTGGCCGAGACTGTGTCAGTTATGTACGAGGTTTCCGTGTCGCGGTCGCTCATTGCACATCACTATCTAACGGTGCCTGAGCCGGGTCCAGAAGGCGAACTGCACTCCCACCACTTTACCGTTACCGCGACAGTGTCTGGACCAGCACTGAACGAGTACGCCTATCTGGTCGATATCGACGCAATAGAGGAAGCCATGACCGACGTTGCTGCGTTCTACCGGGATCAAACACTCAATGACCTCCCCGGGTTCGAGGACGGAAATCCGAGTGCTGAGCGCTTTGCAACGGTGTTCGGCGACCGCCTGCTTGCTCACTCCGCTCTCGAGACAGACGGTATAACGGACCTTCGCATCGAAATCGAAGAAGACGACGTGGCAACGGTTGCCCATCAGCGCACACTCTAATGCACGTTGGCCTCGTCATCGCTGGCGACCTCGAGCAAACATCGGGTGGCTACCGCTACGATCGGAAACTCGTTGAGTACCTCGAGCGCCAGGGCGATACGGTCGACGTCCTCTCGCTTCCGCCCAGAGCGAAACACAACGGAGGCGACGAATCAGTGGATCTTGATGAGTCGATTCGGTCGCAACTGAACCAGCCCTATGACGTGTTGATAGAGGACGAACTCTGCTATCCAACACTGCTCAAGTACAATCCCGATCTCGATGCCCCTGACCGAATTGTCTCGCTCGTCCACCTCCTCGAGTCGGCTGGCCCTAGCGTCACTGACCCACAACGTCACATTCGCGAACGCCGCTATCTCGAGTCCGTTGACGCCGCCATCTGTACAAGTGAGTTCACTCGAGATCGAACGACCGATTGCACGGCACTTCCAACCGCCGTCGTCCCCCCGGCAGGCCGCCATGAAACCGCTGCTGTCTCGGCTGCGACCGTCAACGGGCGCGCTCGAGCAACTCCGCTGCACCTCGTCTTCGTCGGCAACGTCATCCCGCGGAAGAACCTTGAGACGGTCGTCTCAGCACTCGAGACGCTGTCCCAAGATACTGAGTGGGAACTAACCGTCGTCGGCAGTACGGACGCAGCACCCGAGTATGTCGCCGAACAGCGCAACCGCGTCGAGCGTGCTGGGCTGACAACCCGCGTTACGTTCGCCGGCCACGTCACTGATGAGCGCCTCGAGTCTATTCTCGAGCGCGCACACGTTCTTGCTGTCCCATCGCGTTACGAAGGGTTCGGCATGGTGTACCTCGAGGCAATGGAATACGGCGTTATTCCGATCGCGAGCGCCGTCGGCGGGGCAAGCGAACTCGTCACCGACGGCGAAAACGGCTCCCTCATCGACCCGGACAACGTCGAGCGACTCGCAAAAACGATCGAGGTACTCGAGCGCGACCGAGACCAACTCGCTGCACTCGGCCAGCAAGCGCGTGCGACTGCGGTTTCACAGCCGACCTGGGACGAGCAATTGGCGACGTTCCGAGCAGTACTCAACGCGTGGCACAGCACCGAGGAGTCACAACTAGCGTCGGCCACACCAACAAACACGCGAGGTGGGCACTGATGCAGGCCTATCTCGAGGCCAAACGGACCGTTGACGACCGAGCGCTCAACCGGCGCGTCCTCGAGCGATTACAGGCCGAACTGACTCGAGACGAACCGGTTCGGATCGTCGAACTTGGTGCCGGAATGGGAACGATGCTCCCACGACTTGCCGAGTGGGGGCTACTTCCCGACCGCGTCAGCTACCACGCTGTCGACCACAACGCGACAACCATCGAGCGCGCACAGGATCGTCTCCCCGCCGAACTCGAGGCGCGTGGGTACGACGTCTTGCGGTCGGATAAATCCGGGACTGCGACGTTCGTTGCGCATCCCAACGAGGACCACCTCGAATCGCCAAACAGCCAGTGTTCACGCCTCGAGGTCACCCTCGAGTGTGGTGATGCGCTCTCACTCGAGCTGACAGCAGATCTCATTATCGCCGCCGCGTTTCTCGACCTCGTTGATGCCGACATCGCGCTGCCGGCAATCGAATCCATGCTCGCAGATGGCGGGCTGTTGTACGCACCGATCACCTACGACGGTGCGACCGGATTCGCCCCACGCGATCCCCTCGATAGCCGCCTCGAGCAAGCATATCACCGGCACATGGACGAGTACAGGTCAGGCGGTCGGAGCGATGCCGGCCGCCACCTGCTGTCTGCACTTCCTGCTCGCAACTGGGACCTTCTCGAGTCGGGTGGTTCCGCCTGGGTTGTCCGCCCACGCGAGGCTGGCGAGGGCTATCCACACCGTGAGGCGGTCGTCGTCGAACACATCCTCGAGACGATTGATGGGGCTGTGAGCGAGGTGCTCGTCGATGAACCAGAGATAGCGACCGCACGTGAGCTAGAACGCTGGCTCGAGCGACGACTAGCCGAACTCGAGCGTGGTGAACTCGTGTATACGGCGGCGAATCTGGATATACTGGCGCGCCCGCTGCAGTAAATAGCGCAGTTGTGACTCGCGAGAACCGGGAAAATGGGCTGAAAACGAGCCCGTCAGTTGTCGTGTTATCGCGTTTTAGGCGTCGGCTGCGAGAACAACGAAACGCAAGCGTTTCGAGCGCTGGCTTTGCTTACGCGTCAGCCAGAACAACGGAATACTCGCGATGCTTGCATTCTGGGTGCTCGCGAACACGCTTCCGCTTCGTTCGCGAGAATACCGAAAACCTCACTTCGTTCGGTTTTCGAGCGTTGTCCTCGGCTTATGCCTCGACCAACACGTCGTCGTACTCGCCAGCGTCGACTTTCGCCTTGAACTCGCGGGCATCGTCGCCTTCGATGGTAACGCCCATCGAAGCGCAGGTGCCGACGACTTCCTTGGCGGCGTTTTTCGTGTCGTAGGCGAGCAGGTCTGGGTGTTTCTGCTCGGCAATCTGTTTGACCTGATCGACAGAGAGGTCAGCGACGAAATCCTTCTGCGGTTCGCCACTGCCAGTGTCGAAGTCAGCCTCGTCTTTGACGAGTTCTGCCGTCGGTGGGACACCGACGTCAATCGAGAACGACCCGTCGTCCTCGTAGTCGACGGTAACAGGCACTTCAGTGCCGTCGAACGCTTCGGTCTGGTCGTTAATCTCCTGTACAACCGCCTGAACGTCGACGGGCGTCGGACCGAGCTCGGGACCGAGTGGCGGGCCAGGGTTGGCCTGCCCACCCGGAACGAGCACTTCGATGGTTCCAGCCATATCAGTCACAACCCGTGCGCGAGTTTTAAGGGTTGCTTTTTCGCGCAGTCAGGCCTGTGACAGACTGACGAACGCATCGCCTCGAGAACGGTTACGGACTAACGACCTCGTCTCGCCACGTTGCATACGACTTGAGGACGTGTTCCTCGTCGAATCGTTCGATGCAGGGGACGTCGTGTGGGTGCAAGTCCATGACGCGCTCGACCAGTGCGTCGTAGGCCTCCTCGGTCGTCTTCGCGAGCAAGATGACTTCGTCATCGTGGTGAATCTCGCTCTCCCAGCGGTAGGTCGACGTCGTCGGAACGCGATTGACGCAGGCGGCCAGTTCTGCCTCGACGAGTGTTGTCGCAAGCGATTCAGCGGCCGCCGGTGGGGCCGTAATATAGACGGTTGGCATCGGAAAGTCATACGCTCGAGTGTACAAAAAGCCCGACGCTGTGCTGGAGACGGCGCTCGCGATGGTTCGAGCAGAAGTGTACTGCAGATTACTGGTCGGCGACGGGATTGAACGTGCCGTTGATGTCCCACTCGTGGAGGCAATGCGGGTTTCCAACCTGTTTTTCGCCGTCTTTGCGCGCGAGTTGCCACGCGCCGAGTTCGTCGTCCCATCGTTCTTCACGGTCGCAGCGTTCGCAGATGCGGGCCGTTGGAGATCGTACCTGTGCGCTCATTACCGGCTGTGTGCACTGAACGCATATAACGCTATTCGTGTTGAGCGAAGTATGGTCCCCCGTCTCGAGAACAAACGGAATACATTGCCGACAGCACGGCTACATGAACGTATTTGTGACCGTCACGGAACCTGGTCAGTAGCGCTGGAGACTCGAGTGGGTGTGCTCGACTGATTTTCACGTTTGGTATTTAGGTACAAAATACCAAGAGGTCGGTCTTAGTTTGTGTGACCATGGCATACGGTCTCGACCTCGGCCCGGACGCGGTTCGGGCGGCACGCGATACCGACAGGGGGATGGAAATCGACGCGTCACCGCTCAGTGGTGGTTGCGACGCTGGCAGCGCCGGCGCTGGCGAGGTGGGTGAACGGACGAGTGTGGAACAGACCGGGGAGGCGGGCGAGATCGACGTGGACACGCTTGCGGCTGTTGTCGACGCCACTCTTTCACTCGAGTCGGACCTCGAGGCGCTCTGTTACGCGATTCCGGCACCAGTTGGAACGAACGACGTCGCGGCAGAACGCTATCGTGAGGCAGTCGATGCAGCTACTGCAGAGTACGACGTCTCATCGACGGCGATTGATCGCGGGTTCGCGGTGATCTACGACCAGCTTTCGGACGACAAATTCACCGGTCTCGGTGTCTGTCTCGGGCAGCAGACAACGACGGTTTCGCTCGCGTACTACGGTGTCCCGGCACTCTCATTTGCCGTCCCCATCGGCAGCGAGTGGGTACTCGAGCAGGCGGCAACCGAGTGTGACGCCACCCGCGAAGCAGTTGCAGACACCATTGAGACGTTCGTACTCGACCCAGACACCGCGGGTGAAACCGAGCAAGCACTGGCCCAGGCCTACGATGCGGTGATCGCCAGCATTCTCGAGGAACTCCTCGAGCGAGCCGACGACGGGACGGTTCAAGAGAGCGTTGCCGTGCCGGTCGCAGTCGCCGGTCCGGGCGCAGTCGCCGGCCTCGAGTACCTCATCGGCGGTCGCTTCGACGCGGCCCCGCTCCCGTTTTCCATTCGAGGTGTCCGATTCGCAGAGACACCCGCCGAAAGTGCCGTCCGTGGCGCAGCCACAGCGGCCGCGGATGATGTCGACGGGACAATCGAGTGGGACGAACTCGAGGCGACGGCGACCGCCGACGCAGGCGGTGTCGACTCGAGCGACCCTGCTGAGGGTACTGACACAACACTCGCGTTCGACGACGAGGCTGTAACCGACGCCGATCCGGCACAGAAGGCAATAGACGACCTGTTCGACCGACTCGGCGACCGGGATGCCGAACTCGAGGCGCTCAGAACCGACCTCGAGCGCGTCGATAGCTCACTGACTGCAACGCTCGACCAGCTCTCCGACCAAACCGCTGCCGTCGAAGCCGAACTCGAGGAAACCGCCTCGACAGCTGCGAGTGAGATGGAACTCGAGGCACTCGAAGACCAGGTCAACACACTCGAGGAGGATATTGCAGAAATCGAACGCCAACTCGAGACACGTCGGGAGGAACACGAAACGCGTGTAGCGGCCGTCGATGACCGACTCGAGGAAACCGCAGCGACTGCTGCGAATGAGGCGGACCTCGAGGCACTCGAGGATCGAGTCGAACCCCTCGCAGCGGCAGTCGATGACGACTCGCTCGCCGAAACGGTGGCCGCGCTCGAGGACGATCTCGAAGGGGTTGCTGAGCAGCTAGAGACGACGGCAACGCAAGCAGGGGTAACGACGCTCGAGAACACTATCGAGTCGCTCGAGCGCCGCCTCGACGACCAGTCGGACCAGTTCGAGGGGCAAAATTCCCGTCTCGAGGGTGTGTCGGGTCGACTCGAGGAACTCACAGCACGGATTGACGCCGTGGCTGGCGAACTGGACGAAGCGCGTGCCGCGCACGAAACACGAATTGAAGAGATGGAGCAGTCGCTCGAGGCGGACCGTAAGGATCTCGAGCAGTCGCTCACAGCAGATATCGAAACCGTGGAAGGCACGCTGGAAGCGATGCTCGAGGATACGGACGCGTCACTCACAGCGGACCTCGAGAGCGTCGAAACGACACTGACTGACAACCTCGAGAGCGTCGAAACAACGCTTACTGACGACCTCGAAGCACTCGAGACGACTGTTGCAGACCTTGAACCAATCGCCAGTCGAACGTCGGACCTCGAAACCGAACTTCAGGAAACCACGGCGGCCGTCGAGAGCGTGACAGACGATGTCGAGACGCTCGAGTCGAGCATCGAAGATCTCGATGAGCGAACGGCAGATGTCGCGAACGAGGCTGACCTCGAAGCACTCGAGACCGAGTATGACGCGCTCGCAGACGAGATTTCGGCGCTCGAGGCACATCTCGAGGATAGACACGACGAGCACGTCGTCCTCGCGGAAACGGTAGAGTCGCTTGCGGCGACAGTCGAGGACCTGCCGGACGAAGCGACCAGTGTCTCCACAGCAGCGGTCGAATCGCTCACGGATCGACTCGCGGCACTCGAGGCTGACTTCGAGGCGCAGACCGAGCAGTTCGAAGACCGCACGAGCCAGTTGGACGCGCTCGAGGAGACAGTCGAACGAGTAGCAGCGCTTTCGGAGGAAGTCGACGACCTCGCAGCCCAGGCCGACACCAGCGACCTCGAGTCCACGATTGAAGCCCTCGAGGCGCGCCTCGACTCACACGCTGACCAGCAGCCGTCGCCAGAGATGGGGAGCGCGCTCGAGGACCGATTGTCGTCGCTCGAGGAGAGCCAGTCACAGACGCCGGAAGCGGCCGAGGTAGTCACGCAAGAGGAGTTTGAGACACTGCAAAGCGAGCTACGGGATGTTCAGTCGCGTCTCTCCGAGATGGACGAGGCGGACGAGGATGACAAGCGCGAAACGATCCAGCGCGCGTCACTCGTTCCCCCAATCGCTGCCGGTGGCGGAAGTGCGGGCCTGGTTGCCGGTCTCGTCGCCGTCTTTGGCGGTTCAGGAATGGTCGGTGCCGGCGCACTCGTCGGCGGCGCACTGTTGCTCGTCGGAGCGATAGCAACCGCTCGCGAAGAATAAGGCGCTTTCCCGTGTCGATTTTTTAGGGAGACTGCAAGACGGCTCGCGGTCGCTTCGGGATAGACTGACAGTCGCTCGGCCGAATCGACAGTCGGACCGGGCAGGCACTCAGCGACTCGAGCGCATTACGACGACTCTGCCTCGGTCTCGAGAATCTTGCAGTGGCTGGTATATAACGGGTGTCCACAACGGACGTCAAAAAGCCGCTGCGTCGTCTGCTATCGGTCCGTGACCCAGAGCAGGAGGCCGAGTACGGTGGCCATGGCGACCGAAACGGCAAGCACCGAAAACGCTAGTTGGAAACTCGCGGTTTCGGAGAGCACGCCGACGAGTGCCGGTGAGATCGCCCCTGCACCCATGAGAAGCGTTCGAACGACGCCCAGTCCGCCGCCAGCAACGTCGTCCGGAATTGCACTCATCAGATAGGCTCCTCTGACGGGGCGAAAACCGTGTGAGCCGATGCCGACCGCGACGAGTGCGACCCCGAGGGCGACTGGATTCGCGGTTTCAGTCAGCGCGATGAGTGTACCGAGCGCGACCGTTGCAAGCGAGAGTAAAGCGACGATGATCGGCAATTGACCGAGTCGATCACTGAGTTCGCCGGTCCCAAGCTGAACCAGACTCGCCAGGAAGAACGCGCTGTAGAGCAGTCCCGCCGTCGCATCCGTGAGATTGGCTGCGTCGGTCAGGTACAGCGGTGCGAATGCGACGAGACCGTTGTAAGTGAACGCAAACAACACCGTTAGCAGGGCAAACACCGAAAACCGCCACTCGCGAAACAGCGTCGCGTACTGGCCGACTGCGAACGCCTCGCGAAGCGCGGGCGACGCATCACTCGCCGTTTCCTCCGGCACTCGGGTCGGAATGCGAACCCAGAATGCGACTGCGAGGACAAGTCCGAGGACACCGGTTACCAGAAAGATGAGCCGCCAACTCGCGCCGAACGCGAAGTGGACGCCTGCAACCGCGACGACGGCAGTCGGCGCGATCACGCCGCCGAAGGTGCCGAACGTATCGAGAACGCCCAGTGCCCGCCCCGTCCGATGGGGATAGGCTCGAGAGAGGAGCCGAACGGCGACGGTTTTGTGTGCGCCGGTTCCTGCGCCCATGACGAGCATCGCTCCGACGAGAACCACAAACGGGGAGTCGACGACGAGTACCAACGACGCACAGGCTGCAAGCAACACGCCTGCCGTGACGACGGAGACCGAGCCAAGCCGATCAGCGAGCACGCCCGAGGGAAACTGCATCGCGGCATAGACGAGCATGAAGCCGGTAAACGCCAGCCCGAGGTCGGCGTTCGAGACGCCGTAACTCGCCTGGAACGAGCCGAACAGCGGCGGGAACGCATAGCGAAGAAATTTCGCGAGAAACCAGATTGCAGCCGTCAACACGAGCACGTCGGCTCCCGTGAGGCGGCGAAGCGTTCCCCTCATTGATGCATCCACGCGTGTGAACTGACGAGAAACCACCGATGCGAACCGACTGTGAGAGCACACCTCACGAACGAGATATCGACTCGAGAATAGACTCCTCGACAGCCGCATTCTGTCCGTGTTAATGAAATCCAATTCCTGGCCCATGCGCGGACTAAAATAAGATTTCCATGGAGCATAATGCCCGATTAGTAGTAATTCGCAAGCTAAATCCTACTTTTGGAATACATTTATGTAGTTCGTTGTGGACAGCATAGATATGGCAGTGAATGGTACTCGAGAATGGACGGATCCCGTAACGTGTCCCTTCTGTGGCGACCACTTGTCGTCTCCAGGTGTCGGGTTTGTCGATCATGTAAACGAGAGTGGTGCGTGCAAACAGGAGTTCGATCACTGGCGCGAAAACATCGCTGGTGACCTCGCCGGAGAGTGGAGTGGCTAAGTCACAGCGAGGATCGCTACCACTGACGGCCGCTGACACACCATATTTTGGACGAATATCCAATATTAAACCACAATAGGGGTGAGAGTATTGTATAGATTGATGCACAAGCGTCCCTACAGAACATTCTTTTGTGTGGTATGTTCCCACAGTTCTATGGTCTACACGGACCCATACACACCGACCCGTTCGCGGTACGAATGCCGACGCTGTGGCTACCGAGAATCGACCGACTCGCTCAGATCCTGTCCCGAGTGTAACGGGCAGACACAAAACATCGCCGTTGGGAGGGAGTAAGTCCCGACCCCTGCGGCGACTCTCACTGTGGTTCCACGTTTTTGTCGTTAGTCGAAATCCGGAAGATCCTCCGGCGGTTCGTACTCGGCTTCCCAGTCGATGTAGTCGTCTTTGAGCACTTCCGAAACGATCTGGCCGAACTCCGTCAGTTCGGCGTTGATCGCAGAGACCGTCCCCCACGTATCGAGTTCCGGATGATACTCTCGAGTCTGCCAGTCCTCGGGAATCCCCGGTGCGTGATACCCCACGCGGTCGGCGAAATCGTCCCAGAAGAAGTCGTACTCCGCAAAGAGGTCGAGATCGCGAGCAATGTCGTACTCCCGGCGCTCGAGGTCGGTCTCTGCGAGCCACATGTCGAATGCCTCCTCCCAGGCACCGCTCTCGAGAAAGTTCTGCAGTTCCTCGCGCCGGTAGTCGACGTCGACGCCGTCGTCGGCGCTGATCGTCGCGTCCTCGTACTCGTTTGGATCGACGAACTCGAGTTCCGGTGGGGCCGGTGGTTCGGGTGGGTCAGCCGCGAGTGTCATACCCGTTCGTAGGAGTGGTCTCCGGATAAGAATTCTCACCGACGTCAACACAGCGGAGTAGCGCAAACGGATACCAGTGACAGTGATCGAACCACATCGTTATTCCTGTCGACGATATAGACACTCGTATGGCCAGCGATAGCGGTGGGCGAGACTACAACCTCACGGAACTGTTCGCCCTCAAATTCGTCCTCGCGGACGTGGTGATCATCGCGGCGCTGCTGTTGGCGGGACCGTGGGTCGCCGTCGCGATCACCGCGCTGTTCGTCCTCAGCTTTATTTTGCTCTGGTATCTCACCCGGCCCGCGGACGACACAGACGAGCCCGAACAGGCCGTCGATCCGGTCACCCAACTCCAGCAACGCTACGCCGCGGGTGAACTCTCCGAATCCGAGTTCGAACACCGCCTCGACCGACTGGTCGAGTCGAACGAACGCGCCGACCGCGCCGGCGTCGACACCGACGAGTTAGAACTCGAGTACGAGCGCTCGGATTGACGCTGCTGGCGGAACCAAACACTCAATCACGCGCCACCCATAGAACAGGTGATGACCGAGTACGAGGCCGTGGTCCTCGATATCGATGGCACGATCGTTCGCGGCGATGAACTTCTCCCCGGTGCGACCGACGGAATTCATGCCCTCGAGGAAGCGGGCTGTTCGCGATTGCTTTTTTCGAATAATCCCACGCGGGGACGTGCCCACTACGGCGAGAAACTCGCCCCGCACGGACTCGAGGTCGAGCCAGAGACTGTCCTGACCTCGGCGACAGTAACAGCACAGTATCTCTCCGACACCCATCCCGGCGAGCGCGTCTTCCTCGTTGGAAGCCCGCGACTCGAGGCGATTCTCGAGGATCGATCGATTGTAGTCACGACCGACCCCGCTGACGCTAATGTGGTTCTGGGCTCGTTCGATCGCGACTTCTCATATGACGACCTCGCTGAGGCGCTGTCCGCTCTCGAAGGCGATACCGCATTTTACGGCACCGATCCCGATACGACGATTCCGGTCGATGGCGGGACGATTCCCGGTTCAGGTGCGATTCTCGCAGCGATGGAAGCCGCTTCGGGTCGTGAACCTGACGCAATTTTAGGCAAACCGTCTGCAATCGCAGCCGAGGCAGCGATGGCTCGCCTCGATGCGGATCCCGGCCAGACGCTCGTCGTTGGCGACCGGCTTGATACCGACATCGCACTCGGCAAACAGGCCGGTATGGACACCGCCGTTGTCCTCACGGGCGTGACGGAACGAGCGGACCTTGAGGCTGGAACGACTGGCCCAGAACCGGACCACGTCCTCGAGTCTCTCGGCAACATCGAGACAATTCTCTGAGCACTATGATTACGATTCGGAGACATACTTATCCCGCTGAACAACATAGTCATACGTGATTACATATGTCATCGAAACTCACGACCATTGTTCGGCGGGCACGCTACGCCGCGTTTGGGGCCGCAATCGGTGCTGCAATCGGCAGTCTATTCGGTCGAAGCGGGGCAAGCACTGGCGGCGCAATCGGCGGGTTGGTCGGCGCTGTCGCCGCCGACACACGCGAAACAGCAGACGAATACATCCACGAAGCACGAGGCCGCGTCGACGACGCGAAAACCGAGTAGCGTCAGTACCATCCCATTCCGGCACTATTTGTCAGTTCTCACAGCACATCTGCTATGACAGTCGTCACGACGCCACCGCCGCTCGAGCGCGGCGACAACATCGCCGTCATCGCCCCGTCATCGAACCCAATTGAGGAGTTCCCGTACGTCTACGAACGCGGCCTCGAGCGCCTGCGCAAAGTGTTCGACCTCGAGCCGGTTGAGTACCCGACCGTCGAGATGGGAAACGAAGCGTTAGCCGACAAGCCCGAGGCGCGCGCTCGAGACATTATGGATGCCTTCGCGGACCCAGATACAAAGGGAGTGATTGCTCTCATCGGCGGCAACGACCAGATTCGGGTCCTCGAGCATCTCGAGGCGGACGTGCTGCGGGAAAATCCAACCCGGTTCTACGGCTACAGCGACAACACGAATCTCGCGCTGTATCTGTGGAATCTGGGGATCGTTTCCTACTACGGCCCCTGCGTGTTCACCGAACTCGCGATGGACGGCGAGATGTTCGAGCACACAATCGAGTACACCGAGCGCGCCTTCTTCGAGGATTCGGTCGGCGAGATCCGCCCCGCCGACCACTTTACCGACGAACCCGGCGACTGGGCAGACCCCGACTCGCTCGAGCAGGCCCGCGACACCGAACCCAATTCAGGCTGGCAGTGGGCCGGGGGCGACAACCCAGTCTCGGGGCGCGTCTGGGGTGGCTGCCTCGAGATTCTCGACCAGCAGTTCCTCGCAGACCGGTATCTCCCCGACGAGGACGACCTGGAGGGAACGATCCTGGCACTCGAGACCTCCGAAGAACTGCCCGATTCCGGGTGGGTCGCTGGCGTCCTCAGAGCCCTCGGCGAGCGCGGACTGCTCGAGCGCTTTGCCGGCGTGCTCGTCGGCCGTCCACCGGCACGATCACATCTCGAGGATCGCCCACCGGAGCGTCGTGAGACGTATCGAGAACAGCAGCGCGAGGCAATCGAAGGCGTATTCGAGAGGTACAACCCCGACGCGCCGCTCGTGTTCAACGTCGATTTCGGCCACACGTGGCCGACGACGCCGATCCCAATCGGCAGCGTCGTCGAGGTCGACCCCGCAGCCGAGACGATTCGCTTTGAGTGAGTCTCAGTCGCCGTTTTCGCCTGCGAGTGCTTCCTGTCGGAGCTGTTTTTCCTGCTCGCTCGAGACCATGAGGTCGGGTACCGGCGTCGGCTCGTTGTGTTCGTCAATCGCGACGTAGACAAAGTAGGATTCAGTCGTCTTCTCACGTTCGCGCGTCCGCAGGTCTTCGCGCTCGGTGACCAACCGGACCTTGATGCTCGAGGTGCCGGCGTCGTAGACGTATGCGGTAATGTAGGCGGTGTCGCCGACCGGAATCGGGCGCTCGAAATCCATGCGGTTGACGTGGGCAGTGACACAGGTCTCGCCGGCAAAGCGCATGGCACTCATCGCGCCGACTTCGTCCATCCACTTCATGACGTTGCCCCCGTGGGCAACGTCGAGCATATTGGCGTGGTTTGGCTGGACCATCTCACGATTCTCAATAACGGTTTCGATCAGTGCGGTCATGCTCGTCGGTTGTCAGGGAAGCTATTCAGGTCTATCGTCACGATTCGGCGAGCTATTTCGACCTGTATCAACGGAGGAGAACGACTCACAAGTTCGACACTGGTAAAAGCCCCGACCGAGTTGCATAGTGCTAATGAGCGATGCAGGCGACGCCAACGTCCCGGAACCCCCCGGCGACGACACCACCGATCAGGGGTCCGTCGAGGTTCTCGGGACGGCCCACGTGTCCCAGGCCAGCGTCGATGACGTCCACGAAGCTGTCGACAGAGAACAACCCGATATCGTCGCCGTCGAACTCGACGAAGGACGATATCAACAGATGCAAGGCGGTACACCCGATGACCTCGAGGCCAAAGACCTCCTCTCGGGCAACACCGTCTTTCAGTTCCTCGCGTACTGGATGCTCTCATATGTCCAGTCGCGACTCGGCGATCAGTTCGATATCGAACCCGGCGCGGACATGAAAGCCGGCATCGACGCCGCGGAACGAAACGGTAGCGGCGTTGCACTGGTCGATCGCGACATTCAGATTACGATCCAGCGATTCTGGCGGCGGTTATCATTCACCGAGAAGCTGAAGATGGTCGGCGGGCTCGCACTCGGGATTACGAACCCGAAAACGATTGGGCTTGCCTTCGGTGCCGTCGGCGGCGCACTCCTCGGATTTGTCTTCGCCGCGTTCATCTCGCCGTATCTCGGCCTCGGCGAGACGCTGTTGCTTGGTATCACCGCCACCTCGACGCTGCAGTACGTCGGCGCGGTCGGACTCGGAACCGCCGGCGGTCTCTTCATCGGCCTCCTGTTTATCCCCCCGATCGAATCCGCCCACAAATACACCGGCGGCCTCCTCGATGGCTTTTCACTCAGTCTCGTCATCGGCGTGCTTGTCGGAATCGCGGGGAGCCTCGCGCTGGTCGCCACCGGCACGTTCGTCGGCCCGTTCTCTCAAGGAGGACTCGAGAGCGCTGGCATCTACTCGATCCGCGGTGGCGTTGGCCTCTTGGCAGGGCTCGGGATCGGTGTTGCCCTCGGAGCCGTCCTCGGACTCGTCCTCTCCGCACTCGGCGGTGATGTCGAGGAAGTCGAAGAGATCGATATCGAACAGATGACCGACGGCGACGTCGTCGCCGCGATGATGGAGGAGTTCCGCCAGTTCAGTCCGCGTGGCGCAAACGCCCTGATCGACGAACGCGACGCCTACATCGCCCACAACCTGCACGCACTTCGAAAGCAGGGCTACGACGTGCTCGCCGTCGTCGGTGCGGGCCACAAAGCCGGTATCGAGAACTACCTCCTGAACCCCGACGAACTCCCGCCGATGGACTCGCTGACTGGCACGGCCTCGAGTCGGCGGTTCTCGCCGCTGAAAATCTTCGGCTATCTCGTCATGCTTGCATTTTTCGGCTTTTTCTTCCTGCTGATTATGGCAGGCGTCCAGAACACGTTCCTTCTGCAGTTGTTCATCGCGTGGTTCCTGTTTAACGGCATCTTTGCCTTTACGCTCGCCCGACTCGCAGGCGCACGCTGGAGCAGTGCCGGCGTCGGTGGCCTCGTGGCGTGGCTGACGAGCATCAACCCGCTGATCGCCCCGGGCTGGTTCGCGGGCTACGTCGAACTCAAACACCGGCCGGTCAACGTCCGGGATATCCAGACGCTGAACGAAATCGTCGGCGACACCGAACGGCCGGTCGGCGAGGCCATGGAAGAGATGTTCAACGTGCCGCTGTTCCGACTCATCATGGTCGTCGCGTTGACGAACATCGGGAGCCTGATCGCAACCGTGCTCTTCCCGCTCGTCGTCTTGCCGTATCTGGCCCCCGACATCGGCGGTGTTGACGCGCTCATGGGCGAACTGATGCAAGGCGCTCGGAACAGCCTCGAGTTACTCCGCAGCTTCTTCGCATGAGTGTCCGAACAACCCGTCAGTCGGAGCCGGAACTCACTTTCAGCAGCAAGGAGCTGTTCGACCTCGCAGTCGCCTGGATTGTCCTAAGCGTCGCGTTTGCGCTGTTGCTCGCACCGATTCACCGCGTTGCTGGCGTCACCATCGGCGACTTCGTCACGATGGTCGGACTCAGCTTCGTCACCGTCGGCGTCGCCTTCCTCCTGCACGAACTCGCACACAAGGTCGTCGCCATCGAGTACGGCCAACTCGCGGAATTTCGTGCGGACTATCAGATGCTGTTTCTGGCGATCATGAGCGCCCTGATCGGCTTCCTGTTCGCCGCACCCGGAGCCGTCTATCACCGTGGGCGCATCACGAAACGCGAGAACGCGATGATCGCCTTGGCCGGCCCGTTGACGAATCACCTGCTCGCAGTCCTGTTCTTGCCACTAATGCTGTTTGGCGGCTACCTCGGGGTTATCGGTCACATGGGCGTCCTGATCAACCTCTTTCTCGCCGCGTTCAACATGATCCCGTTCGGGCCACTCGACGGGAAAACGGTCCTGACGTGGAACAAAGCCGTTTTCTCGGCTGTCTTCGTTGTGAGTGCGGTCGTGCTCGTCGGGTTCATCCTGACGTTCGGCTTCTGGTGAGCGGCCGCTCGCCTCGTGCGGGACCGGTGACCTTTTGCTCGCCCCACGCGGTCGTTCGCACATGACCGATTCAGCGGACGATGCAGACGAGGAACGGCTCACCTACGCCGACACCGGCGTCGATATCGAAGCCAGTGAAGACGCAACCGCAGCCCTCCTCGAGGCCTTCGGGAGCGACCTTCGAACCGAATACGCGGGTCTGATCGACATCGGCGACCGCTATCTCGCGCTCGCAACGGATGGCGTCGGGACGAAACTGCTCGTCGCAGAAGCCCTCGAGGACTTCTCGACGATTGGTATCGACTGCATCGCGATGAACGTCAACGACCTCGTCGCGGCGGGCGTCGAACCCGTCGCGTTCGTCGACTACCTTGCTATCGACGAGCCTGACGAAGAGATCACGAATCAGGTCGGTGAGGGACTCGCAGTCGGCCTCGAGCAGTCCGATCTGACGATGCTCGGGGGCGAAACCGCCGTCATGCCCGATGTCGTAAAAGGCTTCGACCTCGCGGGTACCTGCGTCGGACTGGCCGATAAAGACGAGATCTTCGAAGGCGAGGCCGCAGTCGGCGACGCGCTCGTGGGTTTCCCGTCAAACGGTATCCACTCGAACGGCCTCACGCTCGCTCGCGAAGCCGCGACTCGGAATCACGACTACACCGACGAGTTCCCGCTCGATCCCGAACACACCATCGGCGAGGAACTGCTCCGGCCGACCCGTATCTACACGGACCTCCTCGAGTCGATGCACGACCACGACGTTCGCGCGGCGGCTCACGTCACTGGCGGCGGGTGGACGAACCTGCTGCGGATGGGCGAGCACAACTACGTCATCGAAAATCCGCTGCCAGCCCAGCCAATCTTCGAGTTCATCCAGGAGGAAGGGAACGTGACCGACGAGGAGATGCACCGGACGTTCAACATGGGCACTGGATTCGTCGTTGCGCTGCCCGACGAGCAGGCTGATGCACTCGTCGCCGAGACGGACGGGCAGATTATCGGTCACGTCAAGGAAGGCAACACGGTCGACATCCGCGGATTGAGCCTCGAGTGAGGCAGTAGCTGGCGACCGGGAGCGGCGTTCTATGGAGGTTACGTGCAACGAGAACGTACCGCCACACCAAACAGGTCGCTCCCACTCACCAATTCTCGAGAACTTAGGCCGACCAAAACCTTTTTAGAATTAGGCTCGCCTAACTCACAGTAATGGACGTACCCGTTCGCAGGCAAGATTCCGAGACCGACGACACCGACGAGCCGGAAGCGGTGGTGACCTGCCACGAGACCCGCCCCGGAAAAACCGTCTTTACGGAATGCGACAACACCGATGGCTGGATCGCGACCGATCTCACTGTCGACCTCGAGCCCTGAGCCGAAGCCAGACTGAACGCCGCCCTCCAGACTGGATTGGGTGATCACAGTCGCGACTATCTCGCTACTCACGCATACAGTCGCAGCTATCTTTTCCTCGAGCACAGGTCGCTGTACGCGTCAGTCAGGACGCGACGAGTATCGCTTCAAAAATCGTGTGGTGGTCCCGCCGCCAACGTCGTCCGCAGTCGATTACCGCTCTTTCGTCGCTTCTTCGAGCACGAGAGAGTCGTCCTCGAGGTAGTGCTCGAAGTGGTGACCGTCTTCCTCGAGCGTGACGAGGATCTCACGAAGGATTTCGGCGGTTGCGTAGTCGCCGAGGTTATCCGCGAGTTCGATGCTGCCGCGCATCGATTCGATGATGTCGCCGTACATCTCGAGGTCGTGTTGGAACATCGTTCGGACGTCGTAGACGTCTTCGCCCTCGAACTCGACGGTCGCGCGGTCTTGTAAGTTCGCCGGACCAGAGACGGGTACGCCGCCGAGTGCTTGGGCGCGCTCAGCGATGGCGTCTGCACCTTCCTCGACGTGTTCATAGGCCTCCTCGAGGAATTCGTGGAGGGGGAGGAACTCTGCGCCCTCGACGACCCAGTGGTGCTTTTTGAGCTGGTGGTATAGGACGTACGCGTTCGCAAGTTCCGAGTTCAGCGCGTCGACGATCTGCTCGGCTTTGTCCTGGTCAAGGCGAAGTTCGTTCTCCTCGACGACATCGGCTGGTTGACGGACGGTTTTCTGAGTGCTCATCGTACGTCAATCGTACGTGCGCATCCCACTTAAAGCTTGTCCGGGCAAAAACAATTGTTTTGGTTTAGAAAACCTATTTTTCCTATTCTAGCTAGTGAGTTTCTATGTTGCATAATCTCTCCGGGGAATATGTTCGGAAGTCAGCACATCAAGATGAGATAGAGTAGTGAAAACGCCGAGTCAGTACACGTGCTATCGATCAACAACAACGTTTTTACTCGCGCTTGCGCTTCGCGTTGGTATGAGCGAACGCGAGGTGCTCGAGTTGCTTCGTGAGAACGCACGGTACTCCACGGCGGATATCGCGCGAATGACCGGCCTCGAGGAGTCCGAGGTCGACACAGCCATCGAAGAACTCGAGGCAGCAGGCGTCATCTGTGGGTATCAAGCGGTTGTCGACTGGGACGAGCTGGAAGACGAGCGTGTCCGTGCCGAAGTCGAATTGAACGTTCGACTCGACCGCGAAACCGGCTACGGCGACATCGCAGAGCGCCTCGCCCGATTCCCACAGGTCACCGCGTTACGCCTCGTCAGCGGCGACTACGACTTCGATATGGAGGTCGAAGGTGACTCGATCCGCGAAGTCTCTCAGTTTATCAGCGAGAAGGTCGCGCCCGTCCCCGAGATCACCCAAACGGTCACGCACTACGTGATGACCTCGTACAAAGAAAACGGGATCGAGTTCGGAAACGGTGACGAGGACGACCGGCTCTCGGTGTCGCCCTGACCCACAATGACGTTCGAACTTGCAGATCGCGTCCAGTCGGTCCCGCCATCAGGCATCCGCCGATTCTTCGAAATCGCCGAAGAGCGCGACGACGTCATCTCACTTGGTGTCGGCGAACCCGACTTCGCAACGCCGTGGGCGGCCCGCGACGCCGCGATCACCTCTCTCGAGCAGGGCAAAACCTCCTACACGGCAAACCGGGGGAAACGCGAACTCCGCGAGGCAATCAGTGACTACGTCGCCGATCGTTTTGATCTCGGCTACGGCCCCGATGAGGAGATCATTGCCACCGCTGGCGCGAGCGAAGCCGTCGATCTGGCTTTCCGTGCACTCGTCAATCCGGGCGATACCGTTGCGGTTGCCCAGCCATCGTACATCTCCTACGGACCGGGCGTAACCTTCGCCGGCGGTGAGGTCCTGCCCGTGCCGACGACGGAAGAAAATGACTTTCGGCTGACGGTCGACGCCCTCGAGCAAGCCGGCGCAAACGAGGCCGATCTGCTCGTATTCTGTTATCCGAACAACCCAACGGGTGCCATTATGCGTGAGTCAGACCTCGAGCCAATCGCCGAGTTCGTCCGTGAACACGATCTGACTGTCCTTGCCGACGAGATTTACGCGGAACTCACCTACGACGGGCACACGCACACCTCGATTGCGACGCTACCGGGCATGCGCGAGCGCACTGTCGTCTTCAATGGCTTCTCGAAGGCGCACGCGATGACGGGGCTGCGACTTGGCTACGCGCTTGGCCCCGCCGAGGTCATTGGCGCGATGAACAAGATCCATCAGTACACGATGCTCTCGGCTCCGACGACGGCCCAGTACGCCGCTCTCGAGGCGCTCGAGTCCTGCGAGAATGACGTCCAGGAGATGGTTTCTCAGTACGATCGACGCCGCCAGTTTATTCTCTCGCGATTCCGCGAGATTGGCATGGACGTCTTCGATGCGAAAGGCGCGTTCTACTGCTTCCCGGAGGTTCCCGAAGGCTGGACCGCAGAAGAGTTCGCCGAGGAACTGCTGCACGAACAGGGTGTCGCCGTCGTCCCCGGTGACGTCTTCGGTGCAGGCGGTGACAACCATCTCCGCGTCTCCTATGCGACCGGGCTCGAGGATATCCGGGAGGCGCTGGCTCGGATCGAGGCGTTCCTCGCGGACCACTGAGACGGGATCAGCAACGTTTTCTCGCTCGCTGCGGCGGTCGATTGTATGGCTGACTATCGCCAGATTCCCGATGAGCGGGAGGTGTTCCACGAGTACCGGACTTACGCGTTTGCTCCCGAACTGGGACCAACGTCGTACGATTCCGACGAACACGACACACCGCGGGCACTGCTTGGCTCGCCACGAGGTATCTACCCGGATGCCAACGCGGACGCCAGCCAACCACGTGCGGTCTGTCGACACTACTGGCTCAACGCCCGCGTACGCGGCGAGTTCCATCCAACTGCCGGACTGGCAGCCGTTGCGGCCCCGCCGGAGTATCGCCGTCAGGGCTCCGTCGGGCGTCTGCTCGAGCACTCACTCGAAGAGTATCGCGAACGCGGCTGTCAATTCGCGGTGCTGTGGCCGTTTCAATACGCGTTCTACCGACAGTTCGGCTGGGATACGAGCAATACGATTGTGACTCACGAGTGCGATCCCGAAACGCTCGCGTTCGCCTCAGACGAAGCCGACCGTGACGGGTCGTTCATGCGTCTCGAGCCCAACGACTATGACCGTCTCGAGTCGGCCTATCACGCCTTCGCTGAGGAGTACGCACTCTCGCTCGAACGCTCGGCTGACTGGTGGCGTTATTGCATCCTCGAGAGCTTCGATACCGACCCGTATATCTACGCCTACGAGCGCGATGGAGTCGTTCGAGGCTATCTCACGTACACGATCGAAGCAACCGCCGACCACAGTGAGCGGACGATGGACGTCTCCGAACTCGCATTCGAGACGTACGACGACCTACTCGCACTCTTGTCGTTCTGTCATACTCACGATTCACAGGTCGACCGAATTCGACTCCGCCTCCCCGAACAGGTCCCGCTGCTCGAGATTGCAGCCGAACCCGACAAAATCGAGACGACAGTCGAGACAGGGCCAATGGTCCGACTCGTCGACGTCGAAGCCGCGCTGTCGGCGCTTTTGTACCCCGATCTCGAGGCGACGATCACGCTCGCGGTCACAGACGATGTCGCTGAGTGGAACGACGCTACGTTTACGCTCTCGAGCGACGACGGTGGTGGCGTCTGTGACCGAGACGACTCGCTCACAGCCGACGCGGCTGACGCACAACTCGATATCGGCGCGCTCTCGCAACTCGCTGTTGGCGCTCGCTCCGCAACCGCTCTCGAGCGAACTGGGCGACTCGAGGCGGATACAAGTACGCTCGAGACAGTGACGGCCCTGTTCCCAGAGACAGCAACCTACCTGAGTGATCAGTTCTGATGGACGAGAGCCCGCTCGAGACGGTAATTGCCGTCCAGTGGGCGTCGGCCGCGACACTGAAATACGCGCTACCCAAAGTATAGATAACACTGTTCTATGTCTCTCGATCGTGGTCCGCAGTCAATGCCGGTGACGCATACGCTGGGCTCTTCCGACGCGGCGGGAGCAACAGGTGAGACGGCGTGAAACGCCGATCGATCCCAGCGCTCGATCGCGTTTCAGACGCGTTTTTCGCACTCGATACGGACTTTCGGTTTACGTATCTCAACCGGCGCGCACAGTCGCTGCTCAAGCGTTCGCGCTCGGAACTCATCGGCCGAGTCATGTGGGATGAGTTCCCCGAAACCGTCGAGACGCAGTTTCCCGACGGCTTTCATCAGGCGATGGACAAACAGATTCCTGTCTCGTTCGAAGTCTATCATACCCGCCTCGAGACCTGGTTCGAAGCGCGGGCGTACCCCTCCGAGACCGGCCTGTCGGTGTACATGCGCGACGTCACCGAGCGAAAGCAACAGGAGACCGCCCTCGCCCAGCATGCGGCCGTCGTTGAAGCGATCAGCGACGGCGTCCTCACACTGAGCCAGGACCGCCGAATCGTCTCCGTCAACAGCGCACTCGAGCACCTGCTTGGAACGTCCCGTGCTGAACTCGTCGGTGAACACGTCGAAATTCTCACTGAACTAGCCGACGTTGCGGATGAACAGGCACTCGAAATGGGGCGTGCGATCACCGACATCGACACCGGCGCGACCGAGACGCGTACGCTCGAGGCGGCGATCACGAACGCGGCCGGCGTCGAACGGATGAGCGAATTTCGGTTTGTCCCGATTGAAGACAAGACAGCGACCGTCGCCTGCGTGATTCGCGACATTACCGACCAGCACGAGTACGAGCGCGTCGCGACGTCGCTACACGAGATTACTCGCTGGCTGCTTGACTCCGACGATCCCGAGGAGATCTGTGCGATCGCCGTCCACGCCGGTAGCGACCTGCTTGGCCTCCCAATCAGCGGCGCATGGCTACTCGAGGAAGAACATGGCTATCTCGAGCCAGTCGCGGGAACCGCTGACGCACACGACGAGTTCGGTGGCCTCCCGCGATTCAATCCCGGGGAGGGACTCGTCTGGGACGTCTTCGAAGCCGGCGGCGTCGAACAATTCGACGATCTCGAGGCCGAAGATGACCTCTATAACCCCGAAACCCCCATTCGGTCGGAGATCATCGCACCAATTGGAACCCACGGTATCCTCATGACTGGCTCGTTCGAAGCCAATCGCTTCGACGAGACCGATGTCGACCTCGTTTCGACGCTGGTCGAAAACACCCGTGCCGCACTCGACCGTGCAGACCGCGAGCAGATCCTTCGCGATCGAACCGTCGAACTCGAGCGCCAGACAGAGCGACTCGAGAGCGTTGCGGACGTGCTCTCGAACGACCTTCAACAGCAACTCGAGGAGGTCGCGGACGCACTCGATGATGATCCGACTGACGACTCGTGGCAGTTCCCACTCGCAGAGGAGTCCGTCGGCACGACACTGGACCGGGCTGAACGGCTCATCGACGACGTCCGGGAGTTCGCCCGAAACGCCTCGTCAGTTCGAACCCGAAGCCGGATTCGCCTCGAGCAGGCCGTTCTCGAGGCTGCTGATAGTTCACAGCTGATCGCAGAGAACGTCATCGTCGAGCAAGAAGCGACGCTCAGAGCTGATTCCGACCGGTTCATCTCGTTCCTCGAGGCGGCGTTCAACGACGTCGCAGCGCGAAGCGACACTGACAAGGGACGAGACGTAACCGTCTGGATCGACGTGGTCGGCCTCGAGAACGAGGATACCCGCTCGCGTGGCTTTTTCCTGCGAGACGATGCGGCCGAGAGTTATGCTGCAACGCACGACCGCGTGTTCGATCCCGCATCCCCGGGGAACGAAACGGCGCGAAACGGATTAGGACTCGCACTCGTCAAAGCCATCGCCGACGCCCATGACTGGCGGTTATCGGTCGACTGCGGCCCGGATGGTGGCACACAGATCGACGTCAGAGACGTGATGACACTCGAGTTGGTCGATGCCGAGAATCCATAGGACTACTCCTCGGACGCACCACGGGCGATATCCTGTGAGAGCTGTCGCGCATCGCCACCCTCGAGAACCGCAGCAACTGTCTCATCGACGCGCGTGCGCAATACGGCAAGACGATCCTCGAGTTCGTCGTACTCGCGGCTGGCTGCGAGTTCGGCCTCGTTCTTTTCACCGTCGAGGAGGGCCTTCTTCGAGGCGAGCGCAAAGAGCGTTCGCAACTGCTCGTCGTAGGTCGAACGCAACAGCAGTTGTTCAATAACATGATGCAGTTCCGCTTTTGAGACGGGTTTGACGAGATAATCGTCGAATCCCATGCCAATAATATCAAAATCGGGTTCGACTGCGGTCACCATCGCAATCCGGCAGTCGAGATCGCGGTCTCGGATCGTCTCGAGGACGGTATCGCCTGACAGTTCCGGCATCCGGCGGTCCAACAGGACGACGTCAATCGCCTCGTCGATTGCATCGAGTGCCTCAGGTCCATCGTATGCCGTGCGAACGTCGTACTCGCCCGCAAGCCATGCGGTATACAGATTCGCGAGGTCGGGTTCGTCCTCGACAATTAACACGGACGGCAACTCGGTATCCATCGACTAGGTGGCCTCCACTGTCGTTATGCAGAGCAGTTGTCCCGGGGGTATTTCAAAATATCGGCATCAGCAGTGAGATACACTATTTGACAACGAGCCGAATAAAAGGCTGTACGACCTCGTTTGTCTCGACTATGCGAGTTCGCGTTCGATTGTTTCTCGCAGGCCGGCAATCGTCGCTGCGTCAGTCTCGAGTGTTTCCTCGCCAGTTGTGATCTCGAGGTGACCGGTCGTCGTCACCGAGCCGAGGTCGACCACTGGGGCGATGCCGTCGAACGCCTCACGAACCATCTCAGGTGCGCTCGTCTGAACCAGTACTCGACCAGGCTGTTCGTGGAACAACGTACCGATCGGATCGTCAGTCGAGAGGGTGACCTCGAGACCGGCGTCTGCGGTGACCATTTCAGCGAGTGCAACGGCGAGTCCACCGTGGCTCACGTCGTGGGTCGCCAGCGTCGCGTCGTCGTCTGCGATGTCCGCAATGGTCTCGATAAGCGCCGTTGGTTCCTCGGGGAGGTTGGGGAACACGTCGCTACCACCCTGCTGGGCGAGATACTCGGAGCCCCCGAGTGCGAACGTCTCTGCCTCGAGACCGAGGTCACCGACAAGCAACAGTGACGAGTCGTCTGCGGCTTCCGCGTCGACAGCCATCGGCGGCGCGTCGTAACCCGCTTTCGTCCCAACGAGTGCGAGCGTTGGCGTCGGCGGAATCGGCCCGGCGACAGAGTCGTTGTACAGCGAGACGTTCCCGCCGACGATGGGCGTCTCGAGCGTCGCACACATATCGGCCAGTCCGTCGACGATTCCTGTGAACCCGCCGTAGACGTCGGGCTTCTCGGGATTGCCGCCGTTGAGACAGTTAACTGCCGCAAGCGGCGTTGCCCCTTTCGCGGCGACATTCGTCGCGTTCTCGAGGGCGATCGCTCGAGCCCCGTCGTAGGGTGCCGTGTCGGTCCAGTTGGGTGCGGCACCAGAGGAAATCGCGAGTCCAGTCTCGGCTTCCCGGACCGCAACGATCGCGGCGTCGTCGCCGGGGCCGACGCTCGTCCGGACGCCGACTTCGTGGTCGTACTGGCGGTAGACCCAGCGCTTCGAGGCCGTGTTCGGGCTCGAGACGATGGTTTCGAACGCCGACTCGAGGTCCGCGTCGGGGAGTGCAGTGTCGGGCTGGTCCGGCTCATCGGCTGGGAGGTCGTTCATCGGCGCACCCTCGCCGAGGAAGTGTGCGTCGACGTCGACGACGGCTTCATTGTCAAACGTGCACGTATAATTCCCGTCAGTCACCTCGCCAATGACCGAACAGCCAAGGTCGAATCGCTCAGCGATTTCGGCCACGCGGTCGACGTTCTCGGGTGCGACTTCGTAGCACATCCGCTCTTGGGACTCGGCGAGCAAGATCTCGAGGGCGTTCATATTCGGCTCGCGCTGGTGGACGCGCTCGAGTTCAATGTGTGCGCCGAGACCGCCTTTGGCGACGAGTTCGCTCGAGGCACCGCCGAGGCCGGCCGCGCCGAGGTCGCGTGCGGACTCGATGAGTTGCTCCTCGATGAGTTGCTCGTTGGCCTCGATGAGGAGTTTTTCTGCGTAGGGGTCGCCGACCTGGACCGCGGGGCGGTCTTCGGTTTCGGCGTCCTCCGCGAGGTCTTCGCTCGCGAAACTCGCACCGCCGAGGCCATCTCGGCCCGTCGCGTTGCCCACGAGGACGAGTTTGTTGCCGGGTTCCTGTGCAACGGCGGTGACAAGGCGCTCCTCGTCGGTCAGGCCGACGCAGGCGACGTTGACGAGTGGATTGCCCTCGTAGTCGTCGTGGAAGTCAACGCTGCCCGCCACAGTCGGGACACCGATACAGTTTCCGTAGTGGCTGATTCCCTCGACAACGCCCTCGAAGAGGTACTTCGAGTGCTCGCGGTCGAACGCACCGAAGTACAGCGAATCCGCGAGCGCAATCGGGTATGCCCCCATCGAAAGCGTGTCACGGACGATGCCGCCAACGCCCGTCGCAGCCCCGTCAAACGGGTCCACGTAGGAGGGGTGGTTGTGGCTCTCGATCCCCAGCGTAATGTAGGTCTCCTCGTCCCCATCGCTGTCGGGCAATGCGACGACTGCGGCGTCGTCACCCGGGCCAATGACGACCTGCTCGCCCTCGCTCTCGAACGCCGACAGCAACGGTCTCGAGGAGCGGTACGCACAGTGTTCGCTCCAGAGGTTCTCGAACAGCGCCGCCTCCGCCGGGGTCGGCTCTCGCCCCAGTTCCTCGACGACGAGTTCGCGGTCCGAATCGGCAAGACTCATTCACTTCAGTGATGAAAGCCGGTCGGTAAAGGGGTTTCTATGTGCACGTTCGTGCATCAAATTTCGAGGGCGCTCTGTGGTATCGTTACTCGCTCGAGTCGGATGGCACGGCTCCGAGTGAGAACAGCACGACGAAACCGACGATGGTGAGGACGAGTCCGACGACGAAGCTGCGGAACACGTCATCGAACGAAAAACCCTGTTCGACAAGCCAGCCGACGGCAAACGGGCCGACTGCGTGAAGTGGCATCATCGTCGCACTGAAAATCGCGTACGCACTGCCGCGATGGGCATCAGACAGTGACGCGAGGACGTACGTATCCGAGACGGGAAAGAGGCTGTGGATGACAAAGCCCATGATCGCACTGACTGCGATGACGCCTGCAAGCGATTGCACAACCGTCAGTGCATACAGGGAGACGGCAAACGCGCCGGTGATCGCGAGCAGCAGGGGAATAAACGGCAATCGATCCGCGAGCGACCCCATAATCCAGAACGCCGGCAGTCCGGTGGCGAACATGACGGTCAATAGCGTGAGTGCGACGCCATCAGAGAGTCCCTTCGAGTCCACGAGATACGTCGCATAGAGGTTGAACACGCCGTTCCAGACGAGGCCGATAAAGCCAACCAACGCCACGGCAGTCACAATGAGTCGCCAGTTCGCCCACCATGCAGCCCGAAGGTTCCGGTCGGCTGCCCCAGCATCAGGCAACGTCGCGCGCTTTGCGAGCACGTAGAAGACCACCGTCGAGCACAGCGAAACGAATCCAATTGCCAGAAAGATCACTCGCCAACCAGCAAGCGGCCACAGTGTAATCGCCAGCACAACGCCGACGAATGCGGGCGCGATCACTGCTGCAACCTGTGCGGCGATGCCGTGAATGCCGATCATCCGGCCGACACGCTCCGGGAAGAGTTCACTTACGAGCGGGTTCGCCGACACGAAGTAGACGCCGCTGGCGACGCCCATGAGCAACGCACCGACGTAGAGCATCTCGAGTGAAACCGATGCGGCGGCAACAACCGACGACCCCGTCATGATGATGCCACTCCAGAGAACGATTGTGTGACGCGGATACTTCGTGAGCAGATAGCCAGTCGGCAGTCGAGGCACTGTCGACCCAACCCAGGCCAGCGTCGCGAGCAAACCAACAGCCGCTGGTCCAACCCCAAAGACGTCTCGCAGCGGCTCGAGCAGCGGCGCATAGATGAGCCGGCCAAGATTGACGAGAAAGACCAGCGTACAGAGCGAGCCAAACAGTCTCGTCCGACTGGTCGGACGGTCGCTGCCGGGGAGCCTGCTCGTCACCGAGTTCATAGCCCTGTTCTCGAGTGAAGCCTCTCAAGCGTTCTGGCTTGACGGTCTCCATCAGCCACGGTGGCAACCGGGACCGGGGTGCTTTTCATCACGCTGCCCGAATTACCACGCGTGCTGTCGGTCGAACTTCACGCCCACTCGTCGCTATCGTACGACGGCCGCGACCCGGTGTCGCTCATCTTAGAGCAAGCCGAAGCGATCGGCCTCGATGCGATTGCGGTGACCGATCACGATGAGATAGATGCCAGCCTCGAGGCCGCAGAACGCGCCCCCGAGTATGGACTCGTGGGTATCCCGGCAATCGAAATTTCGAGTAAGGCAGGCCATATTCTCGGACTTGGCGTCGAACGCGCCATCCCACCAGGACTGTCCTACGAAACGACGCTCGAGGCGATCCACGAGCAAGGTGGAATCGCCGTGATCCCTCACCCGTTCCAGGAATCGCGCCACGGCGTCATGGGTCGAATTTCACGTACGCAACTTGCGAAAGGGGACGCAATCGAGGTCTATAACTCGCGTCTGCTCACTGGCCGCGCCAACCGGCAAGCCGACCGCTTCGCCCGCGAGCACGACCTGCCCCGAACCGCCGGCAGCGACGCCCATATCAGCGAGATGGTCGGCCAGGCCGTCACCCGCGTCGACGCCGACGACCGAAGCGCCGACGCAATTCTCGAGGCGATTCGCGAAGGCAAGACCTCCGTCGAAGGCAAACGGACACCGTGGCACATCAGCGTCCGGCAGTTCGCTGGTGGCGTCACCCGACGGGTACGAAACAGCGTGCCGGGGCTATGGCAATGACGTTACGCGGTGCCAATACAGAGACTGTCCGTGACGCCCTCGAGCGAACGGACCCACTGCCCGGCACCACTGGCTTTGCAGGCGAACTTGACGGACGACTTGTCCGCGATGTCCTCGGGCGCGAACCACTGTTTCTCGAGGCCGGCGAAACGGACGTCCTGCAGTGGGCGTTCGAACCCGCTTCACTCGACGACCCCGTCCCGGTTCCAGCAGGGGCTGCCCTGGACGCAGACGATCCGCACTTGCCTGTTGACACAACCACTCTCGAGCGCCACTGGACACTCCCCGAACCCGAACCAGAATCCGATCAGGCAGCCGCCCTCGAGGCACTCGAGTCAGCGATTCAAACCGCACACAGCGACGCGACGGCCCCAGAGCGCGACATCGCCGTTGCCTTTTCGGGCGGCGTCGACTCCGCGCTCGTCGCCGAACTCCTTGATGCGCCACTCTACGTCGTTGGCTTCCCCGACAGTCACGACATCGAGGCCGCCCACACCGCCGCCGAGGCGATGGGCAGGGACCTTACCGTCGTCGACCTCGAGCCGGCAGACCTCGAGCGTGCGGTGCCCGAAATCGTCCGCGCGACGGGGCGGACGAACGCGATGGACGTCCAGATCGCCCTCCCGCTGTATCTCGTCGGCGAACGCGTCGCCGCCGACGGCTTCGACGCGCTCGCGGTCGGACAGGGTGCTGATGAACTCTTTGGGGGCTACGAAAAGGTCGTCCGGCTCGACCACCGCGTCGACGCCGAAACCACCCGCGGCGCGGTCCGCGAGCAGATTCGGAGTCTCTCCGAGCAACTGCCCCGCGACGTGCTGTCGATTCGGGCCGCCGGCCTCGAGCCGGTTGCACCCCTGCTTCACGACGCCGTCGTTGACGCGGCGCTCCGACTGCCGAACGAGCTGTTGGCCGACGAGGAGATGCGAAAACGGGGCTTCCGACAGGTTGCCGCGCAGTACCTCCCTGAGACGGTTGCGATGCGGGACAAAAAGGCAGTGCAGTACGGCAGTCTCGTCGCCCGCGAACTGGACCGACTCGCCCGGCAGGCGGGCTACAAGCGACGGATGGACGACCACGTCGACAAGTACATCGCGTCGCTGCTCGAAGACGAACCGACACCCCCGCCGGCCGAGTAGTCGCCCGCGTCTGATCAGTTACTGGTGCTATCGTACGCCTCACTGAAGTCCCACTCGCGGCGAAGGAGTTCCTCGACACCGTTCTCGAGGATGACCTCACCGAGGACTGTCGCACGATAGTAGGCGTAGAGGCCATCGCTGTCGCGTTCCGTTTGGACGCGTTTCTCGATCAGGCCAACGTCCCGTAGTTTGTTGAGGTGGTAATGGAGCGTGCTGTCGTCGATATCCATCACATCGTCGAGTTCGGTGGGTGTGAGATCACCAGAGTGTGTGAGTCGGTAAACGATCTCGAACCGGGTTCGATCACCGACTGCAGCCTGCATCTCGAGATAGTCATCCAGAGAGAGGACGCTCTCTTCGGGAAGGAGATCAGCCGGATCGTCCGGGTTGTCGGCGATCCGCGTGTTTTTCGTCCCCATTGTATTCGGTACTACGCGGTTTCTCCTTTTAGTCTTTCTCAAGCCAGGATTTTTCGAAAAGGCCCTCTTTTATATACTATTGATATATTGTTGTAATCATGGCGCAGGAAATTACACGTGATCACATCGCGGACCGACTCGGCGATGTAGCCTACGACCGTTTTCTACTCTATCTGATGGGGCCGTACAAATCGTTCAACCTAAACTACGTGTTCAACAACGACGAACTAAACGACGTGGAGATCAACGAACTCCCGGGACCGTTCAGGAAATTATTCCAAAACAAAGGCGAAATTGACGAGGCGAAAGCCCTACTTCGGCGAGTACAAGGCGATCTTCGAACAGATCCAGGAATTAACGCGTTTCTCGCAGTTGATATCGATATCGACACGGACGCAGTGGATGCAGTAACACAGAGTATCGAATACAGTCGCTGTGCAAATGCGACCGTGTTCATCGTTCCGTTTTTAGGTCACAATTTCGGCATTGGCGAAGAAGCAGGTAGCGTCCTCGAGAACCTTGCGGAGACCCACGGTGACAGGATCGTATTCGTCCACGAATCGGATGTAACCAGTGAAATGATTCGGTCAGCACGAACGCGCTGGGACCTTCGCATCGAAACGTACGAAACGGAAGCCGAACTGATCGAGACGGTGAAACGGTTCGTCGTCACGACGATGAACCGTGAACGGTTCGGTGACCTCGAGTATCTCGAGTAACTGCTACTGCTCGCAGGATTGGCACGAGGAATAGCAGGCAGCGAAACAGAAACGACCGAATCAGTCTTCAGTCTCGGTCGGAAGCGTGTTATCGGGCGTATCCGAGGTGTGTTCGTTGACCGTGCGGCGGTTTGCCTCGCCGATGCGGTCGGAGGCCTCGGCGACAACGTCCTCGACGTGTTCTTGGACCGGGCTGTCGTCGTCTTTGACGATTGGGCCCTTGCTACCGTCGGCACCAAAGTCGGGGTGAATCGGGATGCGTCCGAGCAGTGGGACGTCGTAGTTGTCGACGATCGTATCTGCACCTTCGGTCCCGAACAGGCCATGTTGGTCGCCACAGGACGGACAGACGAACGAACTCATGTTCTCGACGACGCCCAGTACGGGCGTGTCGTGCTTGTTGAACATCTGAATCCCCTTTCGGGTATCCTCGAGCGCCATCTCCTGGGGCGTCGTGACGACGACGGCTCCGGTGACTGGCATCGACTGCAGGAGGTTCAAGGTTGCATCGCCGGTCCCCGGCGGGAGGTCGACAATAAGATAATCGAGACGACCCCACTCGACGCCGTCCAAGAACTTCATCATGAACTTGTTGACCATCGGCCCACGCAAGATTGCGGGGTCGTCATCTTCTTCCATCATGAAGCCCATACTGATGATTCGGACGCCATCCGAGCGCGGCGGGACGATATCTTCGTTCGGCGTCACACCAGGATCACTTTCGACTGGTAGAATCTTCGGCACGTTCGGGCCGTGGATGTCGGCATCCAGTAGGCCGACCATCGCGCCGCGTTTCTCGAGGCCGGCGGCGAGATTCGCTGCGACGGTCGTCTTCCCGACGCCACCTTTCCCGGAGGCGACTGCGATGACGTTTCGGACGCGCGGGAGCACCTCGTCGTCGAAGCCGTGTTCCTGCCCGACGTGGGCTCGCAGGTCGGCCTCGAGGCCAACCTCATCACAGAGTTCCCGGATTTGATTGCCCAGTTCCATCTCGGAGGGGGCATACGGGGCGTTGAACGCGAGTGAAATACGGGCTGTCTCGTCGTCGATCGTGACGTCGTTGACCAAGCCGAGCGAGATGATGTCCTCGCCGATATCAGGGTCCTCGATGTCCTCGAGTTTGATCTTGAGTTCGTGTTCTGTGATACTCATGGTGCGTCGATAGCGGTTGGTGAACTGAAAGAGGCCGACGGGGATACGTGTGATGGTTCGGAACCGCCCAGACACTCGAGGGCTCGAGTTTGTCTCGAGACTATGGCGGGCCGGTCGAGCCGATCGGTTCCGGTGCGCCACCGAAGAAAATGATGCCGATGATAACTGTCAGGAAGAACATGGGCACCCACATCCCTGCGGTAATGCCGATCAGGTAGAGGACGCCCATCCCCCCGAGTTTCGTATCGCGTGGGGTGCCCGCGAACCACGCGATTACCATGACGTAGACGGGCACGAGGACGACGCCGAAAATAAGCCATGTCCCGATATTTGGAAAGCCGGTGACTCCTTCGGTGCCGTCGTAACCGTGATACAACAGCGACAGCTCTGACACACCGAGTGCGACGGAGAGTGACAGTGTCATAGCCAGTTGTCTGCTCCCACGGCAGTTTCGATACTGCATGGGCTTTCAAGGTCCGATTGTGCACAGCCAGTCAGGAGGGGATAAAAACAACAAAAACCGCGTCACAAAATCGGACAAGTCGACGGTGAGTCTACGGACCAGGTGAACCGACTGGTTCCGGCAGACCGCCGAAGAAGATGATCCCGATGAGCATCGTCAGGAAGAACATTGGGACCCACATGCCGGCTGTAATGCCGACCAGGTACACGATTCCCATCACGCCGGTTTTCGTGTCACGCGGCGTCCCGGTGAACCACGCGATGATCATCACGTAGATCGGCACCAGCACGACCCCGAAGATGAGGTACGTCCCGATGTTTGGGAAGCCAGTAACGCCTTCGGTCCCACCGACACCGGCATACAATGGCAACATCGTGAGTGCAGCCGTGAGTGCGCTCATGCTTTCACCTCCTGTTCAGTTGCGCTTTCAGTTGAGTCGTCATCGTGGCCATGTCCGTGGTCACCACGCAGATGTTCGATGGCGTGGAGTTCGACCACGGGAACGAGTTTGGAGATGACGAGGAAGAACAACGTCACCATCCCAATCGTCCCAAGCACCGACGACATTTCGATCAAGCTCGGCATGTACTCGCCGGGCGTGGCGTCGTAGATACTGAATGCAGGGTACCAGAGGCCAGCAACGACGAAGTACGTCTTTTCGACGAGCGTTGCGATCAACACCAGCACGGCCGCACCGATGGCGCGTGCTTTGGTGAACAGCGATGGACGGATCGTCGTCGCGAAGATGTACGCGAGGACGCCCAGAACCATCATCATCGGCACGATGTACGCTGGGTGCGAGAACTTCGAAGCCGTTGCGGCTTCGTGGTCGACAGTTGGCGAGAAGCTCCCGGACGCAAGCTGCTGCAGCTGAAGCCACAGGAACAACAGGCAGAAGAATCCGAGCCACAGGAGCAGGCCGCGGAAGACATCATCCGTAATGATGTGGTCCCAGTCGTACGCGCGTCGGAAGGCGTAAGAGACCAGAATGACGCCACTGATTGCCGAGGTAAGTGCAATTGTCAGGAACTGTGGCCCCTGAATTGCGCCGAACCAGCCGGGGTAGGTCGGCAGCAGGGCGAACAGCCACGGAATCACACCGCCGTGGAGCAAGAGCGGAGCCATGATGATGATCGCCAGCGCGAGCCACCAGACCATCCGCTCAATGACCTCGTCTTCTTTCTCGGAGTAACCGAGGGTCATCATCTTGTACATCGGCTCGAAGATATCCGGAAGGTCATCACGCAGTCGCGTGATGTCGTATCGGAGCGTGAGTCCGAGGTACGTCGCCGTGAGGACGAAGTACGCCGTAATGACCGTCACGTCCCACACCAGTGGCGAGTTGTTCACCGTGATGTGGTAGTGACCAATAACGCTCGTGACCATCCGGTCCGGACGGCCCATGTGGACAATAATGTAGAAGCCAGCGGCCGAGAGGCCTGCAAGCGTCAACATCTCTGCAAGGCGGGCAACTGGCATGTACCGATCCATGCCAAGCAGTCGGACCGCAGCGGACAGGATAATCCCGCCGTGGGCGATCCCGACCCACCAGATGAACGCGCCGATATAGAGACCCCAGGTGACACCGCCGCCGGAACCCCAGTCAGAAAGCCCGGTAACGCTCATCCCAACCCAGAGCTGGTACATCCAGCCGATCAGGAAGATACCGAACGCGACCGATGCAGCACCGAACAGTGCCAGATACGGTTTCGAGATCGCGTCGATCCCGATCGGTCGCAGAATGTCCGATTCATCCGGTGTCTTCGTGCTCATGAGAACAGTCCTCCGTCAACAGTATCCTCGTCAAGGACTTCCTTCCGGTTGTCGGTCAAACTGTCCCAGCCATCGTACGAGACTGGTCCTTCAACCTGCTCAGCGTTCGGTCCGGGTTCTTTCCCAATGTACGCGATGTTCGGGTTCGTCCCATACTCCTCGAGAAGTTTGAACATCGAGCTAGGGTTACCGGCGAAGTTGCGAAGGCGGTCTTCGGCGTCGCTTTCTTCACCATCGCCAAGCCGAAGTTCGTCCAGTGCATCTTCGTCCTCGAGATCAACGTACTCCTCGAGCGTTTCAACGGCTTCAAGAATCTCTTGTTCCTGCTCGAGGAGCGTCGTGTTCTCCTCGTCGCTGGGGCCGAGATCATCCGTCGTGATCTCGATCGCTTTCATGATCGCGACCACATCGGACTCGATTTCGAGCGCCTCGAGTGCGTCCTCGAGATCGGTGTCGCCGTCGAGTTCCTCATCGATGTCGTCGGGTGACGGCATGTTGTGGTGGGCGTCAATAATCGAGCGACTCTTGTTCGGGTTCTCACGGTGCTGGTAGGCATCGCTTCGCTCGTCATTGACGTTTCCGAACTGGATTGCATCCGGTGGGCAAGCTTCCTCACAAGCCGTGGTACCGACCTGTTCGTCGCCCATGAGGCCATCCTGACGAGTTGGACACATCGTACACTTGCTCATGACGCCCCGTGGGGCTCGAGCGTCGACCCATCGACCACGGTCGTCGGTCATATGGTCGCCTTCCTCGCCGGGTTCGACACCCATGTGATCAGCGATTTCGTCCGTCGAAACGTCTGGTTCGTTCCACTGGAAGTAGTTGACACCGTAGGGACAAGCAACCTGACAGTATCGGCAGCCAATACACACGTCGTAGTCCGTAAGGACGAGGCCGTCCTTGTCCCGGGTGTGACGTGCCGTCGTCGGGCACACCTTCTCACACGGCGCATCAGTACAGTGCTGACACGGGCGAACGAGCATATCAAACCCGTCAATACCGCCACGAACGTCGGGCGCTGGTGAGCCACCAGAGCTAAGTTCGTCTTCGAACGCGAGGACGTACATCCAGTTGACACCCTGATCGAGGTCGTTCTCCTGCGTACAGGCCTCAACACAGGTTAGACAACCGTCACATCGCTCGAGGTCGATTGTCATCCCCCACTGGAGATCATTTGCATCGTCGTCGCCTTCTTCCTGTGCTGCAGCAACGCTTGGTTCGGGCTGGCTTGGACCGTCATCGACGGTTCCCCATGCACCGAGACCAACAGCAGCCGCACCGGCTCCCATCTTCTTCATGGCACCGCGGCGACTGTCCTCGCCATCACCATCGAATTTCGAGAGCATTCGACCAACCGTCCCTTTCGCTTCTTCCTGGGCGGTTTCGTACGCTTCCTTGGTTGGTCGTTCGTCCTCGCCGAACTCCTCCATCACATCGTCGTGATATTTCTCGTGGAAGTCGGCTTCAGAGAGTTCGCCCTTCGTGACGCGGAATGCGTCTTGGGCCATTTGCATACCGAGGTCCGTATCGTACTCGGTATCGTCGAGCATCGTCTCGAGTTCGTCTTCCCACTCGCTTCCGAGTGGGTGGAATGATTCATCGTCCGTACTCATCTGGGTAAAACACCTCTGTACACGGCGTTTTCGTAGAGCAGTAACTTGACGGAGTGTACTTGAATATGTCCATCTGTACCTTCCCGCTACCGCGCACTCGCGGCTACGTCTGGTTGTATTATACACCCAATTTCCAGTTCACGAGAATTGCGGCGAATATGTTCGGAGATATAAATACTGCGTCCGTTTTATCGCTACACAAAGCCGAATGAGGGGATATACAACAGAGTTACTGGTCCGATCTCGTCATCAGTTTGCTGCAAGCTGTTCAGCGAGTGACTCTGCCCCGTCCAGTCCCGGCAAATCCTCGACAAACCGTTTGACAATCGCCTCTTCAGCACGATGGAGCGTCTCGCTGCACGTCGACTTTGCAATCCCGAGGTGCTCTGCAAGGTCCGTCAGCGAACACCGCCGCGGCGTGTCGTAGTAGCCCTGATCGACAGCCGTCACGACGATCTCGAGTTGGCGTTCGGAGAGTAACTGGCTCTGGTGCAGTCGCTCACTGACGCTATCGATCCGATAGGAGAGCCCAAAGAACTCGAGTTGTTCGGCGAGTTCAGCGAGGCGCTCTCTCGAGCCGGTAACCTCCACTGTGGCCTCGCCGTCGGCGATTTCGATCGGGAGTTCGATCGGAATTCCTGATTCCTGTGAGGAAAACAGCAACAGCGGGGCCGTCGTCTCGAAGTGAACCGTCGCCTCGCGTTCACTTCGCTGGGCGATTGTCAACTCGGTAAGCTGGTCGTGTTCACGCATTGCCTCGAGAACAGCAGTCACGTCTGAGCCGGCGATTCGAACGAGTGCAAATCCCGTCTCCGCTCCAGGGACTGCTGCCTGTACGCGAAACGTCGTTTCCGGGTGTGCCGTTGAGAGCTGCTGAATCCAGAGCTGCTCGGGCATCGTCAGTATCAGTGTTGCCTGAGCCATGGGTGTGAGTTCTAGGTCTAGTGAAGCGTGGGGCGCCTGAATATATTCGCTGTTGTTCCTATTCCCTGGGAATCGATCAATACCAGTGTCTCAGCCAGCGGTTGCATGCTCGAGCACTAACTCAGTCATGCGCTCGGGGTGTTCATGTTGAACCCAGTGGCTCGTGCCCTCGAGTAACTCGAGGCGACGCTGGTCTCGAGGGCAGTACTCGTAGCTATCGAGTGCGAGTTCGGTGCCAAGAGCAACGTCATCGGTGCCCCAGATGACGAGTGTTGGCGCGTCAACCTGTTCGCGTGGCGGGTTCGGCGGGTATCTGGCGCTCGCACGATACCAGTTTATCATTCCCGAGAGCACACCGGTGACGCCCCAGGCGCGACGATACCGCTCGAGGTCGGCATCGGTGAACGTCCCTGGTGCAGCGGTGTCACAGAGCGCGCGCTCGAGGAGTCGAAAGTCGTTGGACCGACACAGCCGTTCCGGCAGCCAGGGGACTTGCATGCAGTAGGCGTACCAACTGCGGCGCATCTGGGCGGGATTCGAGAGCAGGTGCTGGCGAAACGCGACAGGATGGGGCGCGTTCGCTATCGTCAGTCGGTTGACGTACTCGGGATACCGAAGTGCAAGGTCCCAGGCGACCATGCCGCCCCAGTCGTGGCCGACGACATGGGCGCTCCCAGCGCCCTCTGACTTGATTAGCCCCACGATATCGGCGGCAAGTTGCTGCTGGCGGTACGCGCGAACGCCGCGTGGCTTCTCGCTGCGGTTATACCCGCGCTGATCGGGCACGAGCACCCGAAACCCCGCCTCGACGAGCGGCGCAATCTGTTGGTGCCACGCGATCCAACACTCCGGAAACCCATGCAAGAAGACGACGAGCGGATCGGTCGGGTCGCCCGCGACGACCGTATGCAGCCGAATCCCGTTGACTGTTCGAACCTCGGCTGTTACATCACCGCTCGACGTACTCACGTCGGGAAGTTCCTCGGGTGTCGGCGCAATTGTCATACTGACGCTTCAGCGTGACCACCAATAAGTGTCAGCCGAGCCATACAATGCGCTCGAGTCGCCAGCACCAGACACTCCTCGCGTTAGGTCCACACCTGCAGACAATCCGTCGAGCAAAAGTGAAGATCAACCTGCTCATCACCGCGCTCGAGGTAGGTCGTAAGCGTGTATGCGATCTCTGAGCGAGCCTCGCAGTTGTCGCATTCGCTGTTCATACTCCCAACGTAGCGAGCCCATATATTCAGTATACAGTGACTAAACGCGCCAGTGATCGGACAGTACCAAATTAATTCACTCAAACCAGCCATTACGGCCGACAACAGCGCCGAGACTCAGACCGGCGCGGCCTCTTCAGCCTCGAGCAGTTCGTGATACCGATTTCGGATTGTCACTTCGGAGATACTCGCAACCTCGCTGACATCGTTCTGGGTGACCTTCTCGTTGGTGAGTAACGCGGCAGCGTAGACAGCAGCAGCCGCGAGGCCGACCGGCGACTTACCGCTGTGGATGCCCTCGTCTTTGGCCGTCTTGAGCAACTGGCGGGCGCGGCGTTCGGTCTCGTCAGGAAGATCCAGATCGCTTGCAAAGCGCGGCACGTAGCTCTCCGGATCGGCTGGCTGGACCTCGAGGCCGAGTTCCCGGATGACGTAGCGGTACGTCCGAGCAATTTCGTCTTTCTCGACGCGGCTCACGGCCGTGATCTCGTCGAGGCTGCGCGGGGTCCCAGCCTGCCGTGCAGAGGCGTACAGCGAGGCCGTCGCGACGCCCTCAATCGAGCGACCCGGGAGCAGGTCCTCCTCGAGTGCACGTCGGTAGATCACGCTTGCAGTTTCGCGGACGTTTTCCGGCAGGCCAAGCGCACTCGCCATGCGGTCGATTTCGCCGAGTGCCTGTTTCAGGTTACGCTCTTTGCTGTCACGCGTACGGAAGCGCTCGTTCCAGGTGCGAAGCCGCTGCATCTTCTGGCGCTGGCGACTCGAGAGCGAGCGGCCGTAGGCGTCTTTGTCCTGCCAGCCGATGTTCGTCGACAGGCCCTGGTCGTGCATCATGTTCGTCGTCGGCGCGCCGACGCGGGACTTTTCGTCCTTTTCGGCGGCATCGAAGGCGCGCCACTCTGGGCCGCGGTCGATTTCGCCCTCGTCGACGACGAGCCCACAGTCCGTACAGACTGTTTCGGCGTGCTCGGCGTCCGAAACGACACGACCGCCACACTCGGGACACTGTTCTCGTTCCTGCTCGGCAGACTCCTGCTCCTGGTCGGTGTGCTGGCGCTCGTCGCTACGGGTTCGGATTGTGGAGTCAGTCATTGTATTGGGACCGGTAAACCGTCGATGAAAACGCTATGCAGTGCTCACTGATAACGGCCGAAACATACTTAAAGGCTGTGGTATCTAATTGGTTCGCAGACATGAACGCAAGCGGGTAACTCGAGTTCGCTCGAGTCGCTGCAAAACGAACCACTCGAGAACGAATGCACTCGAGCGTGTTGCTGCGCGCTTAGATTCGGTTGAGCATCTCCACGATATCCGCGAACCCGACCTCGCCGTCCCCGGCGAAGTCGAACGCCTCTGGATTGTTCTGGATGTTTTCGTCCTCGAGATTCTCGAAGAAGGCGGTCACGTCGTCGTGGGTGGTTTCACCATCACCAGTGAAGTCGTTGTGCAGACCGTCGCTCGTGGTGTCTTCGGTGCTGTACTCACCAACCTGAATGCTGTCACCTGATTCGACTGGGTCGGGTTCGGGCGTTTCGTCAATGGTGCCGACGACTTCCGCAAGCAGCATGAACAGCGGTGCCGTGTAGTTGATTGCCCACTCGTTGGTCGCGTAAGAGTCGTGAATGTCGGCGTAGGCCAGCAGCGGCCCCTGATCGAACGCATCCGTCGAGTCCACACCGAGATGCTCGAACGTGCCGTCTTCATCGACGCCGTCGCTGAGGTGTGGGCCGCCGACGAGCATGCCCGGAATCGGCTCGTCCATCTCCTGGCTCTGAACGATGCGGTCGTGTGGGTTCTGTGTCGAGCGCTCGCCGTGGCCGGTGACGAACGAATAGCCTGTTGGACTGCGCCCGAGGACGTGATGGAGTGGCTCCGTGATCACGGCGGCTTCCGGCTCGTCTCCGATCCACTCGTTGCCGATCTCTTCGTGCATTTCGACTGCCCAGAGGCCCTGAAGCGCCCTCGAGAGCCCGGATTTACTCCAGCCCCAGTAGAGGTCGTAGACGCCGGTTGTCCACGCATCGAACTCATCGGCGTCTGGGTCATCAAGATACCGCTGTGTCGCCCAGTACGCGCCGTTGAGTCCCGCTGCAGCTGTCTCTGTATCTTCGTGGCTGGTGCCGGCAAGGTCGCCATCCGCCCAGAAGTACGCGTAGTGGCCGAGTCCAACCGGATTGTTCCAGTCGATCGGCGCTTCCACGTCCGAGGGCAGATCGTCGACCGGTCCCTCAAAGCCGTCATAGCCGAGGTCAGTGTCCTGAATCCACTGATCGTAGCTGTCGTCGCCAGTCGTCCGCAACAGTTCTGCGGCCGCCCAGAAGCGATCCGGTTCGTCATACTCGTCGCGAGCGTACGGTCCCGAGCCCTCGTCTTGGTCCTCTGATTCCTCCCAGACGAGATCTGGATTGGCCTCGAGCCAGGCCCAGGCGTCCTCGGCGTGTTCGAGCATCGATTGGGCAAAGTCAGGGTCGTGGTCCTCGTAGATGCGAGCGGCCATCGCAAAGACCGCACAGGCGTGGGCCGTGCCGGCCGAAGAGGTGCCGAAGACGTACCGATCCATATCGTCGTCTTCAGGTGCGACGTCCATGTCCGGGAAGCTCTCGTTGCCCGCGAGTTTGTAGAACAGCGACCCGTTTGGCCGCTGCATCTGCGTCAAAAAGTGCAGTCCCTGCTTGCATTCAACGAGAATGTCCGGCATCTCGCCGAGTTCTGGATCGTCCACAAGGTGGTCGATATGGAACTGGCCGGCGTGGAACGACTCGGGGTTGCGCTCGTAGGCGAGCATGAGTTGCGCAACGGTGACTCCCGTCGGGTTGACGTACTTGCCGTAGTCGCCTGCGTCGTACCAGCCGTTGGTAATGCTGATCGTGTCGCCAGCCTCGTAGTCCTCGAGCCAGTCGCCGATCGGTTCGGCGATGATAGCCTCTTCGTCCTGTTCGTGGCCGGGCCCCATCTCGAGGCCGGTGTAGGGATCCTCGATACGGGTGCTCGAGCGTTTGAGCGTATAGAGTCGGCCAACGTCCCGAAGCACTGGCGCGTACAGATCGCTCGCGTCGGCGATTTCGAACGAATAGGACTCCTCGTCACCGACGACGACCTGGTACTCACCGGGCTCGTCGAACTCGGTGAAGGTTGCGTATTTGATGCTGTGGTCAGTTCCGAACTCGTCACTCACTGCATCGGTCCCGTCCCAGGGGTTGTCCGCACTCTCACCCTCACCAAGGGTTTCGTCCATGAGGTCCCCCTCGTAGACCGTCTCGCCGCTGTCGGCATCGACAAGCGAAAACGTCGAGACGCCGTCGACATTCATCGCCTGGGACGTGATAATCGCTCGTTTGACTCCCTCGAGTGGATAGCCGACTTGATTGACGCGCACGCCACGATACTCATCGTCGTGAGCCGCCATCCCAGTTCCGGTCATCGCCCCGCCAAGGACCGCAGCGGATGCGAGTCCGCCCATCGCTTGTAGCATTCGCCGTCGATCCATCGCCATATGTTGTTGCTGACTCATACGTGAAATTATGTCGCAACAGACTCTCATAAAAGTTCCTGCTAGTGTTAGTTAATTTTTAATTTGCTTAGTCGTAATTTTGTCTGTGGTGGGCGGTTACGAGAGAACAGTACTCGAGTGAGAGACAACCTGTCGGATCAAACTGATCGCAACAGCGCAAGGGCGTCACTGAATCCAATGTCACCGGTTTCAGCAAAGTCGAACAGTTGCGGATTCTCCTGAATCGCATCGGCGTCGATGTGCTCGAAGAAGGCAGCAACGTCGTCGTGGGTTGTCTGCCCATCACCGGTGATATCGTTGGCCAACCCATCGCCCGTCGTATCCTGCGGTTCGTAGCCGCCAACCGAAATATCCTCACTCTCATCGGAGACCGTGACAACCACTTCAGTCGTGCCGTCGGACTCTGTCACAGAAATCGTCTCTTCTACCGTCGTCTCGTTCACTGTCACCGAGACCTCGTGTGTTCCCAGGAACGCCTGCGTCTCGTAGCGCCCGCTCGAGTCCGTCGTCCCTGATTCGTCGGTCCACCACTGATCGAAAACGAGGTCCGTGTAGGCGTCGTAGCCGGGTTTCGGCTCCCAGTCCTCGTAGAACAGGGGCGCGTCGGCCTCGTGCCCGTCGAAATTGTCGCCCCAGTGATCGCCATCCCAGAGCCCCCAGAGAACGAACTGTTCGACTGCCGGGTGACTGTAGGTCGTCTTGAGAAATTGAGAGAGGAACTCGCCTTTTGCCTCGTCGCTCTCCCACTCTTCGTCCTGTAACTCTTGGAACGTGTCGAACTCAGTGATCCGCAGGCCGACATCGTACTCCGCGAATTCGTCGAGAATCGAATACACGGCCTCCGGCTCGAGCGTCTCCGCCGCGTCGAAGTGACACTGAAAGCCGATGCCGTCGAGGTCGATTCCCTCCTCGAGTAAGAACTGAATTTGCTCGTGATAGGCCTCCTGCGTGTCCGCGTAGTCGCCCTCGAGCGTGTTGTAGTCGTTGACAGCGATACCGACACCCTCGCGGTCGGCCACGGTTTGTGCATGGTCGTACCACTCGGCGAGCACCGGCGCGGTGGCCGCCGCCGTCGGGTCGAGTTCTTCGTCTGGCCCCTCCTCAACCGCTGCGATCAGCGCCGTCTCATGGAGCACCTCGTTGACGATTTCCCACTCCATAATGTCGTCGCCGTAGTGCTCGATGAGATCCTCGATGTGATCAAGTGTGCGCTCGCGGACGTACTCGGGGTCGTAGTCAGGATCGTCCGCGCCGCCCTCGGGCCAGTCGATTCCCATGGCTTCGACGACATCAGGGGGGATCGACCACGCGTTGACGTTTCCCCAGAGGCAGGTATGGCCCCGGACGTCGAGGTCGTGCTCGAGCGCCCACGCCGTCGCGTCGTCGGCCGTTTGGGGATTGTCCTCAAAAAACCGCCACTTGTGATGGTCACCGAACACGACAGTGTTGAATAGTTCTCGTGTGTGCTCGCGATAGGGATCGGTCTCGTCCGCCTCGAGCAACGTCGGGGCATCGAGTGCGACACCAAATCTGAACGCGTGCTCATCCATCTCGACGGCGACGTCGGCGTCGGCAACTGGCTCACCGGAGTCGTCTTCAACCACGACCTCGAGGTCGCCCGTTCGGTGCGTCTCGATGCGCTCGTCCGCTGCCGATTCCCACTCATCGCTCGTCGCTTGCGCAGTCGCCGCCCCGCTCGACGCACCAAGCAGCGGGGTTGCCACACCGACTGTGGCGAGTAGCTGCATGTACGACCGTCGCTCGAGGGCCGTCTCAGTGTGATCGCGATTCGACGTGGTGTCCGAACGCTGGCCGTCCGTGGAGGCGGCGTCGGTCGGTGAAGAGTGTGTCTGATCAGTCATTGGGTCTCATCACTGGTGTCACTGCCCACGTATTAAAATCACTAGTGTTTTGAGTGTAATTTACTGTGGAGCGGATCGATGTGACGCCGATCAGTGCCTATGGAATTTCTGACACGAGCCCTCGAGAACAGCAATTCGAAGGAATCAACGCTTCAGTGGTGTGACCGACACGTCCAAAACGTGTTCCACACCCCACACAGGTGGCTGATGGGCTACCATCCGGATGGCGGTGAGCCGAGATCAGGAAACGGTAATCTCCACCTCGTGAGTGGTCGTCGTTCCCTCGTTGTCGGTCGCATCAAGCGCGACCGTGTACGTCCCTGCGGACTCGTACGTGTGCTCGTTCCACCAGCCGCTGGCGGTCGTCCCGTCGTCAAAGTCCCACTCGAGGGAGTCGATCCAGGTTCCATTGCCCGTGGTATCCTCAGCGTCGAACGTGAGTCGGTCGCCAGCCGACGCTGACGTCGTGCTCGTGTTCATCACGGCGTTCAGGTCGTCATCACCGTCACCCGGGCTGTCGTCGTCACCGGTATCGTCGTCGTCACCGGTATCGTCATCGCCATTATCGCCGCCATCGTCATCGTCGTCATCACCACTGTCGCCAGGCGGGGTTCCAGTTCCGTCGCTCCCGCTGGTGTAGGTCGTTCCGTTGATCGTTACGTCGAGGGTATTGTAGGTGACGTCGCCCTGCGTGCCCTCCCAGTACTCACTGCCGACTTCGATGCCGCTGACCCACAGATCCTCACTGATACCAACGTTTGCTGTGAGATAGTCCATGATCTCCGTCAAATCGATCTGGCCCGTCGTCAGGCCGCCGCTCACGCGGAAAATATGGAAGTCTGCGTCGGTGCCACCGCCGTCCCCGTAGAACTCCCAGTAGTCAATCGTGTTGCCGAACTGGTCGGTCCAGGCGCTGTCTTCGAGTGTCCCGTTGTGACCGTGGTCGTCGCTCCAGTCGAGTACCAACATGATCTCGTGGGTGTGGGTCTCTTCTTCCTCTAACGGCGGTTGTTCCATCAGCCACCACTCCTCGGCGAGGTTCCACTCGCCGCCCGAAATATCGAGGTCGATGTCGATCTCGAGAATCAGTTCGTCGACATCGCCGCGCTGAATCGGGAACGAGTCGGCACCGCTGTCGTCGCCCCACGGTTTGGTGCCAAGCAGCACCTGCGGATAGTTTGGCTCGCCGCCACCTGTCGTCCGCGTCTCCCAGTGGTAGCCGTAGCTGCCGTCCTCGGCGAGCCAGCTACACATCTCGAAATCGTCAGCGGTTGCTCCCCAGTCGTTGTTGATCAGCAGGAAGTTGCCGTCGCCGACGGTGATTTCGCCAAACGATTCGCATGTCTCCTCAGCGAGTTCTTGTCCCGCCGCGAGCGAACTGCCGGCGAGCAAGAGCGCACCCGCGCCAGCGCTTGCCTTCAAAAAGTTGCGTCGCGATCCGAGTCCGAGACGGCCGCTCGCGGACTCTCGACTCGAACGCTCCGTACAGTTGTTCTCCGCCGGTTCGCCGTCGGAATCAGTGGGTTTACGTGTCATAGGTGTCGTGCCCGTGCCGGACGCTCACGCGAACTCGAGTCGCGTGAGTCGATAGTCGTTCGTAACTGCCAGTGCTAGTTACTGACAGACATGATAAATGTACGCCTGCTCCATAATTAAAATTTCCCCTGTGACAGAGCAGATATTCTGACGAGTGGTGATAACGTGAACCCATGCAACGAGTGTCCTCAGTGGTCACCTCGAGGACGAAATCACCCTGACCCCCGACTGATGAGACATGGTTCCGACCAACCGTCGTGACGGCAGCGCCTGCGTACCCGTATCGAAACCCTTACTCTCCGCTGGCGAGTGTGCTCGGACATGAGTGAGAGCCCGGACGAAGTCGAGCCGGACGACGTTCGCCACGTTGCAGACCTGGCTCGAGTCGATCTCGATGATGACGAGATCGACCAGTTTACGCGCCAGTTCGCGGATATTCTCGGGTACTTCGAAACCCTGGATGAGGTTCCCGAAGTCGACCGCGAGGCAGACCTCGCGAACGTGATGCGACCGGACGAGGAACGCGACTCCCTCGAGACAGACGCAGCGCTTCGAAACGCAACCGAAACCGAGGACGGCTACTTCAAGGGGCCGAACGTTTCCTAACATGGCCGAGAACATCTTCATCACCGAGGAGCGAATCGACGGCGCAGACGACGGCCCGCTCGCGGACACGACCGTCGCCGTCAAGGACAACATCTCCACCGAGGGCGTGCGCACGACCTGTGGCTCGGCTATGCTCGAGGAGTACGTCCCGCCGTACGACGCAACGGTCGTCTCGCGGCTTACAGACGCCGGCGCAACGATTGTCGGCAAGACCAACATGGACGAGTTCGGGATGGGCTCGACGACCGAAACCTCCGCGTTCGGCGAGACGGACAACCCCGCCGCACCGGGTCACGTTCCCGGCGGCTCCTCCGGTGGCTCCGCAGCAGCCGTCGCCGCCGGCGAGGCCGACGTTGCACTTGGCTCCGACACCGGTGGCTCGATCCGCTGTCCCGCCGCGTTCTGTGGCGTCGTCGGCATCAAGCCAACCTACGGCCTCGTCTCGCGCTACGGCCTCGTATCCTACGGCAACAGCTTAGAGCAGATCGGCCCCTTCGCGAACACGGTCGAAGACGCCGCCGCCCTGCTCGACGTGATCGCCGGCCCCGACAACCACGACGCGACGACTCGAGAGACTGATCTCGAGGGCGAGTCCTACGCCGACGCCGCAACGGGCGACGTCGAGGGCCTCCAGATTGGCGTCCCAACGGAACTGCTCGAGGGCGCTGACGAGGGCGTCGTCGAGACCTTCTGGGACGCGATTTCGGAACTTGAAGCACAGGGCGCCGAATATCACGAGGTCTCGCTGCCGTCGGTCGAACACGCCGTCGAAGCCTACTACGTGATCGCGATGTCGGAAGCCTCCTCGAATCTCGCACGATTCGATGGCGTCCGCTACGGCAACTCGGGCGGCTACGACGGCAACTGGAACGAGGCCTTCGCGAAAGCGCGCAAGGAGGGCTTTGGCGACGAGGTCAAACGCCGAATTCTCCTTGGCACATACGCCCTCTCAGCTGGCTACCACGACAAGTACTACAAGAAGGCCCAAGACGCCCGCGCATGGGTCAAACAGGACTTCGACGACGCACTCGCCGAAGCCGATGTGCTCGCATCACCAACAATGCCCGTCCCGCCGTTCGAACTCGGCGAGAGCCTCGAGGATCCGCTCCAGATGTACTTATCCGACGCGAACACGGTCCCGGTCAACCTCGCGGATCTGCCGGCAATCTCGGTGCCAGCAGGCGAGACTGATGGGCTGCCGGTCGGCCTCCAACTCGTCGGCCCGGCCTTTGGCGAAGAGCGACTGATCCGAGCGGCAAGTGCGCTCGAGTAAGGAGGACGTGTTTCGCTCACTGCGACGAGGGATACACTTTTATCAGTAGTTGTGAATGACACAGCTACTGACCGACACGCGATTTGCTGACTATGAAACTTCCACGCAATCACACGGTCGAATTCGAGTTTGACGAGTTCTCTCGCGCCTGTGACCTCGTCGAAGCGTACTTCGATGAGACGATCAACGATGTCGCGCTGCATGCCCCAGTCTCGCGGCGTCAGCTCGTCGCCGTCCTCGCACGCGCACAACTGTCTGGTCGACAACTCGCAACCGACCGCGACGGACTTGCCGAGTATGGCGACGTCGTCTACCAGTCCAACCAAGAGACGCTGCTGTGGCTTGACGGCGACTTCTGGACAGACATGCGTGGTCGTCACAACTTAGAACCTGACGAGAGTCGCGCCGCACGAGAGGTCCATCGCCGGATTCTCGAGGCGTTAGATGGCGACGTTTCTTACTACAATCGAGAACGAGATCCGTTCGTGTTGATCGAACGATTCGGACGGTACGAATAACGAGGGAACGGGCTAACTGCGGGTTATTCTTCGTACGCGAGGTTCATGATCCACTGCGAGAACGCGTCGCTGTTTGGATCGACTTCCTCTTCACCGATAAACGGCGAGAGCATGTCACCGGCCATCAGCAGCCGGAAATCAAGGTCTCGAGCGGTCGGCGTGATGTGGTAGGTGTTGTGACCGCTGTAGACCGTTTCCTCGCGGTCGACGAGGTCTTTTTCAACGAGCGACTCGACGATTCGGCTGCCCTTTCGCGAGGACACGCCCAGTTCCTTCCAGAAATCGCTCTGGTGAATCCCACCAGTTTCGCGAACGAGCTCGAGGCCGGCGCGTTCGTCCTCCGAGAGTTCCGCTTCGGCGGCGGAAACGCTCACAGTGACCACCTCTGCGTGCGTGTCGCGACAGGCAAGAATGCGTCCATGTCCAACAGAGCGTTGGGGAGCCGCTTAAATGTGCCCTTCGGTGTTCCGACAGCGAGAGCGACCACCGCTAATGGTCACCGAAATCGCACTCGAGGCGAACGTCCTCGTAGGAAGTCCGACAGGGTGGACCCGGCGCAAACAGATACTGCCTGCGGTCGGACCCGAGCGCGAGCAACGACGACGAGCGCGTGCCGAACCCGTCACCGTGGATACAGACGCCGTAGTCGTGATCTCCCAGAACAGTCCCAGCACGCTCGAGCCAGTCCGAAACCGACTCATCGCGCTCGGCGGCGAGGTCCCGGCGAACTGCTCGAGCGTTCGCAGCCTGCGCGTGAGCGGCCTCGGCCCGACTGTCGGGAATCGACACATCATCGTCGACGGCAGCGTTGACCACGACATGGACGCCGGGTTCGAAGACAGTTCGCTCGAGCGAACCGTCCCACTGGAAACAGTACGCATCGGCCGCGTCGGCAATGACGAGATTGAAGCCGTCGTACTCGTTTTCGACAGTGGCGTTCTCGACGACAGTTGCCGCCTCGGCGGCAGATTCGGCCTTGAGGACGTCACCAACGAGTAGCCCGCGCGAGCGCTCACCCGCCAGTTCGGCGTCGAGCCAGCGATTCGTAATGCCAGCGAACACGCCATGTTCGTTGTAGCCGATCCAGGTGCCACCCGCTTCGGCGTCTTGCGGGGCGACGATCAGCGGCTCCTCGCGGTAGACACTCGGCGGGCGCGACTCGCGCTCGAGTGCCTCGTCCCGGTTCGCTGCGACGGCAACCGGCGCGTCCTCAAACACCTGCCAGGCGAGCGTGAGTGTACACACGACTCGAGAGAGGGGTTCGAGCGTCTTAATCCCGTTTCCAAAATCGGTACGCAGTTAGCGCTCCCAGTCAGCCACGTCGACGCCATCCTCGAGGAGTCGCTCGCGAGCAGCCTCCCGGTCGACGGTCCCCGACGCAGTTCGGGGCAACGAGTCGGCGACGCCGAGCGTTTTCGGCCGCTTGAACCCCGCAAGCTGTTCGTCGCAGTGTTCGATAACGGCCTCGACCTCGAGAGCCGATGCCGTGTCAGTCGGGACAACAAGCGCGCCGACTCGTTCACCCCACTCCGCGTCCTCGAGGCCGAGCACGGCTGCCTCCTCGATTGCAGAATGCGCGCGCAACGTGGCGACGACTTCGCCGGGATCGACGTTCTCGCCGCCGGTGACGATTCGGTCGCTGCGCCGGTTGAGAATCCAGAGTCGGCCACCGTCGTCTCGATACCCCACGTCGCCGGTGTGCAGGCCGTACTCGCCGAACGCCTCGGCCGTCCGGTCGGCGTCGAGATAGCCCGGCGTCACCGTCGGTCCGGAAACGACGAGTTCACCGGATTCACCGCTCGAGACCGGCTTACCTTGCTCATCGACGATCGTCACGTCGGTGGTGACAAGCGGCTGGCCAACAGTTCTTTCGTGAACCCCGAGTTCTGCGGGTGTCGCCGTTGCCACCTGCGATGCGGTCTCGGTCATCCCGTAGGTTGGGCACACTGGCACGCCCGCCTCGAGACAGCGCTCGAGCAACTCACTCGAGGCTGGAGCACCGCCGAGGAGAACGAATCGCAGCGAGTCAGGAACCTGCCAGCCCGCCTCGAGGAGTCGCTTGCACATCGTCGGGACGAGCGAGACGCCCGTGATCTCGTACTCGTCCATCACGCGCGCAGTCTCATTGGCGTCGAACTCGCGCTGGATAACGGCGGTCGTGCCGTACAACGTCGACCGGAGCACGGGTGCAATCCCACCCATGTGATACATCGGCAGACAGCACAGCCAGCGATCATCGCGCTCGAGACCCAGGCGAAACGCCGAAGCAGTCGCGCTGGCGACCAGATTGCCAACCGTCAGTCGAACGATCTTCGGCTCGCCCGACGTGCCCGACGTGAACATGAGAAGTTGGGTGTCATCCGGCTCGAGCGCGACGGGATCGACCGCTGTCGATTGGGTTTTGTGGGTTGACTCGGACTCGAGCGCCGAACGAATCGACTGAACGGGAGACTCAGCGTCGTCAACGGAGACGACCGCCACGTTCTCGCTGGATTCGGACGCAGCAGTGGCTACCTCGAGCGCCATTCCTTCTGTCTCGCGTTCGCAGACGAGTACCTCGAGATCGGTTCGCTCGACTTTGGTCGCGAGTTCGCTCGTCGTTTCCCGAACGTTCAGCGGGACGAGTGTCTGCCCACAGCGCATCGCTGCGAAGAAGACGGCCGCAAACGCTGGCCGTGTATCCATGACCACGCCGAGTCGGCCACTCGAGGCAGTGTCAGTGTCGATACCGGCTTCCTCGAGTGCCTGTATGACCCGGTCCACCCGGCGGTCGAACTCACGATACGTCCACTCGCGTCCGGTGTCGGCGTCGATCAGCGCCGTTCGGTTCGGTGTCGTTGCGGCTCGGTGCGAGAGGAGGTCTCGTGTGGGCCAGTCGACTGGCGTCATTCGTCTCCCCACACTCCCTCGACACCGAGTCCTTTTGCCTGCGGGACGACGGCAGCACCCTTCTCGAGCAAGACCGGGTCTCGTCCGAGATCCTCTGCGAGCAGGTCCGCCGTCGCGAGCCCACACGGTGGGATGTTGGGAATCGCTGCCGCGAGATGGACGGCACCCGTTCGCGCGACGACGCCGTCAATTGTCGTCGTGATAATCGGCGTAATGCCGAGTTCGGTCACCCAGGCGGCGACCTTTCGGGCGACATCGATCCCGCCGAGCGCCATCGGCTTCAAGACGACGGCATCAGCCGCCCCAACCTCGCAGATGTTGTCTATGCCGTGCTCGAGCAGCCCTTCATCGAGTGCGATATCGACGCCCGAGTGCTGTGCACGGAGGTCCGCATGCCCCTCGAGTGCGCCCGCTGGAAGTGGTTGCTCGAGGACGGCGACATCGAGATCATCGAGCGTCTCGAGTGCGCGCTCGGCTTCCTCGTAGGTCCAGGCTTCGTTCGCATCGACGCGGAGAGCCATTTCCTCGCCGACGGCGGCCCGGGTTTCGCGAATGCGCTCGAGATCTGCCTCGAGCGAGCGTAGTCCGACTTTCAGTTTGCAACAGGAGAAGCCGCGGTCACTGGCGTGGCGTGCGGCCGCACTGGTGTCTGCCGGCGAGCCGTCGCCAATCGTCGCGTTCACGGGCACTCTACCGATCATCGGCCCGTTGCCGAGATAGCGATACAGCGGCGTCGCCTGCCGAGACGCCTGGAGATCCGAAAATGCAAGCGATAGGGCGTGGCGTGCGGCAACCCGTTTATCCACCGCCTCGAGTGCCGCGCTTGGGCCACCCTTGTCGAGCGCCGGTTGGACGCGCTCGAGTGCGGCTTCACAATCGGCGAGCGATTCAGTCCACCCCGCAAGCGGGGCTGCCTCGCCGTAGCCAACGACGCCGTTCGAATCGACAAGACGGACGAGAAAGCCCTCGCGGGCGTCAATTGGGCCGGCAGCGGTCTCGAGTGGCTTCTCGAGTGCAAGTGAAAACGGGCGATACGAAAACTGGAGCGTGTCGTCGCTGTCGTCTGTCGCATCCAGGTCACGATCGGAGTTCACAGCACCACCCCGGCGGCGAACAGTACCGCATACAGCGCGAGCAGTTTGCCGGTGCCCTCGAGTGCCGGGTTCAACGCCTCGCCATCGGTTCTGGTCAGCACCGTTCGGGTGACTACCGCAGCGTAGGGCACCGACACGAGCGGGAGCAACGTTGCCACGCCGTAGCCCTCGAGCCAGAACCAGACCGGGACGAAATAGGCGAGGACGAGAAGGAAAACGTACTCAACGCGACTCCAGCGATAGCCCAGTCGGACTGCAAGCGTCCGTTTGCCCGCTTCCCGGTCGGTCTTGCGGTCGCGGATGTTGTTCACGATGATGATACAGGTCGAAAGCGCTGCGATGGAGAGACTGGCGACAAACGACTCGAGCGTGACGGTGCCGTCGGGAATCGTTGTGATGAACGTATCCGTGGGGAGGACGGCCGCGGCTTGGACGTAGAACGTGCCCATGACGGCAATGATGCCGAAGAAGACGAAGACGAACAGATCGCCGAGGCCGTGATAGCCAAGCGGGTACGGGCCGCCAGTGTAGGCCCAGCCACAGAACACGCTCAGGAGACCAATAACGAGGATTGGAACACCACCGATATAGACGAGATAGGTGCCGCTGAGAATTGCAATCGCGAACGTAATGATCGTCGCGAGTTTGACCTGTTCAGGTGCGATCAACCCGGACTGGGTGACCCGAGTAAATCCCTCGCGGTCGTCCGTATCCGCACCCTTGATTGCATCGTAGTAGTCGTTCGCAAAGTTCGTCCCGACCTGAATCAGCGCTGCCCCAACGAGCGCCATCAGTGCGGGAAGCGGGGCAAACACCCCTTCAGCGACCGCGAGTCCGGTCCCGACGATGACGGGTGCCGCAGCAGCGGGCAACGTCTGGGGGCGTGCCGCCATCACCCACGCCTTCGCTCGTGACGTCTCGGCCTCAGTCATGACTCGAGTGTCCAACTTGCGGGAGTGTTAACGTTGGCATTGCGCTCGAGTCTGCGAATACTCATCACGAACGGAACGGTCGAAACACCTCTCGAAAATTCGTTAGTCGGCGCGGATGAGAAGGCCGAGCCAGACCGCGAGCGCGATGAGTGCACCGGGTATCGCGAATCCGGGGACGGAATCGTCACCGGCTGTAGCGTCGTCTGCCGCGTCCGAAGTGCCATTGCTCGATTCCTCACTCGTTTCGTTCGAGTCCGTCTCCGAATCAGCGTCGTTCGACGCACTCTCGGTTGTGTCCGTCTCAGTTGTGTCGTCTGTCTCGTTCGTGTCGTCATCGACTCCATCGCCCAGTGTAACGCCCTCCGGACCGTCATCGTCGTCATCACCCTCATCATCCGACTCGTCCGCCCCGCCCTCGACGTGGATGATAGCATCGTTGTCGAAGACGGACCGCGGATAGTCTCTGACCGAACTCGCCGACGAATCGGTGACCTCGAGCGTCTCCGTCGTCACTTCAGCATCTTCCGCTACCTCGAGCGTCAGCGTTGCGAACGGGTCGTTTCCGGTTGCACCGTCACCCGAAGGTGTGCGTTCCTGGTCAACCAGTAGCTGTCCTGTATCGTCGTCGACATCGAGCGAGCCGTCAATCTCGGCGTCGGAATCGCCGCTCGCCAGCATCGGACCATGGTCGGCTTCGGTGACGGTGAAGACGGACGTATTATACTCGACCGTCGCAGCAAGTTCGTCGATTCCTTGCCCACGGAGGTCGCTGTGAGCACTCATCACGATCTCGAGTTCGATGGTGTCGCCGCTGTCGGCATCGATCTCAAGGGTGGTCGAACTTTCCTCCTCTGTCTGGAAGTAGACCGACACGCTTCCGTCTCCGGCGCTTGCGGGCATCGCAGCCAGTGACAGCGCGAGAACGCACACGAGCACGAGTGTGAACGTTCGCACCCGATTAGTCATTATCACCCTCCGGAACCACGAGTTCGACCGGCTCCATCTCGAGGAAGGCCGTCTCGTACCCCTGATGGCGGGCAACCTGTGGTGGTGACTCCACCGTGATCGTCACCGACGCACCCGGTTTGACCGCGGTCGAAAGCGACGCGCCGTAATGAAGTCCGTACTCGTCGTCAATCGTTTGCTCGAGAGCCGTTTCCTCATCGTCGTTAATCGTCACCGAGAGCGACATATCTGCGAGCGGCACGCGGTTGTACGGCGTCCGCGGCGAAACGAGCAGATACTGGTCGCCGTCGGCCAGTCGATGGTCCGACTCGAGCAGCGTTGCCAGAAACGCCGCGTCGCCGCTGCGTGGGAGGTCTCGCGTTGCCGGTGTGTCGCCATTAAGATCGTCATCTGCATCGGCATCGCCAGCCTCGAGTCGCGTTCCGGGGAAGGCCTCGACCGGTGGGAGCTCGGAGTAGGGAACGTGATGATGCTCGTCGTGATCGCCATGATCATCGTGGTCGTCATGACCGCTGTGGTCATCGTGATCATGATCGCCGTGCTCGTCGTGGTCGTCATGATCGCCATGGTCATCGTGCCCATCATCGCCGTGGTCGTCATCGTGTCCGTCGTGGCCATCGTCATGATCGCTATGATCGTGGTCATCGTGCTCATCAGCATCATGACCGTGGTCCATCGGCTCGAGCGCACCCGGTTCACCCCAGTACACCTCATCGAGGAAGTCGACGCCACCGATGACTTCCTCGCGGAACTCGTCGTCATAGACGAACTCGAAGCTCACTGTCTGGCTGTCATCCAGCCGGCCCTCGAGGTCGCCAGTCTTGGTCGCCGAAATCGGCGGGAGCGTGACCTCGACCGTGTACGTTCCGTCTTCGGGGAGCACAACGTTGTCTCCGAAATGAAACCCCATCTCCTGTGAGAGCATCGGCCACGGAGACAGCGGGGAGTCGCTGATCTGCTCGCCGTCGCGTTCGATCCGGATCTGGACGCCCTCGTCGACCGGCAAAACGGTCTCCGTTTCGGCGTCCCAGAGCGTGAACATCATGTGGACGCCACGGCCGTCCTCAGGCTCGACGCGTTCGACCTCGTCTTCAACATCGCCGCCGCCCGCAATCACCCAAAACGGGTGTGGATACGACAGCATCGGCGCGAGCGCGTACTCGCCGGCCTCGATCGGCTCGAGCATTCGCATGGCTTCGCGGTGGGTCGGAATGTAGACCGCAGCCGGCGGATCATCGACATCGATGAGATCGGGCATCGCGTCGACATCGTCGCCACCGTCTGTGTCGCCGGTATCGCTCTCGCCCTCGGTATCATCATCGTCACTCTCCCCAAGACAGCCCGCAAGCGCGAGCGTCCCGGTTACTGCACCAAGTCGCTGGACGACCGTCCGTCGGTCGATCGTAGTCGAAGTCCTCTCGCCGTCTGATAGCTGTCGTGTCATGGTGTGTCGTGTCACGTGTCTTGTGGTCTCGAAAGCGATTCAGCGTCTCGAGTCGTCATGTTGCGTCCGGATCTGCTGGCGGTAACGCTCGCAGTGGTCGTGGCGGAACCAGGTAGTTTCCACGCCGGGTGACGAAGATGTAGTGTCGAATACCGTTGTTCGCCATCGGCACGTCGAGATCCGCACCAGTCATCGCCTCGCGAACCCGGACGAACTCGTCGATATCGTGCTGGAGCGAGACGAAATGCAGGCCCGGCCCCCCGCTGTCAACTGTATTGAAATCCCGGCGCAAGAGGAGCGGCTCACCGTCCTCTCTGGCTCGAGCGGCCTTCTGTGCGTGGCCAACAACGTTGTGACTGCGTGCGTCCGCAGCCGTCGAGTCGATCCGCTCGTCACGCAACTCACTCGAGCCCGTAAGCGTCTCGCCGACATCGCCGACGAGATCCTCGGTGGCATGTTCGTGGCTGAACATCTTCGAAACCCGCTGGAAGTGATTTTCCTGGTTGAACCACTGCGTGAGATTGATATCCATCGATTCGACGTGCTGGGTTGCCCCGCCAGCGAACGGACCCGACTCGAGCGTCACGCGGTCCTCCGTGGCCTGACTCTCCTGAAATCCCGAGCGAAAGCCCATGAAGAAGGGCGCATCCTCGGGTACCGACTCAGGCACGCCGTCAGTATCAGTGTGGTCGGCTGGCAACCCATCGCCGACGAAGCCAGTCCGGCGCTGGTCCTCGAGTCGATCGAAAACCGCCGAGAGATCGGTCTCGAGTTCGGGGTCGACTCCGTTGAGCGTCTCGACCTCACCGAACAGGCCTTCCTCGGCCTCGATGACGACCTCAGGGCTGTCACTCGCAAGGTGGAAGACGGCATCAAAGTCGTCGAAATCGGGTGATTCTTGTCCAGTCAGCGCTTCAGGCTCCGGAAGATCGACCAACTCCGGCAGCGACTCGTCGAACCGGTCGAAGTACGCCGGCGTGTAGCCGAGCGTAAAGACCAGCCCCTCGTTGCTCCACTCGTAGGCGCGCTCGAGCGCGCGTAGTGCAGTTTCGGTTGTTTCTCGAGCACTGTTGTCGACACGTCCGTCCTCGACCACGTTGTCCTGAAGCGACAGCGCAACCAGTACGTGATGTGCTGGCGGCTGAACGGTGCCGTGCTCGTCGGTCGTCAGCGCGTCGTTCCAGGCGTGCTGTCGTGTCGGAAGCGACTCCGGTTCGTCGGTCCCCGATGGAACGTCGACGCTCGAGGCGTCGTCCCCGTCACTGCCGAGGCACGCGCTCAATGCGGCCGTCCCGCCGGCTGCGACAGCCAACCGAACGTACTCGCGCCGCGAAAGCGAAGACCGGTCAGGGAGCGTCACTATCCGGAACTCGGGGGTTGAGCTTCAAATGGTTTGCTTTCGCTGGCAAATACGAGGGGCATCTATGACGGCCGCTGGAGTCAGTAGTGCCACGGGAAGTCGTCGAAGTCGGGGTCTCGACCCTCGACGAACGCATCTCGGCCTTCTGCCGCCTCGTCAGTCATGTAACCAAGTCGGGTCGCCTCGCCCGCGAACACCTGCTGGCCGATCATGCCGTCGTCGGTCATGTTGAAGCCGTACTTGAGCATCCGCATCGCCGTTGGACTCTTGGCATTGATACGCTCGCCCCACTCGAGGGCTGTCTCCTCGAGTTCCTCATGGGGTACGGCCTCGTTGATCATGCCCATCTCGGCTGCCTCCGCGGCGGAGTAGGTCTTTCCGAGGAAGAAGACTTCGCGCGCTTTCTTCTGGCCGATCTGCTTTGCCAAGTATGCGGAGCCGAAGCCGGCGTCGTAACTCGCCACGTCCGGGTCAGTCTGGAGGAACTTCGCATGCTCCTCACTCGCGAGCGTAAGGTCACAGACGACATGTAGCGAGTGCCCGCCACCGACCGCCCAACCGGGGACGACACAGACGACGACCTTCGGAACGTGGCGAATCAGGCGCTGGACCTCGAGAATGTGGAGTCGTCCCTGCTCAGAGGCACGGTCTTCGTCTCCCTCGTACTGATAGCCATCCTCGCCGCGAATCGTCTGGTCTCCGCCTGAACAAAAGGCCCAGCCGCCATCTTTCGACGATGGGCCGTTGCCCGTCAGAAGGATACAGCCCACGTCCGTCTGGCGTTTGGCGTGCTCTAGGGCGTCGTACAACTCATCGACAGTGCCCGGCCGGAAGGCATTGCGAACGTCAGGGCGGTCGAACGCGATCCGAACCGTCCCGGACTCGAGTGCGCGATGATACGTAATATCCCGGAACTCGTCGTTCAGCTCGGCGACGGGCTCCCAGCGGTCGGGGTCGAACAGTTCCGAAACCATTGGTGCTCGAGAGTGGTGTGCGATTCCTGATAAGGCTCTCGTCACGCTCGGCCCGACCGCGTCGCGAGTCGAGACACCACCCACGAGAATCATTTTGCTGGACACCGTACGTGCTCCGATGACAGACGCTACAGAGAACGCTCCCGACGCCGACGAACCCAGCGACGACCGAACCGTCATCCGCGCCGGCCGCAAGTTCGAACAGGAGTACCGTCTCGACGCTGCCGACGCGGGCGAGTTCTTGATCGCACTGGGCGAACAGCTGCGCAACGGCGACGAACTCACGATCAGCGACTCCAGCGGCGACGAGGCCTGGGAACTGCCCTTCGCGTTCGGCGAGCCGGTCAACCTCGAGATCGAGTTCGACGGCATGGGTGATCCGGAACTCGAGATTGAACTCGAACTTCCCGGTCGAAGTAACGACCAAGCACCACAGATAGAGTAACGTCACCACACGACAAGCGGGTCACAACGCCTCGAGACGGCACATTTCGGCCGCCCAATCGAACGACTCTTGTAACGCACTTCCATTCGGCGAGGTATGGATGCCGGTCTCGGAGTCGCGCTCGGTGCCGCCGTGGTGTGGGGCGTCTACATCTATCTCCTCAAACGGTTGTTCTCGGGCTACTCACCAGCGGCGCTGACAGTTCTACTCAACACGTTCGCCGTCGCGTGGTATCTGCCGGTTGCTGCCACGGAAGCCACCAACGCCACAACCGTCCTCTCTCAGTTCGGACTCTCTGAGATCGGTGTGACTGGACTCACCGTCGTGATGACCGCCATCGCGTTCGTGTTATTTCTGCGTGCAATCGAGGACGGCGACGTCTCCTACGTCACACCGATCAACAAGACCGTCCCGATGTTCGTCCTCCCGCTCGAGGTCGTGATACTCGGCCAGATTCTCACCCCGCTGCAGGTCGCCGGCGTCGTCGTCGCGACGCTCGCGGTCTACGTCGCCAACTACGATCCCGGCGGGTTCCTCAAGCCGATTGCCAAAGCCGCGAACTCGAGGCCGGCACAGTTGGCCCTGTTGAGCGCGATGTGTTATGCAGTGAGCGACCTCGGTAAGCGAATCGCGCTACAGGAACTCGCGATTCCGGAGCGGCTGTGGGTACCGCTGTTGCTCGTCGGTATTGCTGTCGTCTTGCTCCCGGGTGCGATTCGCAATCCACCACGCGGTGTCGATGTCCGTACAGACCTGCCGAAGTTTGCGCTCGCGGGCGGGATGGTCGCACTGGGCGAGCACCTGACGACGCTCGCGTTTGCGGTCCTGCCGGCCAGCATCGCCTCGCCGATCATCAACACGCAAGCCATCGTCGCCGTCATCCTCGGCGGCATCTTGCTCGGTGAGCGTCACTTCCGAATTCGACTCATCGCCGCCGTCCTCGCGGTGATCGGTGTGACGATGATCGCACTCTGAGACCACACAATCGGCCCATTCGATTCGTACGCAACACCCAATTTTGGTATAGCACTATACTATTTATTTGTTCGAGAGCGACCACCAGCGAAACGCCGACCCATTCGCTCAGAGACAGTCACACCCGCGAAAACAGTACTCTCACCGCACAGTATCGGCGCGGCTCAGCGAATCGCATCTCGAGTACGTTCTGCAAGGTCCTCCCGGCGTCGGTGACTCTCCTCAGAATCGAACGACACCGACAGCACCTGCGTCCCCGAGCGCTCGAGCGAGTCTCGATACGCCCCCGAAAACTCGTGAGGCCTAACGCGCGCGAACTCGAGGCCGTACGCCTCCGAAAGCGGCTCAAACTCGATGCCGTGGGGCGTTTTGAACTGGTCGGTAAACGGCGGCTCGAACTGCGCAATCGGAAGCTTATGGAAGATGCCGCCACCGTCGTTGTCCAGCAAGACGATGGTCGCGTCGACATCGCAGCGGTCGACTGCGAGCAATCCGTTCGCATCGTGGTAAAAGGCCAGATCGCCGGTGACGAGCACGAGTGGTTCGTCTGCGGCGCTGCCCGCCCCCAACGCCGTACTTTCGATGCCGTCGATCCCGCTTGCACCGCGATTGGCGAGGACCGTCAACTCGGACGCACGGGGCTGTCCAAACCGATCCGCGTCTCGGATCGGCATACTGTTCGAGACGAAAATCGTCGCCGGGTCCGGCGCATGCGCGAAAACATCCCTGAGAACTGCTCCCTCGAAGGGGTCGGCCTCGAGCGACCCCCGCTCACACGCATCGGCGGCGAGGTCCCAGTGTCGACGCTCGGCCTCGGCGATTTGCTCGAGCCACACCGTATCCGACACTGAATCGGACTCGAGCGACTCGAGGATACCCGAGATGACCGACTCAGGCGTTGCGGCGACCAGATCCGTCGCGGTAAAGGTCGCCTCGCGCCACGCACCCGCGGGATCGACGACGAACTGGCGTGCAGCCGCGTCTCGCAGGGCGTGACGCAGCGGTTTCGAGGTCGGCGACGCCCCAAATCGGAGGACGACATCCGGCTCGTCGATGTGGTTGATGTAGGTGTCGTAGCCACCGAAGACAGCAGGCAATCCGTCAGCGTGCCGGACGTGTGGGCCGAATCGCAGCCCCGACAACGGGTCCGCGAGTATCGGCGCGCCAAGTCGCTCAGCGACGGACACGACGGATTCTGCCTCGAGCGTCTGTGCCGCTGTCGGATCGGCAGGTCCAGCGACGACGAGTGGGCGCTCGGCTGCCTCGAGCGCGCTAGCGATTTCTGCGGCGCGGTCGTCCTCGAGCGTTCGATTCCCACGTACGGTCTCGACGAACGCACCCTCGCGTCCCCGGCCAGCGAGCGTCTCCCCAAATGAATCCGGAACAGCGTCGGGGACCTCGAGTGGCTCGAGTGGCTTTCGAAACGGACAGTTCAGGTGGACGGGGCCGGGTTCGACGCCGACGGTTTCAGAAAGCGCGCGTGCGGCGGTCGTCCGAAGACTGCGAACGGTTCGCTCGTCAGCCTCGGGAACGGGCAGTTCGGCGGCCCAGCGCACTGCGTCGCCGTAGAGTTTGACCTGATCGACGGTCTGATTCGCGCCGCTATCTCGGAGTTCCGGTGGCCGATCCGCCGTGAGAACGAGCATCGGCACGCGGGCCTGATTCGCCTCGAGAACGGCCGGATGAAAGTTCGCTGCCGCAGTACCGGAGGTACAGATCAGTGCAGTTGGCTCGCCGGTTCGCCGGGCGCGACCGAGCGCGAAGTAGGCCGCCGAGCGCTCGTCAAGGTGTGAATACACGTCGATATCGTCGTGTTCGGCGAACGCAACCGTCAGCGGCGTCGACCGGCTTCCGGGCGCGATACAGACAGCCTCGAGGCCACCTGCGGCAAGTTCGTCGGCGAGAATGCGACCCCACAGCGTTGCGCGATTTGGTGCGTGCATAACAATCGTCGGTCGTTATCGCAGTTCGTCGAGAATCGGGCGGAACTTCAACTGGACTTCCTCCCACTCCTCGTCCGGGTCACTGTCCGCGACGATCCCGTTGCCGGCAAAGAGTGTGACGCGGTCTGCTGTTGCGACTCCCGACCGGAGCCCAACTGCAAATTCGCCGTCGCCGTTGGCGTCGAACCAGCCGATTGGGCTGGCGTACCAGCCGCGGTCGAAAGGCTCGGTGTCGCGAATCGTCTCCCAGGCAGCGTCCGGGGGCATCCCGCCGACCGCCGGTGTCGGATGCAGTCCTTCGACGAGCTCGAGGACGTGACGATCAGCCGCAAGCGTCGCCTCGATTGGCGTCTGGAGGTGCTGAATCGTCGCCAACTTCCGGATGCCGCGATCACCAATGTGTAGCTCGCTGGCGAGTCCCTCGAGTTGGTCGCGAATCGCTTCGACGACCAGGTCGTGTTCGCGGTCGAGTTTGTCGCTCGAAAGCATCTCATCGGCGAACGCTTCGTCTTCTTCGGGTGCCTCGCCGCGGGGCGCAGAGCCAGCCAGTGCTTCGGTTTCGACGTGATCACCGCGTTTCGAAACCAGCCGTTCGGGCGGCGCACCGAAGAACGTCGACCCGTCGTGGCCGCTGATCAGGAATCGGTAACAGTTCGGGTACCGACGACGCAGGCGCTCGAGCGTCGACGCAACGTCGATCTCGTCTTCCAGATCGACCGAGAGCGCCTGTGCGAGGACGACTTTCCTGAGTCTGTCCGTCGCGATTCGCTCGAGGGCGTCATCAACTTGACTGGCCCACTGCTCGCGCGTGGTGGTTCGCTCGGTTTTGGCGACGCCGGGGCTCGTTCCGCTTGGCTGCATCGCAGGGAGGTCCGCGAGTCGGTCATCCCAACGCTCGAGTCGCTCGTTCGTGGCGCTGGCGTCGGTGCCGACGGCCGTCAGCCAGATTTTCGCATTTCCTGTGACGTCGTCGGTATCACTGCGCGTGACGAACACGCGCGGGACGACGAAGGACGCGGCGTCGAATCCCTCCCAATGTGAATCGCCCGCTACGGTAGTGGACCCCGCAGTCGTCGTATCGTGACTGTCGTGAAACGCAACGCCGCCGAACGCACGCGGGCGGGCAATTGCCGGCCCGTTGTGCTCGAGGTCGACAAAAAGATCGCTCGCCTGCTGGCGGATTGCCGCGAATCGGTCCGGGCCGGTTGCGGTGAGTCGGGCAGCAACACCGCGCCCGACGATCTCGAGGCCATCCGGGGTGGCCCACTGCAGTCGCAACTGGCTGGCCTCATCATCAGTGAACTCCGCGTCAGTAATCGCACCGAACGAAACGTCCGCAAGTTCGCGGCTCGCACTGACCAGGGGCTCCTCGAGCGTCTCGCTCGCTGGTTCATGGGGCGTACCCGCCAGCCGTCCCTCCGAGGTCCCGTCCATCGCACGATGTTCAGGACCGCCTCGCCTTCAGCCTAACTATATCGCTCCTCACGCCACGGGTCCGCCGTCTGGGAGTAGCCTCGCTTTTCCCAGTAGCCGCGCTCGGGTTCGGTGAGTAACTCGATGCCGTCGACCCACTTTGCGCCCTTGTAGGCGTATCTGTGCGGCGTGACGACCCGAAGCGGCCCGCCATGATCTGCGGGCAGTGACTCGCCGTCGTAGTCCCACGCGAACAGTACTTCATCGCGCATGCACTCCTCGAGCGGGAGGTCAGTCGTGTAGTCATCGAGCGCCGAAAACATGACGTGGCAGGCATCGTCGTGAACGCCCGCGCGCTCGGCGAGTTCGGGGAACGGGACGCCCGTAAATTCGCAGTCGAACTTGCTCCAGCCGGTCACGCAGTGAAAGTCCTGGCGCTGGGTTTCGTGTGGCAGGTCGCGAAACTCCTCCCAAGAGAAACGGAGTTCCGTATCAACAGCGCCAGTGACGGTAAACTCCCAGGTGTCAGGGTCCCAGGTCGGCGTGGCACTCTTCGAGAGGACTGGAAACGCCGTCGTCTCGCGCTGGCCCGGCGGGAGTCGGTCGTCGCCGAACTCCTGATACAGGTCTGTGACGTCGGTCGGCATACAAGTGTGTTCGCGCGGACAGACGTAGATGTGACGCAGTGACTCGAGCATGGTGTCGGTCGCGCTATGCAAAGTCCGAATTTCGGGGACGGAATCAGGGTTGAAACGATTGGGAACACTTCGTTTGGATGAACAAGCCAGGGATACATCTCGAAACCCTCGCCACGACTTAGTAGCATCTTACCCACCGACAACGTGCATGGCGAGTAAACAGCAGATGACAGACCAGGAAATCTCTGGACAGGCAGTAGAAGAAGTTGGCGACCAAGCAATGGGGCCAGCGTTCCTCGCAGCCGGCGCATCCGTCGCCCTCTCGTGGTATTACTTTTTCCTCCGCGGAGACCGACAGCGCGGACTGTTCGTTGGCCTCTGGCCGCCAACAATCCTCGCGTTCGCGAGTTACTTCAACCAGCGCAAGATGCGCCAGCAGCTGAATTCGATCACCCAGCCGGGAGCAACGCTGAAAAACGCCTTCGACTCCATGATGGGCAACCGCTAAGACCCCGTCGCGACGAAGACGAACCCACACCCGCGTCACAGCCACAGTCTGGCTGTCTCTCACACTGGCATCACTCCACCCCCGACGCGGCGTGTCCACCACGTACCCGCACCCGCTTTTCACGTCACTCCTCCCTGACCGTCCAGCGTAGGATCAACCGAGAGTCGCTTCGATCAACCTCTCGAGGAGGCCCGCTGTCGGTGGTGGGAATCAGTACTCGGTGCATACACACGCACTACGTGTGATTTCAAGGAGCGTACAATCCCCGTCAAACCTAAATACCCCCTCGCCGAAAGCCGAATCAGCATGCCAAAAGCAGAGATCACCATCCCGGAACATCTCGAGATGCAAATCGCCCAGATGGTCGAGCGTGGCGAGTTCGTCAATCGCGAAGAAGCGATTGAGGATCTCCTCTCGACGGGGATCAAAGCCTACAAGACCAGCGGACCGATGGACGAAGAAGAAGGAGCAACCGGCGGAACAGGCCTTGAAGATGACGGAATGATGGGCCACGACGACGAATACGTCTTCTAACGGCCCTTACAGTCCGAGTGCAACGAGCGGGATTCCAAAGACAACCGTTATTCCGATACTCATTACGAGAAAGCCGATAGCGACAGCACGCGAGGAGTAGTCGCTCATTGGAGCGGTCGTTCGGTCGGCCTCGAGATCGTGGCCGACGTCAGCGCCCGAGTCGTGATCTGCGGCTGGAGTGTCGTCTGCCATGCCCGTTCGTTCGCGTCTTGGTCCCTTAAACGCACCTACATCGTACTGCAAGCCTCTCGAGCGCCGGCTACTCGAGTACGGCAATTCGTCATCCAGAAGTATTTACCAATCGACCAACGAGTGTGTCGCATAATGCCCTCCTCTACGCCAGCCCGCAGGCAGTTACTTGCCGCTGCCGGGAGCGCCCTCTCGGTGGCAGTCGCAGGCTGTACGGGCGGATTTGACGGCGGATCGGTCTTTGAACAGAACACAAGTGACGAGGTCACTGCTAACAGCACGCACGAACACACTGTGACGGAACGTCCCAGCACTGACTCGAGTCACCGGGGCGAAACCCTGTCCATCCGCTCGGACGATGCCAAGCACTTCGTGTATTCAGATGCGGAAACGGCAGCAGACGCTGCAGATGCAGACGAAGACGAGCCCATCCTCGCACACGAACGGGCACTGTTTATTACTGATACCGAAGACGCCGACGCGCTCGAGATCACCGCTGATGAGACAGCCGAGCGCGAAATACAGGCGTTCGTCGACGACACCGACTTCGAACAGCAGTCGGTCGTCATCGACCAGCGAACAATCGAAGACTGTTACGAGCGCCACCTCCTCGATGTGACCGCCCGCGGGAACTCGTTTCGAACGGAGTACTGCCAGCACCTGAAGTCACCGGAGACCACCTGCGAGGCAGACTACGAACGCATGGAGGCGGTCGTGATCCGCGTCGACAGGCCGTACAACGACGGGCCAACGAGCAGGAGCAGTTCCGAGAGTATGTCCTGTCACCGCAACGTGCTCACCGCTGAGCGCGAGGCGACCAACGACGGAGACGACTCATGACTGGCAAGAAACTGGGTGGCGAGAGTCACACACCACACTCGAGTCGCACTCGCCGACAGCTGCTCGCAGGCCTCGCTGCAGCGACGAGCACCGCCGTTGCGGGCTGTCAGAGCCTCCCCGGATTCGGCGATGAGTCCACACCGACGTACACACCTGCAGAGGCCGATACGGTCCTCGAGTCGGACGGACCAACTCTCGAGTGGCCGGTTCCCGTTGAACCGGATGCGGACGCGCTCGAGGATGCACTCGAGCGCACAGACACACTCATCGATGAGATACCGGAGCCACTCGAGGAATCTCACATTCCAAACGGCGTTATCCGAGAAACGATTGATGAGAACCGACTCGAGGCGATGGCGGGCCGGGATGAAGCCGCCGACACAGTGGGTGCAGACCGCTATCACGCACTTCGGGACGCACGCGAACAACACAAAGTCGCTCGAGAAGCCGCGACCGCGTGGCTCGCTATCGACGCCGACCGAGACGATCTCTTGACTGAACTTCGCGACGAGTACGACGCGGTGCAGTCGGCGCTTGCAGATCGGCGTGCAGAACCCGAGTATCGTGGCGAAGATACCGACGCGGGACGGCTCCGTGCAACACTGTATGCGTTCCAGCGAGACGGAGATCTCCAGCACGCTGAGCGAACCCTCAATCGGTGGGACGTCCACGAAGCCGACGATGTCCTCGAAATCGGTGAGTCTGCGGGCGACCTCGAGCTCGGAACGACCACGACACGCATCTGGGCGCACTTTGATGAACGCTACGCGAGCGGGATTGCAGATGGTGACGGCGACCACTATCTCGAGGCGGTGTTCGAGGACACGCTCGAGCAATCGATCGAGCGGGCCAACGAGGCTGACTTTCCATCGCAAGACGGCGAAAGCGAGGCGTGGTACGAGGCGGTCGGACTCGATGGGTTTGACGGAACCCGATCACTCGAGTCCGTCATCTGGCAGGCTGGAAGCTCGATACACCAGGCTCACGAATCTATGGAGGACACACTCGAGGCAGAGACCTTTGGACTCGGACTCCAGCGCGCCCTCGAGTTCGAGCAGTCATTGCGTGGGTTCGAGCGCGTCCGCGATCGGATCGCTGACGGCGACGTCGAGGCACCCGATGATAGCGACGAGATCCGCGCGCAACGAGCGGCTGCACTTGAGGCGGCACAAACGGCCCGCGACGCCGTGCCACTCGATGAGCCGTCACTCGGTGCCTACCGACTGGCCGAAACTCTCCAAGAACTATCGTGGACTGACGATGCAGTCGCTCGAGCCGCGAGTCGCGACCCCGAAATGAACGTCACACTCACCGACGAGTACGGCGAGTACGCCAAATACCAGGCAGAACTCGAGGTACTCCCCGAGGCCGTTGAGGCGTTCCGGGATCGGCTGCTCGAGCGGTGAGGAAGCGATCGGACCCACCGTCGAAATTGTTCGATCCAGACGGCTTTACTACCCCCAGTGCAAAGACTCGCCTACGACCACATGGCACTCACCAAGCGAATCATCCCGTGTATTGACGTTGATCTGGACGACGACGGGAATCCGGCAGTGTACACCGGCGTGCACTTCGAGGACCTGAAATACACCGGCGACCCGGTCGAGATGGCCAAAGCGTACAACGAATCGGGGGCTGACGAGTTCGTCTTCCTCGACATCACCGCCTCCGCAGAGGGGCGCGAAACGATGCTCGATGTCGTCTCGAGAGTCGCAGACGAGGTCTTTATCCCCCTCACTGTCGGTGGCGGCATCCGAACCACCGACGATATCAAAGAAACCCTTCGCGCTGGTGCGGACAAAGTCTCGATTACGACCGGCGCACTCGAGCGGCCGGAACTCGTCAACGAGGGGGCGAACGCCTTCGGCAGCCAGTGTATCGTCATCAGCGTCGACGCGCGCCGGCGCTTCGATGAGCAGGGCGAGCACTACACCGAAATCGACGGCGAATCCTGCTGGTTCGAGTGTACGAAAAAGGGTGGCCGCGAAGGGACCGGAATTGACGTCCTCGAGTGGGCAGCAGAAGCCGAATCCCGTGGCGCAGGCGAGTTGTTCGTCAACTCGATTGACAAGGACGGCACCAAAGACGGCTACGACCTGCCGCTGACCGAAGCGGTCTGTGAGGTCGTTGATACGCCCGTAATCGCCTCTTCAGGCTGTGGCAGCCCCGAGGATATGTACGACGTGTTTACGGAAGCGAACGCTGACGCCGGGCTCGCAGCGTCGATTTTCCACTTTGATGAGTACTCGATCGAGGAGACGAAATCGTATCTCGACGAGCAGGGCGTGCCGGTTCGACTCTAACCGACAGACTCGACGCTCGAGGTGAGTCAATCAGTTTGATTCAATACGCTTATTTCGTCGCGGTCGACCCCTAGTACCAGTGAAGTGGCGGTGTACGTGGTGTGGCAAACCACACGAGGACAACGACCCACCCTGCGATAGCTGCGGGCACAACAAATTCGAGAAGGCGGTCGTCCGCGAGGGCGAAGAGTCCGATCGCGGCCGAGACGACGGCACCGTCGACACCGGCACGCAGTACATGTGGGTCTGTGCCGACTGTGGCCGCCAGCACATGCGCAACAACCCGCCCTGCTCGCGCTGTGGCAGTCACAATCTCGAGAAGACCGAACAGAACTACGACGACATCGAGACGGACCTCGAGACGCCAAGCTGGCTCGAGGTTGCCAAACCGTACTTGCCCGCGTTCGCTGTCATCGGCATCGTCTTTTTGTTGTTTGCAACTGGTGTTATCCCGCTCTCGATTCTGCCCGGCATTGGCGCGCCAGCGCCGCCGGATGCACCCGGCGAGGGAAGTGAGGCAGCAGGGGTCGACCTCGAGGCCACCGAATCTGCGGTCCACGAGCGGCTCAATGCTGACCGTGACGCCGACGAGCAGCGGACGTACGATGACGACCTCGCCGCGTTCGCCGAGCACCGAAATCGCGGTCTCGTCGCCCTCGAGTACGAAGACACAGAACCCCAGTACGCCGGCCCGGATGAGTTCGGCGTGGACTGCCAGACCGACCTGATCGCAGCCTCACACCCGCCGGTTGGCCAGCTCGAGGACTATGAGGACGGCGAGGCGTTGGCCGACGAGATTGCCGCGACGATTCAGGCTGCTGAATCCGGCTCCGAGGATATCGACTCGAGCACACTCAGTCAGGAAGGACTCGATATCCACGTTGGCCCTGACGAGGGCGGGCAGACGGTGTACGTCTTCTACGCCGCGTGTTGATTGGCCTGAAGCGACTGTCACTCGCCGTCAGTGAAACGCGTCTTTGAGCTTCCTCAAAGCGTTTATCTGCACCCCCGAAACGGGTGTGTATGACTGATCGAACGCGTCGACGGCTCCTCGTTGCAAGCGGGGCCGGACTCGCTGGCCTCGCCGCCGGCTGCCTCGAGGAGACAGGTGACCCAGCAGGCGAGAGTGACGACGGGAACGGCGATGGCAACGCACGTGATGACGAGAACAGCGAGCGAAGCGACCGCGACGAGGACGAAGACGACAGTTCTGAAACCGATACGGGCGATGTCGACGACGAGGACACGGATGGCAACGACGGTGATGAACCTGAGGAAGCACGCGTTGACACCCCGCCTCACGAACCGGAACGACCTGCACACGATGATCCGGAGAACTGGGATGATCACTACCTCGGCAACGGGATGGAATCTGAGCCAACCCTCGAGTTCGAACCCGTTTCCGCGGTCCGGCTCGAGGAACGAGCCGTCGACGGTCAGGGATTCGACATCGGCGAGTTCTACAGCGCCAGCCTGCTCGAGACGAAATCGGATCTCGAGTCGGCGATCACTCTCGAGGAAACCGACGACGAGTCTCGAGAGACGCTCGAGGACGTTTCCTTCGACAACCAGATTGTGCTCGTCATCGAATCTGGATTCGGCTCGAGTTCGGTGCGCCACGAGTGGGTTCGCGTCGAGGCTGTCGACGACGGTGTCCACGTCCACGGCTACGACGTGCGCCCGAGAGAACAGACGATGGACTACTCTCCGCGCCACTCCGTGCTGGTCGTTGATCGTCCGGCTGACGTCGATGACCTCCGTGCAACAGTGAGCCACACGACCAGCGAAGACCAGCGCGTCCACTACGACTCGAGCGAGGGTGTCGTCACGCTCGAGTCAGAAGCCGACGGCTAGACCGCTATCGCGAGAGCTCACGCAAGTGAGTGTGCAGTAAAACGAGTGAGCAGCGATTATACCGCAGCTTCGAACGCGTCGCGGAATGAAATCGTCTTCTCTCGGACGTCGACGGCTGCTTCCTCGAGGGCGTTGAGTGGATCAACGGTCCCGTCGGTTTTGACCGTCAGAATCGGTTCTGTCTGGCCGCCGGACTGTTCTGGATTCACGTCGTACGTTGCAGCACTGACGTCTTCGTGCTCGAGCAATGCGCCCTTGAGGACGTTCATAAACGTGTGATCCTCGCCCGCAATTTCGATCGAGAGTTCGTCCTCGGTGCTCTCGGTGACCCGCAGTTCCATGGCGACTACTCCGTTCGTCGACCGCTTGTACCTTTCGAAGGCCGGTTCAACTGGTAGACGCCGTCGGATGGTGAGCCGAACAGTATATACGCCCACGGTCGCACCTCAGGCACATGTCACCGATTGCGGCGCTGCTTGCGGCCGTTATCGTCGCGACGGTCGTCCTCTCACTTGCGGTTGTCAGGCGACTTGCCGACCCTGACCGGCGGTGGCGAGACATTGCTGGTGACCGACTCATCATGGGCGTTCCGTGGGGGTCGCTCATCGTCATCGCGTTCGTTCTCGCCGTCTATCTGTTCGTCCAGAACGGGATCACAGATCCCAGCGACCCCGTGACGATTCCCTATCGCTCCTGGTCGTATTTCTACCCGCTTGGAATACTCACAGCGTCCTTTTCACACGCGAGTGCTGGCCATCTCGTCAGTAATCTGGCCGGAACCGTCGTCGCCGCGCCGATTGCCGAGTACGCCTGGAGCCACTACGCGCAGACGCAGCCTCGAGAGACCCGTCCTGACGACGGGATGCGGGCACGTCTTCGCACCTGGTGGACGACACCGTGGATCCGTGCCGTCGTACTCTTCCCGCTCGCAGTCATCGCCATTGGCCTGCTGACGAGTATTTTCTCGCTTGGGCCAGTGATCGGCTTCTCCGGCGTCGTGTTTGCGTTCGTTGGCTTTGCGATTGTCCACTACCCAATCATGACGCTCATTGGCGTCATCGGCGTCCAGAGTGCACTTCAGACGCTCTATCGTGCACTGCAGAATCCGATCTATACCTATACCGCCGAACCAAGTCCACCAACCGCACCCTCGTGGGCCGAAATCGCGATTCAGGGTCACGCGCTTGGCTTTTTCTTCGGGCTTGTGCTCGCACTCGTCGTCCTCGAGCGTCGCGGCAACCGGCCGAATGCACTCCATGTCTGGCTGGCGATCCTCCTGTATGCAATTTCGCGTGGCCTCTGGCAGATTTACTGGTTCGGCGAGAATCAGACCTATATCCTCTTTCAGGGCCCAGGGCTCGTCATCGTCGCGGTACTTGCACTGCTGATCACGGTTGCGCTGACGGCAACCGAACGACCAGTCCTGCCCGCCCGGATCGACCGCGCACTCGCCAGTTTCCGCGATCGGAACGCAGACGAACACCCCGGTGCAGTCACGGACCGGGTACTCGAGATTGCAACCGGCAATCAGACGGATACCACCAGCATCGACCGCATCCGTGACATCGCCCGCGCCACGCACGCTCGAGAACGGACGCGGCTCTCGAGGATCACCCAGCGGAGTTCAGCGGTACTCGTCGTCTTGCTGGTCCTCGCAGTACTCTCGGGCATGGCAATTCCGGTCAATCTGAACGTGGTCGTCTTCGACGACGAACCCGGAGACGAGGCGATTGAAATCGAAGACTACACCATAGAGTACGCTGAGGAAGCCGAAAACCAACTCGTCTCGGGTATCGGCCTCGACGAACTGGTCGATGACTCGGGACTCGAGGCGACGGGCGTGATCGTCTCGAGCGAGCAACGAAACATCTGGATGGAAGCGATACCCGACCAGCAGTTGGCCCACACGGGTGAGGAAACCGTCAGTGTCGGTGGTCCTGGCTGGCGAGAGACCGTCTCCGTCGATCGACATGGATGGGAACCCGTCGGAAACGATCCCGTCTATCAGGTCCGCATGTGGGAGGCCGATTCCGAGCCAACAGTCGTCCACGAATCCGACGAAAAGACAGCCGATCTCCGGATCGATAACCGACTCATCACGATCGTGCCGGACGACGGCGAATTCGTCCTCGAGGTTGAATCCTCGAGCGATGTCGAAACGGCCCCACTCCCGGAGCCAGATGAGCCAACTGCGGCAAACGGTCTCGAGTTCGAGTACGAAGACGAAACGATCTATGCCGTGTCGGATGGAACCGCTGTCGCCATTGCCAGCGAGGAGACGTACAACTAGCTGCCACAAGTAGGCACCCAACGGACGCAGAATGGGACCCTTTCTCGGAGGAGAAGCACGTGTTCGAACAGCCTTCTCGAGAGGATGGCGACGTACGCCGGCCAAAATTGGTTCGTATTCATGAGTGTCATCGCTTACCGCATAGCGAAACGCTGCTCGAGACGGCCCAACCCAGCAGGTTTCTCAAACAGATGCTGAACACCCCGTTGTACGTTGGTATTTCGTGTTCCAGAGCCGATCACTATCCAGCCACCAAGAAACAGACATTGCTGTGAGAATTCGGCTGGGTTGACACTCATAGGTGGGGTGAACAGTTGCAGGTGGCGCCAGTGAGGTTAACCGGTACGTGGAAACGGGAAGTCGGTGTGAAACAATGGCCGGCACTCCCGTTCGCTCGAGTGAGTTGAACTACTGGCGATGATCAACCGCGTACTGTCGAGGGCGGCTTCGGCGTCTCGATCCACGACCGGAACCACCCCCGAGTCCGAGGGAGAGACGATGTCGACAGCATCGTCTGCGTCTCGAGTCGAGGACGGGCCACTGGATGCTGTCCAGCTCGAGGGCGTCACACACGAATATGGCTCAGGTGGTGGGCGATTCAGTTCGGGGAGCGGGCGGACGGTTCGGGCGCTCGATGACGTTTCGTTGTCGGTGGGACGTGGCGAAATCGTCGGGCTCGAGGGGCCAAGCGGCAGCGGCAAGTCGACAATTTTGCACACGGTCGCAGGCCTGGTCGTCCCAACTGAGGGCACCGTGTCAGTGCTCGGCGATGATCTTACAACACGCTCCGACCGACAACGAACGCGACTGCGTCGACAACACGTCGGCATCGTCTTCCAGCGGTTTCATCTGTTGCCGTCGCTGTCGGCCCGAGCGAACGTGGCACTGCCGCTCGTACAGGCGGGCGTTCCCAAGCGCCGCCGCCGCGCCCGCGCAGAAGAGTTACTCGAGGCGGTCGGACTCGAGGCGCGAACGACCCACCTGCCCAGCGAACTCAGCGGCGGCGAGCGCCAGCGAGTGGCACTCGCGCGTGCGCTCTCGACGGACCCCGATGTGATTGTCGCCGACGAGCCAACGGGCGAACTCGATACAACGACTGGGGCGGATGTCCTCGAGTTACTAACTGCTGTCGGGCGCGAGCGCGGACGGGCGGTGCTCGTCGCCTCACACGATGACGAGACCCTGTCCGTCGCCGATCGGGTGGTCACGCTCTGCGATGGGCAGGTGATTGCGGATGGCGGATGACAGCGACGGCACACGTCGAGGGCGCTGGAACGCCCTCATTGGGTTTTCACTCAGTCGATTGTGGAGTCGAGCAACCCGCACTCGTTCGGGACGGATCGCAGCGACGACGGCCGCCGTTGCGCTGACCATTACGTTGTTGATCGTCCTGACCGGCATCGCGTTAGCGCTTGCTGATGGCGGCGTCGTCTCCGAAAACGATGCGACCGCCGAACTCGAACCCAAGGGAAGCGAGTCCGTTTCTGCCGTCGACGGCGTCGAAGGGCCACGCCTCGGCGAGACGAACGAACGCGCAGCGACGATTAGCGACGAAGATGGCGTCGACCACGCCTCACCAGTCCTCGTCGAACCGGTTCGTCTCGAGAATGGCGATGGCGATCCACAAACAATTCTCATGGTGGGCGTCGTTCCAGACGGCGAGCCACGAACGGTTGCCGGCCTCCCGACGGATGGCCTCGAGGCGGGCGATTCACACTACGATAACGGCTCGTACACGGGCGCGCCACAGGAGGAGATTCTGCTCTCAACGGCAGCCGCAGACCGCCTCGAGGCGGCAGACGGCGACGAGTTGTCCGTTGCAGGCGGTGAAGCAGCGCTCCCGTCTGACATGGATCCCGCGGTGACGGTCAGTGGTGTCGAAACGGCTGGTTCGGACGGTGAAAACGAGGCTCCCATCGCACTCGTCCATCTGAGCGAATTACAGCACGTCTCTGGCGCGTCGGACGACGAACTCGCCGACAGCGTCCTCGTCTGGGGCGACGCCGACGCCGCTGAGACAGCAGGCGAAACGGCGTACCCGAACGCCGAAATCGACTCACCTGACGGTGTCGCCCTCGGCTCACTGTTTGACGATGGTCTCGCACTCGCGACGGGCGTTCTCGCGCTCGTCGCCAGCATCGCCATCTGTGCGTCGTTTGTCGCGACCACGATGGGCATGACAGTCGACGAGGACCGGCAAACGCTTGCCGTCCTCGAGTCAGTGGGATTCCCGACACTCAGCCGACTCGTGGTTGTCGCGCTCTCGACGCTCGCAACGACGGCTGTCGGCGCACTCATCGGTGTCGGGCTCGGCATGGGTGCGATACACGTTGTTAACGCGGCCGCGAGTGCAACGATTGCGCCAGGAGCCGTTGCCGTCGTCCACCCGCTGTTCATCCCCTACGGGATCGGCGTCGCCTTGCTCGCTGGCCTCGTCGCCGTGCCCTATCCGCTTGCCGTTGCCTCACGAACGTCCGTCTTAGAGGAGGTAAGCCAATGATCAGCGGCTCGCTCATCCGAACGAAAGCCGTGACCGGCCTTGCAATCGCTCAGCTACGGCGCTCTCCAGGTCGAACGGCGTTGACAGTGGTCGCAGTTACGATCGCCATTCTCTCGATTACGCTGCTTGCCAGTCTCGGCGTCGGCGTCGTCGAAACCGGCGAAGACGGCCTCGAGAACGCCGATCAGGATATCTGGATCTCGAGCGATCCCGTCGACCCCTCCGCCAGCGGGACCGAAAACCCAATCGTCGGCTCTCACGGCATCGCGGCGGATCTCGTCGAGCGCGACGATATGACGTACGCGACACCGATCGCCATACACGATGTCTACCTTGGGACCGATCCCGACGATCTCGAGCGCCGGCCTGCCGTCGGAGCCCAGCAAACGCACGAGGGCTTTGACTTCGAGGAGGGAGAGGGCTTCGAGACACCTGAATCGGCCTACGAAGAGCGCTCGAGCGAGCCGACGACCGAGGAGATCGTCCTCGATCCACGCGTCGCAGACGAAATCGGTGCAGACGTTGGCGACACGATCTACGTCGGCACCAGCCAGGAGAGTGCGCCAGACTACGAGTTCACCGTCGTCGGCACCTCTCAGTACTACTCACAATTCCTGGGCTCGGAAACCGTCTCGCTCCCACTGGTGGATCTACAGGCCGTTGCCGGGACGATCGGCACCGACAGGGCGACATTCATCACCGGCAACGTCGCCGACGACGCTGACCGCGAGGAGGTCGCTGCCGACCTCGAGGAGGAGTACCCTGAGTACGACATCCGAACCAGTGACGAACAGATCGGTGCCATGCTCGAGGAACAGCCGCTCGTGCTTGCAAGCGGCGGGACGCTCGTCGGCCTCGCCGTCGTCGGTGGGCTCGTCCTCACCATCAACCTGTTCGCACTTGTGGCCGCCCAGCAGCGAACGCAACTCGCTGCCCTCCGGGCAATCGGCCTCTCGAGGCGACTGCTCGCAGGAACCATCGGGATGCAAGGGTTACTCATCGGGCTGCTCGGCGGGGTCATTGGACTCGCAGCAACGCCGGTGCTCGTCGGCCGACTCAACAGCCTCGCTGGCTCCGTCGCCGGCTTCGATGACTTGCTCCAGACACCACTCGAGGTGTACGCAATCGGCTTCGGGCTCTCGATTGTGGTCGGCACCGTGGTCGCGCTCATCGCCGGCTGGCGCGCAGGCCGGTATGCGCGAATCGAACACCTCGAGGAGTAAGTTGAGTGGAGCACGGCGTCGGCATGCAGATCATGTTCGAATTGAAACCAGGACCAGTACCGTCAGAACTGTACTGAGAAAATACTAATTTGAAATGTGATTTTCAGAAAACCTATCACAACGTACCAGTGAGCATCTGGTATGAATCGGCGTCAGCTGCTCGCCGCGACTGGAACACTGCCCGTCCTCACCGGCTGTCTCGGAAGTGTTCCCTTCAGCGATCAAACGACTGGCGAGCCAGCGTTGACGACTGATGTGCCATCTGTGGAAAAGTTGAAGGCTGACTGTTCCGCCCCTGATGACGACGTTCCAACCGACGAAGCGGAGAGCTTGACTCCGGACATCTCTGTCGGCGTTGATACGCCAGCCGAGGGCGTTCATCTCGATATCGAAATCCGCCACGAGTTCACTGCCGACCATCCTGCTCAAATTCGAGTCATCATTGGGAATAACGCGCCAACTGAGCGAACGTTTGCCTATGGCCCAAGGCCCCTCTCGCACGGTGAACACAGTGATCGCGATGCTCGGCTCCTGAACGATTGGGAATCGCTCGAGCACTATTCCTCGCCAGATCCGGACGGGTGCTGGCAAGCCGAGGCTGCAATCGGTGGCGAGCCGATGGAAGAGAGGGTTGAATTGGATCCAGGTGAGACTGTGACAGAAGAGTACGTTCTCGTTGCACCCCACGAGGCAGATCCATGTCTCCCCCATGGCGTCTATCTCTTCTCGTCATCACTGGACGTTATCGAAGATGGAGAGAGTGTGGCTCAGCCTTCGCTCAACTGGGGAATCTGTCTGGACTGACGTGCGTGTTTGCACGCTGTACTGAACACGTTCCGCCCTTCACGCTGAATAATGCGACGTCTCACCAACTATAATTGCCGTCTCACGCCGTGCGTCGAAGGCAATCAACGAGTCCACTCGAGCCGGAACACTTCCGCCTGCAGCGTCGACTCCGCTTCGGTGTGAAACTCGAACCGGTGCTCAATCGGAAACTCGGCTCGAAACGCGTGCGTTACCTCTCCGCCCGCGTCCGCGGCGAACGACTCGACGAATTCCTGGCTGCCCTCGTTGTGGATCGTGTACGACACCGTCCCGACAGCGCCAGCGGCCTCGAGAAAGTCCCGATCCGCGTGTCGATTCCCGCGTTGTGCGCCGAAGGGCGGATTCGAAAGCACAGTCGCGCCCTCGAGTGCGACCGGCGGGGCCGTCGCGTCGGCGCGAACCCAGTCGATGCCTGCAGCGCCGACTCGAGTCGCGTTCTCCCGCGCGGTCGCCAGCGCATCCGTGTCGACGTCGATCCCGATGACGCGTTCGGCACCCGCAAGTGCAGCCCCAATCGCGAGCATTCCAGTCCCCGTTCCAAGGTCGACGACTGGCCGCGAAAGGTCGTCCTCGAGTGCAGCCAGATGACAGACATGGGCAGCAATTTCAGGCGGCGTCAGATACTGCTCGAGGTCGGGCGAGGGATCGGCAAAATCAGCAAGTGACTCGAGTTCGCGGGCGATCGTCCGACGAGACGGCGACATACCGAAGCGTTAGCGCTCGAGCGTGATAGGCCCCTCGAGATCGAAGGCAATCCCCTCGCGGTCGGCGCGTTCGGCACACGCCTCGAGTGCGGGTTTGACCGTCTCGACATCGGTAATATCATCGATAGCGACTGTCACGGAGCCAACGCCGAGGAATGCACCGGCGCGGACGTAGCCCCGAATTCGGTCGATTTCGTCCTGCGTCGCAAGCGAACACGTCTCGTCAAAACAGGCATCGATAGTGAGTGCAGTCGGCGCGAGGCCATCCGCAGCAAACTCGCGTTTCAGGTCCCGCAGATACGACGGCGCAGTCGACTCGAGGGCACTCGCCTCGAGCGCTACAGGGGTGACATCCGCTGGTCGACAGCCCTCGAGTGGAATTTCGTGGTCAGCAGACGAGGTCAGGCTCATACATAGGGTATACACATCCCGCATACAAAAAGTTTTATAGATGCGCAGTAGTAATTCTCGAGTGACGTGAGCTGGCGCACCAGCACCACCAGTTTCGTGACAATTTCGAATAGAGTTAAGGAGCGGCCGTTCGAAGGCATCCTATGGACGAGTGTCCCCGGTGTCAGGGCTCGCTCGAGGAACTCTCCCTCGGTGACGTCTCGACCGTGAGCTGTCCGCATTGTGAGTACGCGGACATTCCGGTCGACCACGACAGCGTTCCCGAGACTCCCGAGTCCTGGCGCGACGCTCTCAATCGCTTTTATCAATCGTAGAGACAAGGAGTCTGCACCTACGGGCTTGTAGACTACCAGCCGCTTCACTCCTCAGGTCCGGTCGAAAACGCAAAAATATGAGTCGCGTCGTTACTCAGCAGCCGCTGCGTCAGCGTCTTCTTCCTCAACGTCGACATCCTCATCGGAGCGAGCTGCAACGAGGCCACCACGGGCGACACTGTAGAGCGGTTCGTCAGCGTGGGTCACGCCGCTGATCGAGAACGGAATATTGGCGTCGTTCAGGTGGTCACGGAACAGATCCTCGAAGCCACTTGGACTCGAGGTACCACCGGTGACGACGACTGGCACGTCGAGGCCTTCCTCAACGTCTTCCTCGTCAACCTCCGAGACGATGTTCTCGATGACGTAATCGAGGAGGTTCTCGTAGTAGATCGAAAGTGCACCTTCGACGCCACCGACGTCGGTGGTGAAGTCGAGTTCGAAGTCGTCCTCTTTGATCGAGGTGACCTTGTCGACTGGCGTGCCCGTTGCGCGGGCGGCCTGTTCGTCGACCCAGTCGCCACCGCGGGCGACGGAGAACTTCATGACGGGCACTGCGTAGTAGGAGAGACAGACGTTCGTCATCCCTGCACCGAACGAAATACCGAGGCCGGTGAAGTTGTTGTCCGCGAGTTCGGAGTAGATAACGGACATCCCCTCGTTGATTGGCTCAGAGTCGTAGCCCATGTCGTTGAGGAATGATTCGATCGTTTTCTGGTGATACAGTGTCGAGAGATCAGAGTCGATTGGATCTGCGGGTGAGGAGAAGTAGAGCTTCTCGTCAGGATAGGCCGGCTCGCCGACGACCTGTTCGATGATGAGTTTCATCATCGGAATCGCGCTCTGTTCGTCGTTCGACAGGATCCCGTGTTTCATCGGGCGACGGGTTTCCTTGTTGAAAATGTTCGCAAAGTTCAGGGCGTCGTCACCGACGACGTAGACCTTATCGTCTTTGCGAATGTGAAGGACTTCGCTTCGCGAAAGCATCTGCTCGGCCATATCCGAGTACTCAATTTCCACGAAGGAGTTACGCTGTTGCACGAATACCGTGTCGGAACCATCCTGCTGTGCAGACAGGATGTTCATCGTCCCAACGTCTAGGCCTTTAGCCATAGTTGCCCAAGGCGGCTGACGGATTATAAATCTATGTGCATTGATTTCATTTTGTGAAAATACAGAAAAATATAGTATTTACGTCAGTTTATAAGTGATTAATTGCGCCCCAAACGATTGCGCAGCGATGCGAGCCTGCCAGTCACTGCTGCAACGAGACCACTGCTGTCATCCGTTGCTAACTCCTCGGCGCGCTGTTGCTCGCGGAGTTCTTTGAGTTTCTGCGTCTGATCATCGACCGTCGCACTCGAGGTGGTCGTTTTCGTGTCGCCGCCTTTGAGACCTTTGAGGCCGGCAACTTGCGCGTCGACGCCCGAGGAGCGGGTGGTTTTTGTCCCCACGCTATCGACGTCGACTTCGTCGAACTCGTTTTCGGAGAAACTCAGGCGCTTGTGCTCAGTTTTCTGGACGCCACCCCAGGAGAGTTCGACGTCTTCCATCGCGGCGTCGATGTCGCTTTGGATTTCCTCATCGGTGTACGATTCGGATTCCGCATCATCGGTGGGTTCGATTCGCTGGGCCTCACGGGCCATATCGAGGTAGTGAGCGATTAACGCTGCGCCAGTGGAGGCGGTAAGCGCGGCGAGACCAACTGCATAGACCGCGATAACCTCGGCGGTGTAATCTGCGCCGTAGCCGTTCCAGTCGGTCGGATAGGCGTATAGAAATCCACCGACCGCGACGACGGTCACGGCCACGCCCGCAATAGATGCATACTGTACACGACGTTCGGACGGCAACAGGACGACGATTCCGAGCATCAAAATCGGCAACGCGACCATCACGAGCGCGTACGCGGGTTCGGTCCACGTGAAGTACGCGTCGGAACGAGCAGCATAGTTGGTGCTCCACAGGAAGAGTACCAACGAAATGATCCCAAGGCCGATACCGCCGAGGAACAGACTGAACCCGGCGTAGATGTCGGTCCGGTCCTCAGGTTCACCGATATATCGACGGTAGACGTCGAAAAGATAGCCATCTGGAGACTGTTCCGCTGACATTAGCTCCCCGTTTACACTCCAGTACTATGACTGTTGGGTCGAAACAATCAGTCGCCAATACTCCACACTCGAGTTGCGAGCGCTGACTGCGAGGCTGTGTCACCGGCCCGAAAAGCGCCGCCGTTATACGTCCGTGGCCGTTACCACGGCTAATGAGCCAGGAGACGGAGTACACAGAAGGGGACCTCCGAAACACCGGGATGCAGTTGAAACACGACCGCGAGTGGGACTACGAACTCGAGCGAATTATCGACGCCGTCGAGGAGCGCGACGCCGAGAAGGTCGGCCTGCAGTTCCCCGAGGGGCTCAAGCGCCGCGGCCCAAAAGTGGCGGACGACCTGCGCGAGTTGACTGAGGGCGATGTCACGTTCATGCTCTCGGGTCAGCCCTGCTATGGCGCTTGTGACCTTGACACCTACCTGATGAAACGCACTGACGTGTTCGTCCACTTCGGCCACTCGCCGATGAAGAACACGGACAAGGTGATCTACGTGCCGCTGTTCTCGAACGTCGAAGTCACGCCGATCATGGAAGACGCCCTCGAGACGCTCGAGGACCCCGACGAAACCAAGGATGTCGGTCTCGTGACGACGGCCCAGCACATGAATCTCTACGAGGAGATGACCAAATTCCTCGAGGAACGCGGCTACGAGGTCCACAGCCGCCGCGGTGATGACCGACTCACCCACGAGGGACAGGTGCTCGGATGTAACTACGCGAGCGCGGACGTGCCCGCGGATCAGGTGCTGTACGTCGGCGGCGGCAAGTTCCACCCGCTCGGCCTGGCGATGGAACACCCCGAGAAACACGTCGTCATCGCCGATCCAGTCAACAATGTCGTCACTGTCGCGGACACCGAAAAATTCCTGAAACAGCGCTACGGTGCCGTTCACCGCGCGATGGACGCCGAAAAATGGGGCGTCATCTTCTGTACGAAAATCGGCCAGGGCCGCTGGGATCAGGCCCAAGAAATTCTCGAGGGCAACGACAACGCGTACCTCATTACGATGGACGAGGTCACCCCCGACCGCCTTCTGAACTTCGACATGGACGCGTTCGTCAATACCGGCTGTCCGCGAATCACGACCGACGACGGGCCGCGCTTCCACAAGCCGATGCTCACTCCCGGCGAGTACGAGATCGCCATCGGCAACAAGCCACTCGAGGACCTCTCGTTCGACACCTTCCACGGAACCTGGTAGTCACCCACTCAAACTCGTGTATCGTGGACGGTCCGAACTGGTGACGAGTCGGGCATCGTGTGACTTCGCCTCATGCATATTTACTGCCCTAATCAGTGATAACGCGGTTCTCAATATGTGACTACAGACGTATGCGAATCGGATCCTTTTCGGGAATATGAGTGCAGTGTTCACAGAAACTTACCAATCCACTCGAGATATTCACGTATCTGGTGGTAAAATGCCACTTACTCCAAATTAATTTGGAGCAGTTCTTTTGCCCGAACGGTACGGACCCGTAAGTGATGAGTAATTCAGACGTCGGCGGACGAACGGTGCCCTCCCGAGACGAGCTCTTCACGCTGCTCGCAGACGAACCCCGACGCGAAGTGCTCCGAGTCGTCGCCGAACGATCTCCAAACGGTATCGACCCCAACGATCTCGCATACGAGATCGCAGCCGTAACGAACGACAAGCCGCTCGCTGCAGTCACGGACGACGAACACCAGCGGACGCGCATCGACTGTCAGCACCGGGTCCTGCCCGCCCTGAAAGACGCAGGGGTTATCGCCGATCAGAACGGCACACTCGTTGCAACTGACGCACTGCCAGACGCCACCGTCGACACCATCCGCACTGGGAACGCACACGCCTCGAGTGCGGAACTCGATGCCGTGTTCAGTGGACTTGCCGACGAGCGACGACGGACGATGCTCGCCGTTCTGGTCGATCAGATCGACACGGTGTCGGTCGACGCACTCGCTCGAGCCGTTGCACAGCTCGAGACGTCGACGGACGACGTGACGGCAGAGACCGTCGACAACGTTCGAGTCTCGCTGGTTCACGTCCACCTGCCGATGCTGGCCGATGCCGGTTTGGTTGAGTACGACACCGAGACGGGTCGAGTCATCGCCGCAGACAACGCCGCGCTGTGTGCGTCCTGGCTCGAGTTTGAGTCCGACCGCGAAAAGATGGAACAAGAACCCGAAGTGCTCGAGTCGACAGTTCCGCTATAGGTCGTGTCCGACGCTGTTCAGTCATCTTGCTCCTCTCGTCAGTGACGGCGGACTCGACAGCAACATTTACGCACTCGTTTGTCTATCGTCACGTATGGTCGAAAGCGACTGGGGAGACTGGCTTGTTCGTGACGTCGAAGATGCAACACCGGATAGCGTCGGCATCTGGTATCTTGGCTGCAATGGGTTCATCCTCAAAGGCAGCGAGGGGACGACGATCTACATCGATCCCTACCTGAGCCTTGGCAATCCGCCACGGACCACGCGCATGATCCCGGTTCCGTTCGACTCCGAGGACGTGACCGAGGCCGACGCCGTCCTCGCCACGCACGAACACACTGATCACGTCGACGGGCCGAGTCAGGCCCCGATTCTCGAGAATACGGACGCAACGTTCTACGGAGCAGACGACAGCCTCGCGGTGACGGAGGAGGAAGGCTGGACCGACGAGTGGGACATCGACGACGAGCAGCTCAGCGAAGTCGAAGAGGGCGACACCCTCGAGATCGGCGAGTTTACCATCCACGTCGAAGCTGCCCACGATCCCGACTCGACACACCCTGTCAGTTACGTCATCGAACACGACAGCGGTACCTTCTTCCACGGCGGCGATACGAAACCGAGCGACGAGTTCGCTCGCATCGGCGAGGAGTACGACATCGATCTGGGTGTTCTCGCCTTTGGAACGATCGGCCGCGTCCCTGACTCGTCCTCCGGCGAGCCAACCCGAACCAGCTGGTACAGCGACGAAAACCAGATCATTGAAGCGACGAACGACCTCCAACTCGAGCGGCTTCTCCCAAGTCACTGGGACATGTGGAAAGGGCTCACATCCGACCCGAAAGTCCTCCATCATCACGCGAAGAGCTTCGAATTCCCGCACCGACTCGAGCTCGCAGAGATCGGCGATCGCGTCGATCTCTAGTCGCGTATATGACCTAAATTTGATATTCTTCCGTATCATTTATAACAATGGTGGGGCAACGTTGCCCGCATGAGTAGCACCGCCGATACGGACGAAGTGATCGAGGTCAGCGCCGACGGACTAACCGTCCGAAAGGCGTTCACGGCGGATGAGTTTCCCGTGCCTGCGATTCGCTTCGAGATTGAATCCGAGCGAGACGATCAGGTAACCTTTCGACTCTCCGAGGATATCCCTGAATCGTTCCCAATGGACAAAGTCGGCTTCCACCCCGACTATCACAGCGACGACTGGACTGCTTTCCAGGACAACCACGTTGAATTCACCGGCACACTCGAGGCCGGTGAGGACCTCCTGACGGTGTATGGCATCCGAATTGACGATGAACAGACCGCCGAGAAATTCTTGACCGAACCAACGGTCGTCGAGGTTTCTGGCGACGACGAACGAACGTCCGGCGGCGACGAAATCGACGATACTGTTATCGATAGCATCGTCTCCGAAGACCGCAACCAGGCCGTCCGAGAGATGCTCTCGGGCGAATCGTCTTCCGTTCCGGGCCTCAGTGACGAGGACAGCAAGTCTCTCGACGACACCGCCGCAACCGACGAGACAGAAGGCGACGCCGATGCTGCTGAACTGGCCGATACCGAAGCGGCTGATGCAGATGCGGACGCTGATGCGGACACAGAAGACGACAATGAGGCGACAGCCGACGAGGCTGACGACGGCGGACTCGACCTCGACCTCAGCGATGTCGACACCGACCCCGACCTCGAGGCCACCGAGGAAGACGACGAAGACGATACCCCGGACATCGACCTCGGCTTCGAAGAAGACGAAATCCCCGACCCCGAACCGCCAGTCGAAAGCGACAGTGAGGCCGACGGTGAAAGCGACGACCTTGATCTCGACCTCGACCTCGAGGATGCAGACGACGATATCGACGAGCCAGACCTTGATCTCAACCTCGAAGATGCGGCGGCAAGCGTCGACGAAGACGCAGACGAGGACGAAGGCGATGTCGACGCAGCGGAAGAGACACTCGATCTCGAGTTAGACGAGCCTGCTGATGCCGACGCCGACGCAGACGACACAGAGCCAGCGCTCGACGAGAGTTCCGAAGAGTCCATCGACGACACCGACGAGGCGGATCCAGCTGCCGAAGACGATGATACAGCGCTTGATGTCGAGCCAGACGCTGACTCCGAACCAGTGGCTGAAGAAAGTGAGGCTGCACCAGTCGACACCGACTCCGAGACCGTCGACGCGGATGCAGAGTCCGACAGCGTCGACGACGCCGATGTCGTCGATATGAGTGACGACGAAGCGATCGACACCCCTGAGACGTCGGCCGCCGAGACGCCAGAAACTGCCACAACGACCGACGACGCGGCTGGACTTGATACGGAAGGCGAACCAGACGGCCAACTCGCCGCCGCGCTCGCTGCTGAAATCCGCGCTGAAACCGTCGATGACGAGGACCTCGAGGTACTCCAGGCCGAACTCGGCGACGAACTCGGGACCGCAGAACTCACCCGCCTTGACCACCTTCAGAGCCGCGTCGAGGAAGTTACAGCCTACACCGACGCCCTCGAGCAGTTCCTCAACGAACACGGCACCGGCAAGCAACTCATCGACGAGGTCAAATCCGAGCAGTCTGCCCTCCAGGCCGATGTCGCTGCAATCGACAACCGCCTTGGCGGGACCGAAACCCGCGTCGACGACCTCGGCACCGAAATTGATACGTTGACCGAGTGGACGACCGACCTCGAGGAAGACCTCTCCAGTCTCGCGTCAGTTCCCGACGATATCGATGCACTCGATAGCCAAACTGACGAACTGGAAACCGATCTTGAGTCGGTTAGTGACGATGTCGATGCCGTCGAAACCGGTCTCGAACGTGTTGAATCTGACGTGGAAACGCTCGACTCCGACCTCGAGGGCGTCGAAGATGATGTTGCAGCCGTCGACGAATCGGTCGACTCTGTTAGTGACGACGTAACCGCCGTCGAAGACGACGTTGACACACTCGAGAGCGATGTTGAGACGCTTGAAAGCGGTCTCGACGACGTCACGGAGACCGCAGAGACGCTCGAGACAGACGTTGCTGAACTGGACGACGACATCGATGCCGTGGAGTCCGATGTCGACGATGTTGCATCCCACGTCGACAGTGTCGAATCCGACCTCGAGTCGCTACAGGATGACGTCACCGACATTCAGGAGTGGCGCGACCAGCTCGGGTCGATGTTCGCAGACGGCGGCGAATAACCCGCCCCACCCACGTGCGTCACAGATCCCGATTTTGTAGAACGTAGCGGAAAACACAACTCGTTTATCCGTCGCCGGCAGAGAATCGGCCGATGGGCGAGACGATTCCGATTGCAGTCCCGCGCAAAGGACGACCGCTCGAGTCCGTACTGGACCGCTTGGCCCGACGTCTCGAGCAGCCGACGCTCGCGGATGAGATCTCTTCGACGCTTCGCCACGAAAAGGCACTCACAAAGGGCACCCTCGAGCCCGACGAGCCAAACGTCTACCATCGTCTCGCCGACTACAGCACTGTCGACGACCCAACCGCCCCAGAGTACACCCTGTTGCGAGATGATCGGGCGGGGAAGCCGCGCCGGATCGTCTTCGACAGCGTGACGATTCCGCTCGCGGATATCGATGCGATCGACACTGACGCCGACGTCCAACTCATCGGCCGCGAAGAGCCCTTCCGCGCGCTGCGAACCCACGAGTTCGCACTCGGCTTCGACAGCGCCGACCTCATTCTCGAGGAAGTCGTCACACTCCGCCCGGAGCCACTCGATCGAATCGAAGCGATCAACGCGCGAATCGACCCGGCTGATACAGATGTTCGCGTTATTACCGGCCTCGGCGATACCGTCTACCACACGTTGATGGCAACCCCCGACGTCGCGCCCGCAGCCGAGGGACTCGACCGCGACTTTCTCGAGGCCTACGAGGGACCGCTCTGTATCGAACCACGATACGAGCGACTCGTCCAAGCCGTCCTCGGCACTCGGACGCTCGACGGCGTTGATTTTCAGTATCCCAACGGCCACCGCGAAGAAGAGGCCGCAATCGCCGAGCACGGACTCGGCGTCTACCTGACCGTGACCGGCTCGACCGCCCGCGACCACGGCTTGCTACTTGGCGAGCAACTGTTTCCCAGCGAAACCGTCCTCCTCGAGAACCGCTCTGAAACGACCGACGCTGTCGACGCCGTCAGAGCTTTGCTCAACGACACTGACCTCGAGACCGAACTCGCCGTCGAATAATCACCTCGAGAGCGGGATGACGTAGGACTCAACGAAATCGATCAACCGGTCGACGAGTTCGTCCCGGTCGACGAAGTAGCGAAAGCGAAGATCGTAGGCATCATCCATTTCATCGATCGAGGCGCTGCTGAACCGAGGCTCGTAGACACGGCCGTGTTCACCGGAGGCTTCGGTTGCTTCTGCGAAGATACAGAACGTCCGCGGATCACGACGTCGAGTTGCTTCGTCGCGGAGTCGGAAGTGCTCGGGAATGGCTCCAGCCTCGGCCCCAGCACCCGTCGTGAGTCCGGCTTTTGTAAAGACGAACGCGTTTCCTGCGCTCGCGCGTGCGAACGCGACCGACTGGTCGATCACAGCCAGTCCCGGTTCGTCACGTTGTTGCTGTTCGGCCTCTCGCCGAGTCGGGATGTCGATATCCGTCGCGATAAACGCCGTGACCCCCGTTTCTGCAGAGACACGTTTACAGATCGTTTACAGCGTTGCCTCGATTGCGTCGGGTTCCCCAGCGCCAGCCCGCGGCGCGAGCGGGTCTGACGGCAGCGGATACTCATCGCCCGGATACAGATACGACGGATCAAGCAAGCGGTACGGTCCCATGAGAAAGACGAAAACATCGTCCGGCGTCGCGTCGGGGACCGACCGAGCGATTATCGTCTCGATCGGCGTGCCCTCATACCCCGTGAGTGTATCCATTACGATACAGTCCAAGTTGCGTGATAGTAAATCTCGTGTCGACAATTCGTCTTAACGACGATTAAGTCTAAGACACTCGAGCACATAGAGACAGATATGAGTGAACGCGAAGTCCAGACGAACAACCGAACGACGGCTCAAGAACGGCTCGACTCACAGCTACTGAACGAGACGCTCGACCTCGAGCGCGAGGCAAATCGCCTCAGCGCGATGGGTGAGCCCACGCGATTTACCATCCTCTATCTGCTCGCCGAGGAAGGGCAACTCCGAAGCGGTGAACTCGCCGACTTGCTCGAGCGACGGCAAAACGACCTGTATCACCACCTCAACACGCTCGAGGACGCTGGACTCGTCGGCAAGTTCCGTGAGGGTGGACAGCGAGTGTACGAACTCTCGCCACTCGCCGAAGGGTTCGTTCCACACATTTTCGATACGGTGAGCGCTCGTGCCGAAGCGGTCTGAGGACGACAGTCGTTGCTGATTTTCTGTGCTGCTGTGTCGCCCCTTGTCTCGCTCAAGTGGCTTCATCTCGACGAATCGGTGAGACAGGACTCGAGGAGTCCAATATAACTGTATTCGACGTGAAACACTCCGATTCAGATTTTTGGGCAGTAATCACGGATGCCAAAATTGCTGAGTGGGATTTCTATCTGCAATTAGAATTCGCATTGGTCATTTTCGACACACTGTCTGAACCATGAGGGTTTCTCCACCTGGTCTATGTCTGGTTCAGGATCATACTCATACTGTACGTCTAGGATATCACCATCGTCACTGAAAAACAAGAACTCTCCGTACGAAGACACTTCTGTCACAGTCACACGGAGCGAGGCCGTTCGGACGATGCCAGTTTCAGGATCTGTTTTGAGATCTCCCGACTTAGAACTGATTCGTTGAGTGTCTGAACCGAGTTTCATCCATGTAGACTCTGGTGAGTACACTATCCGTGCAGGGTCGCTTTGTTCACCTGTTTTCTCGTAATCAGCTGAACTCAACCCCGAATAGGTCATAGAGCGTACGGAACCTATTTCAGACGAATCGAACGTTCCATTCTCTTTAGAAATTCGAATGAACCGATCTTGATATTCTCCGGAATGAATAATCTCGGCAGTTGCTGGTTCGTTCCGTTCAAACCAGTCCTCATTATCGACGTGTGTTACATGCTTTGTGTACACGACGCCGTCACGGTACACGGATTCCACGGTTCCGTTTTCGTATTCGAGTACAGTGTGAGCGGTGTCGTTTGTTACTGTAGCGTCGTGCCGAACTAGTAGTTGGTCTTCGCTCGAGATCTGTCCAGCAGAGACGAACTCTTCGGAATCGCCCAACACAACAGGTCCCTCACTATGGTCAATGCCCAATGGAACCGAGAATAACACCACTAAACCCAAGACGGCCAACAAAATAACTACCCCAACAAAGAGAAACCGACTATCCATACAAGAGTAGAGAGGTAGAATTGGTATTAATACTTGTTTGACTACAGACGGGTACAGCGATTTCACGCTAATCGTCGGTGAATTTGGGTAGTACAGAGATCGTCAGGCAATCTGGCCAAAGGCTGAATCTCGTCCAGCGAGTACCAAGCCTTCTGAACTACAACTACGTTTTCGGTATAGCGACATAGGGTTTATTTGCCTGATGTCGAACGAGATATGAGGCCAGAACACCAATTTCCAATGGAGACACAATTTGGAAACTGGCGATACGAGCCATCTCAGAGAGTCACGAACGCCACTCGAATGCAGTCCAACACGAGGTTAGTCAGCCGGAGATCGTATAGATGTGCTCAAGATAGGTATCCCGAACCCGATCGCCCCAGTTGTGAGTGTAGGTATCGATCACGTCACTGGCGACATCACCGCGGAGGTACTGGACGATCCCTCGGTCCCCGGTTCGATCCCGCAGGTGCGTCGTGAAGAAGTGACGGAAGTAATGCGGGGTGACGTTCTCGGACGCGCCGCCGCCGGTTCGATGCCAGCCACGGTCTGCTGCATAGTCGGTAACCACGTGATGGACGATTTTCGGTGTGAGACGCGCCCCCCAGTTGTCGGCCGTGCTGAGGAACAGTGGTTCGGCGGTCGTTCTCCCGGGGTTCGAGGGCGTATCAGGGCGGATCGCAAGCCACTGTATCAGCGCATGCTTTACTTCCCCGTCGATCGGAATCACCGTCTCACGCTTGCGCTTGTTTGACGCACTCCGTTGCACCCCGCCAGATTCCTCGCCGTAGGTGTGTTCTGTCGAGATAAAGAGCGAATTCGGTCGCCCGGCGATATGCGCCCGCGGCTGCCAGTCCTGAGCCTCGTGCTCGAGGTGACAGTCAACTAAATCCAGGTTGCAGAGTTCGCCCGCCCTGAGTCCAGTCTTCAACAACAGCACGATGATCGCCCGATGAAGCGGATGGCGAACATCAGCGACGAACGCACGCATCTCTGCAAGCGTAATATCTCGCCGCGTTGGATTCGACTCGATGGTTTCGTTCATCTCCTCTAAGACGACCGTCATCGGATTTTCCTCGGCGTGGCCCACTCGCTCGAGGTAGCTGTAGAAACGGTTGAGATACGACGCATACGTCGCCACAGTGCTTTCTGAGTGGGTCGAACGCATCTCATGTACCCAGGCCATACAATCACGATAGCTGGCCGCTGGCGGCGTTGTATCGAATCGCTCCTGGAGGAACGTCTCGTACTCCCGCAACACTCGCCGATAGGCTGCTGCCGTGCGGTCGTTGCGCCCGTGGTGTTCGATATCCTGCAGGAAATATTCGACCGTGTTCAGCTGCTGGCTCTCACTCATTTTCTGTCACCACGTAGCCGCCATCGCGGCCGCTATAGCGAACCAAATTTTCGTCTTGCAGACGCTGCAATGCTGCGTCTAAATCGTCCTCAACATCGTCAATCAGGGCGTCAACGAGTTCGTCCCAATTCTTGACACCTTCGCGCTGAAGCACCTCGAGAATGCGATCACCGAACCCCTCAGAGTGGTCGGTTTCCCCACCCTCATCGGGGGGTGTTTCGCTACCCCCACTCGAGGGCACATCGAACGTACTTCGACCGGACTGGACCATTGTCCGAACGAACTCGCTTTGACTCATCTCGAGGTCGTCGGCGTGCTCTTGCCAGACCTCCTTTTGGTACCGTGGCACATACGTTTTCACGGCGACTCGGTCGTCGGCTGCCATAGCCGGCACCACTCAGGGGAGCCACTTCAATCTGGCCCATTCTCGGAAATAAATGCCCTTATTTGCGAGTATGAGCATGCAACACCAGGGCAGATAACGAGCTAGGTTCCAAAGTAGGCCTATAAAACGAGCAACTATAGTACTACAATAGAATCTAAAAGAGTGTAATGTGTTGCATGCTAACAGCAAACTAGGGAACCACCATGCTAGTGGAGCATCGAGTACCTACCATGAGAATCAAGACTCGAGGGGAAAAGTAGACATCTGGGAATCATTTCTTCCGCAAAACTACACTATTAATCGCAGTAGTAGTGTAGAAAGTGTAGATAGATGATGGTTTTTAGAAGGTGGTTCTCGGGGCTTAGACCCTAGGGGTTGCAGTTCCAGAAGAGGGTTGCAGATTAGTATATTCCACTGGGACCCATAATAAGTTTCGGCTATATTTCTATGAGGTAAATGGGTGATCCCCAAGCCAAATTCGCAGTTAGAAAGCCCACCAATAGACAGCAAACACACATGTGCTGTTCCAGACCATTTCAACAAATCGAGGCCAAATCAAACAAAATCAATAGCAGTACCCACAGGGAATATCAGCGGGTGAATTAACGAGATATTAGTGTGAAATATATTTCCAGTCAATCTCTGCGGACACTCGAGTGCACCCCTGAAAGAATACAATCCAGAGACAAATCGGGGGTAATTGGAGGTCGGTCTGTCAATTTCAATGATCGTCCTCGTGGTGGTATCCATTCAAGAGAGCACCCGGTTCAGGAAATCGAGGCCATCTCGAGAGAATCCTAGTACTCACTGAAAGTCCAACACACCAGATCAGCAGATGGATGCGCGGCTCTCACTTCATTCCGAGCTGCGCCAGAGCGAACGGGCGTAGCGCGCTCGTGAGCAGGATCAGCAGTCAGTGTGTGAACCACATAGGTGATAGCACTCTCTAGTAGCTGAAATACCGCCTTGAGTCGTATAGACGAGAGAGACAGCAGACCAGACTGAGTCACGGAGATGCTTTCGCTCGAGGTTCATTCCCACCCGGTAAGCAACTTAGTAGCGCAGGAAATGCCACAGCACTCGAACCGGTCACACAGCCTACTACCTCACGATCGGGCTCTGTAGTGGCTCTCGAGCGGATGAAGACGGCTGCGGTGCGTACTGCGGAAGTGTATATTGCGGACATCATATGGGCAAGCCAACGTCGCTGGAGTGGAAACCCGTGGCTTTCGTCCGGGTAGACGATACTGGTTTTGCGGGACCATCTGACGGCCTCGAGTGCAGTTGGGTTTGGATACAGATCTAAGTCAGAAACGTCCGGTCATGGAATCAAGACAGCACATTCACGTGTTGGCCACCACCACCGCCGTCTCCGCTGCTTTCGATCGGGGGCTCGAGCATCGCGGGAGCCAGCGCAATTGCGGTGAGTGCATCGACTACTATGAGCAATCGAAGGTGTAGCGTGTTTCGCGACACGAGAAGCAAGTGGCCAGTGTACTCGAATCCAATGGCAAAGCCGAGGTGAGAGCAAGACCTATCCGAAACCATTGGTTCATGGTAGCATTCCAATTTCAGAGTTGACTGCTCGAAACCCACCTAATGAATCGTATGGTGCTATATCTAAAACTCGTCTCTTGCAAACGGCGAAGACCGGTGCTCGAGAAAAGAGTTACTCAACGCCGATTAGAACCGTCACTGTTGGCTGTGTACACACCACGTGGCCAGAGGCCACGCAATCCCATCGCAACAGCCTCGAGAAGGGGAAACGCAGTTAGTGGGTTGCCGTGCGGACGTCCTTGACGTGATAGAGGTCCTCTTGAAGGCCGTCTCCATCACACTCGTCGTTCGGACACGCATAGTGCCACCCATCCTGTGTGGCATCGCCTTCGCGGAATCGGTCACCACAAACCTGGCAGAACAGTTGTCCTTTCTGGCAGGTGTCGCGGTGTAATTCAAGTGCAAGTTCGGTCTGGAACGACTGATTGCAGTTGCGACAGGTGTGCATATTTCGTCTGACGCTACCGGCCCCCAAAACTGCTTGGTTTCGTTTATTCCGTTCTGTACCGTGCTAATACGGACTCTGTGTGTCGATTTGGGCTCGAGTGTCTGGAAAGAAAGACTAGTCAGTATGTGATGTAACTGTACTCCGAGTACTCAGTAGTGTGCCAAATACTCGCTTGCAAACGGCCTGAAACAAGAATGTGAGATCAATTACGACCGCAGACTGACTGGGCGTTAGTCGTCCTGTCCGAGAATGCCCCGCTGAGCCATTTTTCGGGGATCAAGCACCTCATCAGCCTCGTCTTCGTCGAGATAGCCCTTCTCGAGGACGACTTCACGAACCGTTTTGCCCTCCTTGAGTGCCGTTTTGGCGACCTCGCTGGCTTTGTCGTAGCCGATATGGACGTTCAACGAGGTGGCCATCGCCATCGACTGTTCGACCTGATTCGCACAGAATTCTTCATTGGCCTCGAGCGGGTCGACGAAGCGCTCTGCGAAAACCTGACTCGAGTTCGAGATGAGTTCGGCCGACTCGAGGAAGTTGTGCGCGAGGACGGGTTTGTAGAGGTTGAGGTCGATCTGGCCCTCAGCTGCTCCCGCTGAAACGGCGGCGTCGTTGCCGACGACCTGCTTGTGGACCTGATTGACGGCTTCGGCAACGACGGGGTTGATCTTGCCGGGCATGATCGAGGAGCCGGGCTGGTTCTCGGGCTGTTCGATCTCGCCGAGGCCGTTGCGTGGGCCGGACGCCAAGAGCCGAAGATCGTTTGCGATCTTGTTCAGCGACCCGGCGATGACACGGAGCGCGCCGTGGGCTTCAGACATTGCGTCGTGGGCAGCTTGAGCCTCGAAGTGGTTGTCGGCCTCACGGAACTGGACGCCCGTCTCTTTCGTAATGTACTCGGCGGCGCGGCCGGGGAACTCCTCGTGGGTGTTCAGGCCCGTGCCAGTCGCAGTGCCACCGAGAGCGAGTTCGGCGAGGTGCTCGCGAACCTTATCGACGCGCGAAAGCCCCTTCTCGACCTGCGTGCGGTAACCGCCGAACTCCTGGCCGAGGGTGACTGGCGTTGCATCCTGCAGGTGCGTCCGACCTGTTTTGACGACGTCGTCGAACTCGTCTTCTTTCGCCTCGAGCGCTTCTCGAAGCGTATCGAGTGCTGGAATGACGTCTTTTTCGACGGCCTCGAGCGAGGCAACGTGCATCGCGGTTGGGATGACGTCGTTGCTCGACTGGCCGTAGTTGACGTGGTCGTTCGGATGGACAACGCGGTCACCGATTTCCGCGCCCATGATCTCGGCGGCGCGGTTGGCGATGACCTCGTTTGCGTTCATGTTCGACGAGGTGCCGGAGCCGGTCTGGAACACGTCGACGGGGAACTGATCGTCGTGTTCGCCCGCGATGACCTCGTCTGCGGCCTCGATGATCGCCTCGGCGACATCGTCCTCGACGAGCTCGAGGTCGCGATTGGCCTGTGCGGCGGCCTTCTTGACGACACCGAGCGCGCGGATGAATCGCCGGCTGAACGAGATTCCCGAAATGGGGAAGTTCTGGATGGCGCGCTGGGTCTGTGCGCCCCAGTAGGCGTCTTTCGGTACCTGCATCTCACCGAGGCTGTCCTCCTCGAGTCGGTAATCGTCATCTCCCATACGCGCAGAGACTCGGTGGGTCAGGTAAAAGGCACCGAAACCGTCGACAGTTGGAATAGGACGAGCGCTTAGGTAAAGTCGACGGAGAGGCCGAGTTCGTCGCTTTCGGCTCGCTCGCGTAGGGCAGATTGCAGGCGTTTTCGACTCGTCCGGTGGATATCGCGGGCATCCTCGAGATCGATATCATAGATCGTCGTCGAGGACCAGACGAACGACTGGGAACTGGCGGTGTCGACGACGAGCGACGCGAGGCCGAGTCGGCGCTGGAAGATCGACCGGCGCGTGTTGACAGTCTGGACGCGGTAGTACGGAACCACGGTCGTTCGGCGTCGCCAGAAGCCGCTGCGGACGACGAGGTGGTCCTCGCCGACGAAGTAGCCGATGTTGACGTACCGAAGGTGAGCGGCTGGCGGGACGGCGACGAACACGACAGCGGCGAAATACCACTGTTCGAACGCCGTGACAGTAGCGAGTCCAAATGCGACCGCGACGATTACTGCGGCGACGAGCGAGTAGCGAACCAGATACCGTCGTCGTGCAACTGGCGGCGGGCTACTGAATTTCGGCGTCTCGACGCCAGTCAGATTTTCAGTGAAGCGGTAGACACGCCCGCGCTGGGCCAGCGGAACGGCGGACTGACTGCCACCGTTGCTGTCCGGACCGTAGCCAGCCGTTTCGACCCACAGGCCGGCGTACTCGATCAGGCGCTGTATCGGGTTGTCGGTGACTGTAACCGACTGGACTTTTTCGGATGGAATCGAACCGCTGTAGCGCTGGAGCAAGCCACGTTCGTAGACGAAGTCCTCACCAACGCGCCCGAGTTCGAAGTCGTAGTACGTCGCGAAGGTGTAGGCAACGCTGAGGACATACGTGATCAGGACACTGATCGCACCCGAGATGATCGTCAAAATGCCGTAGCTTCCGGTGTTGCCAGCTTCGAGATCCGTCGGCCCGCCGAAGGGCTGTGCGAGGGTGACGAACAGGTTGAGCACGGTTTCGGTTGCAAAGAAGAAAATGAACAACAGCCCGGCAGCGGCGGCGGGTCGGAACGACGTAAAGGAGTACAACAAGAGTTCTTTCGCCTCGAGGTCGAACAGTCCCTGTCGGCGCTGGCTCGGGTGGGGTGCTGTCGGCTCGTCAGGAGCACCAGAGTCCGTCCCGCGCATGTGTGGCGGTCGGACTGGGCCGATTTCGTCGGGACCCAAGCCGGGTGCGGCGTCGTCACGCTGTGACGCTGACTCGGCATCCGTTTCTGGCTCGACCTCCCGTTGTGCTGGGTCGTCAGCGTCGACGGGATCAGCATCGGTGCGTTCACTGTCGACAAGAGCCTGGGAGTCAGCAGCGGCCGCGTCTCGACGGCGTTGCTGACGGCGTTCTTTTACCTCAGCGGTGCGCTGGCGGATTTCTGATTGAAGGCGATTCGCTTCCGCCTCGCTGACGAAGTACAGCGTCGCTTCGCTCTGGCCGCCACCGGCTGTTTCAATCGAAACGATTGCGAGACTGAGCAGGCGCTGAATCACGCCCTGGCGAATATCGACGTTCTGAATCCGCCCGTATGGGATTTCTCGGTCGCGGCGGGCGAATACACCGGATGCCACGTCGACGGTATCATCGGTGACCTCGTAGCCAAAGCGGTAGTAGTACGCGATGCCGTAGGCGATTCCGACGACAAATCCGAACGGCGCGGCAACGACCGTCCAGCCACCGCTGATCGGCTCAAAGACCGCCGCAAGGCCGATAACGGCGACCATCGGAATCCAGAGCCAGATAAACGCATACTGCAGGGCGTACATGACCGCGCTGAGTGGGTGCAGTCGATTCATGTTAGACAGCGTCGTCAGCCTCGCTCTCGACGGCCAGTTCGCGAAGCGTATCTTGTAGTTCTCGAGCACGGTCCGGCGTCAGCCCCGGAATCCGAACATCTGCGTTTCGCGAGCCTGCCGTGTAGACGACGACACTCGAGAGGCCAAGCACGCGCTCAATTGGGCCGAACTGGGTGTCAACGTGCTGGACGCGAACGAACGGGACTGCGGTCTCGATGAACGTGATGACACCGCGCTCGAGGTAGAGTGCGTCCCCTTGCAGTTCAAAGCGCCAGATTTGGTAGAGACGAACGGCGTGGGCGATGCCCGCGATGAGGACGAGACCGGCGAGCCCGCCGATAGCGGCTGTCGGGATATCGACGAAGAACTGGTCGGCGGCTGCGAGGGCGACACCGAGAACGACTGCCATGATGACACCCTGGGCGATCCAGAGGAAGCGAATTCGCGGGTGAAGCGACTCCATACTGCTATCGTATCAGGAGAGAAGGAAAAACCTGCGGGTCCGATTCAGGACGTGGGACCGCTCGGTCAGTGACGTGGCTACTCGAGGTCGTCGTACTCCTCGGGGGTGTACGTCGACAACTCGAGGGCGTGGATGTCGGTCGTCATGTGATCGCCGAGGGCGTCGTAGACCTGCTGATGCTGTTGGACCAGCGGGACGCCGTCGAACGCGGGCGAGACGACCGTCGCTGCGAGATGATCCTCGTCATGTTCATCGCGTGCGTGCGTGACAGTCGCGTCGGCATCCTCGAGATTCGACTCGATGAGTTCTGCGACGGCTTCGGGCTTCATATGCGTGCTATTGCACGCCTCGAGGCAAAAGCGCCGCGGTCCGTGATGGACACGGCTGCGATGACAGTGGAGAACGCCAGAACCGCGAGCGTCAGAAGGGCGTATCCGGCGGTACGTCAGGCCCCGACCCCTGCGTGGCCATGCCATCGAAGCCGGTGCTGACGGTGACGTGATCAATTTCATCGATTTCTGCCGGGAGTCGCCGCTGGATTGCCTGGGTAGTCATCGGACTCACGCCACACCCGCTGCAGGCACCGGTGAGGTTGATCCCAACATGGCGCTCCTCGAGGTCGACCTCCGTGATGGTCGATTCGCCGCCGTGGCCTTCGATCTGTGGAAAGTTCCGCTGGAGGAACAGGGAGACGGCCGTTCGAACATCATCCTCGAGAGACGCGTCCGACTCGGAGTTGCTCATACGCGTTGTTGTGGTCGAAGGAATTTATATCGTCTGCTGTAGCGAGTTGTCGGCCCGGTCGCAGTTGGGTCTCGTCGAGTCGGAGTTGACCGCCGGTTGCAGAGAGCGGCGACTTTATGTCATCACGGGACGCGCACCCCGATATGTCACTGGCAGCCGAGACACGCCGTGTCGCCGATCAACACCCGTTTCTTGTGGCCGCGCTCCGGGCGGGCATTGTCAACTACACGGCTGCAGCACGCTTTCTCGAGGTCGACGGCGAGACGGATGCGGTTGCGACCGCGCTACGCCGGTACGCCGAGGAACTGCCGGCGTACGAACGCGAGGAGCGAGACGTTCGCGTCCAGATGGAAAGCGGTATTGGGCCAACAGACGCCAATGCCGACACGCTCGTTTCGGTTGGCGCCACCGGATTCGGCTCGAACGGCGGCGATCAAACAGCTATCTTTGCGACCGGTGCGGTCGATGGGGCAGCACTGGCTGCAGTACTTCAGGCACTCACGCTCGAGGATATCGACCCAACTGCAGCGGCCGTCGGCGACGGCACACTTCTCGTCGTCGTTGATCGACTCGAGGGGGCGAACGCGCTTCGCGAGGTCGAAAACGCACTCGAGGGTGTCCCGACACTCTGAGACTGGCTCGTGGACGTCAGTATCGTCGTCCACTGACGTACCACAGTGCGACCGAGCAACAGAGACCAGCACACAGTAGTATCACGAGCAATCCAAATCCGGCCGTGAGTCCGAACTGGGCAAACGTGAGTCCGACGATGACGGCACCGAGTCCGCCACCCAGATAACAGAGCGATCGGAGGGCGCCGATCATTGCTCCGGTATGCGTTGTCGAACACTCCCTGGCCTGGACGTTGATGATCCGATCACGTGCTGGAAGAATACTATTGAGGCCAAGACTGAAGACCGCAAGGACGACGAGGAGTTGGCCGACGGTTGAGGACAGCGCGAAGACGACAAGCATGCTGGCGGCGGCCGCGAACCCGACACAGAGGATGGGAACTGCACCGACACGGTCTCGCAGTACACCACCGAGTATCGCACCGACAGCGCCGGCACCGAATACGCCACCCGCATAGAGTGTTCCCAGTGTCAATGTCAGCGACGTAGTTTCAACAAGATACCATGGCAGAATAGCGATGAGTGCGTTCGTCGTCGTAGAAAACGCGATCCCAAACCCAACCAGCAGTCCCGTCTCGGTGCGTCGGAGAAGATCGCGGAATACCGTCCCCGCCTGCCGGAACGTCGGTATCGCCACCAGATCCGAATCAACTCGAGCCGGGAGCGAACGAGTCGTCAAGAGAATCCCGAGAAGTGGTAGTGGAGCGAGAGCAAGGACGAGTGGCATCGTGTAGAGATCGTACGTCTCGAGCAGGAGTGCAACAGTAACGGGACCGACGACGTAGCTGAACGGTTCTGCAGCTGTGAGCAATCCGAGTGCTTTCCCTTCGTATTCGTCGGGGACATGCGACGAGATGGCAACCTGACTCACGGCACGGAAGCTTCCGATTCCGGTCCCAACGAGCAACAGCGCAGCGAAGACGTGGAAATAGTTTGTGGCGACAGCGAGTGAGCTGAGTGCGAGACTGGCGATCCCAGCACCACCGATCAGCACCGTCCGCACACCGACGCGGTCCGCGAGGCTGCCAGCAGGAAATTGGCTGACCGCGTATCCGATGAACAGCGCACCAAACAGAACGCTCACTTCCGTATAGTTCACGCTCGTCTCGGCAAGCACGTCTGGCAGTGCGACGGAAAACGTAACACGATAGACGCTGAGAACGAACCACGTCGCTGCAAGCAGTGCCGTAATTACGATGGGTGGGCTGATGAGAGAGAACCCACCAGTTGGCGACGATGAAGCGTCAGTCATCACTACATGTCAATTCGTCTTTTATTTATCAACCTTTATATTAGAAGAAGTACTCGAGGTGGGCGACGCCGACCGGACTAGTTCGGACTCAGGGTATCGACCGTCCGATCAGAACGTCTCGAAATCGTTGTAGCGCCTCAGCTATTATGGTGGCAAAGCATCCAACGCTTTAACTTTCAGCCGGCAGTACGAGCGACTAATGACCCTACACGTGACGAACACGTTGACGGGCGAGACAGAGCCGTTCGAGCCACAGGACCCCGAGAACGTACTGCTTTACTACTGTGGCCTGACGGTCTCGGATCCGCCCCATCTGGGCCACGCGCGGTCGTGGGTCCACGTCGACGTCATGCACCGCTGGCTCGAGTACCTCGGCTACGACGTGCGTCACGTCGAGAACTTTACTGATATCAACGAGAAAATTGTCGCCCGCGTGGGCGAGGATGATCTCGGCGACGACGAAGCCACTGTTGCTGAGACCTACATCGAGCGCACGCTCGCGGATATGCGCTCGCTGAACCTGCTGCGCGCAGAGGTCTACCCGCGCGTCTCCGAGCACGTCCCGGAAATCATCGACCTCGTCGAGACCTTAGTCGAGCGGGGCTACGCATACGAATCCAACGGCTCGGTCTACTTCGACGTGGCCGCCTTCGAGGAGTACGGCAAACTCTCGAATCAGGATCTCGAGGAGATCGAATCCCAAGGCGACCCCGAGGAACGCTCCGAAAAGCGCAATCCCGCAGATTTCGCGCTCTGGAAGGCCGGCGGCGTCGACGAAGGAGCAGTCGCCGAACACCGCCACGAGGGCGCTGCCGACCCAGGACACGCCTGCGAAACCTCGCTGACGTGGGACTCGCCGTGGGGTGAAGGCCGTCCCGGCTGGCACATCGAGTGCTCGGCGATGAGCATGACCCACCTCGGCGAAACCCTCGACATCCACGTCGGCGGCCGCGACCTCGTCTTCCCACACCACGAAAACGAGATCGCCCAGTCCGAAGCCGCAACCGATCAGGCGTTCGCGAACTACTGGCTCCACTGCGAACTGTTCCAGATGGCCGACGAGAAGATGTCCTCGAGTCTGGGCAACTTCGTCACCGTCGATGAAGCCATCGACCAGTGGGGGACGAACGTGATGCGAACCTTCCTCACCGCCGGCTCGTACAACAGCCAGCAACTCTACTCGGATGAGACCATCGCCGAAGCCGAAGAGCGTTGGGACCAACTCGAGCGTGCGTATGAGTCGGCCGTCGACGCAGTCGACTCCACCGACGCGCGGACAAAAGTCGAAGAAGGCGACCTCCGGGCAGCCGTCAAGGACGCCCGCGAGTCGTTCGTCGCGGCGATGAACGACGACTTCAACACGCGCGAAGCGCAGTCTGCGCTGCTGTCGATTGCTTCCGCGATCAACGCTCATCTCGAGGACCGCACAGAGTATGACTACCGTGGCCTCTGTGACGCCGTCGACACGCTCGAGGAACTGGGGGATGTTCTCGGACTCTCCTTTATCGGTGAGACGGACGGCAGCGCCGAGTTGGCCGGCGACGTGGTCGATCTCGTGCTCGACGTTCGCGAGCAAGAACGGGCCGACGGCAACTACGAGCGAGCAGACGAACTTCGTGACGAACTCGAGGCGCTTGGCATCGAAGTCCAAGATACGGATGATGGGGCGGCATATCGGCTACCATCCGAGTAACTGCTTCAGTGCCACGGTATGAGAAGCGACGGAGAACGTGTCAGTCAGCGAAGGGAGGCACGACACTTATCCCGCGGTTCGTGGACGCTCGAGTATGGATCGACGGCGGTTCGTCGCAGCGGCCGCGGTCGGTGGGATAACGGCAACCGCTGGTTGTCTCGGCAGCGTTGAGGAATATATCACAGACCTCACGACAGTCAACGCGTCGCCAGCAGTCGTCTCGCAGACCGCAGTCGACGACGCCGGCTACGAGTATCACGGCACACAGGAGGTCATCGAAACGGAGACAGTCGCCAGACAATCAGTCGATGCGGTCAACTACATCAGCCAGTACACACGAACGATCACGACGCCCTTCGGCGTGCTCGATGGGGAAACCGAAGCCGGCGTCTTCGCTGCGATCACCACACCGCAGGTCAGACTCCTCGGCGAGGATTTCAACCCAGTCAGCGACATGACGACAGCCGAAATCGCCGAACACGTCCAGAATCAGTACGCCGAACTCGAGGTTGGTGATGAACTCGAGGAGCGAGCAGTCGCTATCCTCGAGCGCGAGAGTACGGTCGATACATTCGATGGCGAGGCGACGCTGCATGGGTACGAAGGTGTCGCGGTGTACATCGACATCGCACGCCTCGAGTACGGTAGCGATCATCTCGTGCTCGTCGGCGTCTATCCCGATGCTGGCACGCTCGACCGCGAATCCGAAGCCGAGCGCATCGATATCCTGCTCGAGGGTCTCGAGCACGGCGACGATGTCGAAGCAGATATTCTCGAGGCGGACACCGACTCAAACGCAGATACAGACTAGCCGCTGGCACTCAGTTCACTCTTGTATGTCGACTCGGCGATCCACGTCGCGTCGCACGCCGGGGTCACCGGTTTCGACGAGCGCGCCCTCCCGCTCGAGAATGGCGCGACCACCGATATCTCCCTCGAGTGCGGCGAGAGCGGAAAAATACTGCCGATCGAACAGCACGGGATTGCCTCGCTCGCTGTTGTTCGCGGCTGCGAGTGCGTCTCCGGCACCCGCGCGATAGGCATCGACTAATGCCGTGATGGAGGCGGGATCGACGAACGGCATATCGCCGAGTGCAATCATGACGGCGTCGGCTTGTTCTGGAATCGCCTCGAGGCCGCACCGAACCGAGGTCGACTGGCCGTCTCCGTACGCAGGGTTCGTCACGGTCTCGAGGTCGAGGCCGGCGAGTGCATCGCCGACAGCGTCCGCGTCGTGGCCGAGGACAGCGACGACCGGTTCAACCGGAGCGGCCTCGAGCGTGCGTCCCGCGTGCCGAACGATTGGTGTGCCGTCGACGGGGACGAGGAGTTTATTCGCGCCGTCGAATCGCGAACTGGTCCCTGCGGCGAGGAGGATAGCAGCAACAACCGGCGGCTCTGTGTCCGCCGGTTGGGTGGCCAGCGAGTCATCACCGCCGCCAGTTTCAGCGGGAACCATGGGTGGTGATTGCCCCGGACGCATAAAATGGTCGTCGCTCATACCGAGACCCGAAAGCGATAGGACGCGGCAAGCGGAAACACCGGTATGACCGAGTTCGACCGGACCGAAGCCGGCCGGTCCGTCCACGAGGCGCTCCGAGATGGAGTGGCTGGCGACCGCGAGGCGGTCGTTGCAACGGTGGTCGGCGTCGAGGGCAACGCCTACCGCCGCCCCGGTGCGAAAATGGTCGTCGAACGCGATGGCACCGCCGTCGGCCAACTCACCGCTGGCTGCCTCGAGGACGAACTCGCCGAACTCGCTGACGCCGTCCTCGAGGCCGACGAACCTCGTCTCGAGACGTACGATCTCACTGCGGACGACGATGTCTGGGGGCTCGGCGTCGGCTGTAACGGAATCGTCGACGTCCTCGTCGAACCACTTGCAGCATCTATCGAGCCGTTGGCGGCCGCCCTCGAGGAGAGAGCACCAATCGGCATTGTGACCGTTCTCGAAGGGGAAACGAACGGACACGAACTCTCGCCTGGCACCAGATTGTACTCCCGCAACGGACGTGTGACAGCGGTCGATGACGCCTCAGTACCAGCGTGGCTCATCGACGCCGTCCGCGAACCGGCAACACGGTGTGTCGCGAACGAGGCCACCGAGACGGTTACGCTCGAGGCCGACGCGAGTGAGATGGACGAAGCGGACGGGGAGGGCTCTGATGAGGGTGGTGACGGGGATGCAGCGGGCGAGACGGACAACATGGACAAGGCGACGGTATTCATCGAGGGCGTACAGCCCCCGCCGCGGCTGGTCGTGCTCGGAAGCGGCCACGATGTCGGCCCCGTCGTCGAGTTAGGCGCACAGAACGGCTTCCGTGTCGAGGTCATTGGCTTTCGCGGAGCTATCGACCTCGAGTCGCGATTTCCGACGGCAGACGAGCACGTCTCGACGGCTCCAGCGGCCGTTGCAGCGGCGATCGCACCCGACGAACGCACCTACGCGGTCGTGATGACCCACAATTTCGTCGACGATCGACTTGCACTCGAGGCACTACTCGAGTCGGATGCGCCCTACATTGGGATGATGGGGCCCAGAGAACGCTTTACGGAGTTGCTCGAGGCGATGAACGCGGATGGAGAGACGGTATCGGAGCTGGATCTCGAGCGAGTGTACGCGCCGATCGGGGTCGACCTCGGTGCGGGGTCTCCCTATGGGATTGCGACGAGCATCATCAGCGAGGTGCTGGCGGTTCACAACGATCGCGAGCCAGAACATCTCACAGATCGCGAGGGTCCGATTCACGAGCGCTGAACCGGCGGGCTGACCGGGGGAGGCGATCTTTGAAGAGGTGGCTCCGCAAAGGCAGTGACAATGTCAGAGCACCAGATTTCGCTCACCGTGGACGGCGACCGCGAGACGGTGACGGTCGAGGGGCGGACCCTACTCGTTCACGCGCTCCGGGACCAACTCGGCGTGACCGCGCCGAAAGTCGGCTGCGAGTCGAGCAAGTGCGGGGCCTGTACGGTCGAACTCGATGGCGACATCGTCAAATCGTGTACGATCCTTGCGGTACAGGCCGACGGCGCGACCATCCGAACAGCGGCGAGTCACGACGACGTGCTCTCGGTCGTCCAGGAACAGTTCCACGAGGAACACGGCCTCCAGTGTGGCTACTGCACGCCAGGGATGGTACTGACAGTTGCAGACCTCCTGCGGGAGAATCCAGACCCCACGGACGACGACATTCGGCGCTCGCTGAAGGGAAACATCTGTCGCTGTACGGGCTATACGAACATCATCCGAGCAGTGCAATCGGCGGCCACTGAACTCGAGGCCGTGAGCGGATCGCCTCCCAGCGCGGCCGTAACGGAGGGTGAGGACTGATGTATCCGCCCTCGTTCGACTATCACCGCGCCGGCAGTGTCACAGAGGCGCTCTCGCTGCTTGCCGAGCTACCTGACGCAACGTTGCTTGCAGGCGGCCACGCGCTACTTCCGCGGCTCAAAACCGGCGATGCTGCACCGGGTGCCGTTGTCGACGTGAGCACCGTAGCAGAACTGACCGGCCTCAAGGTCGTAGACGACGCGCTCGTCATTGGCGCGGCGACGACCTACGCGGCTGCACTTGAGGCGGGAACCACTGCCGAAGATAAACCTGGGACGCTCGAGGCGCATGCACCAGCGGTCGCGGCGGCGACTCGAGCAGTGGGCGACCGACAGATTCGCAATCGAGGCACTGTCGGCGGCAATCTCGCGGAAGCACACCCAGACTCCGATCTGCCAGCCGCGGCGCTCGTCGCCGATGCAACGGTCAGAATCCGCGGGCCGGACGGCGAACGGGACGTTCCTGTCGGAGAGTTTCTGACTGGGGCGTTCGAGACTGTCGTTGGCGACGACGAGATCGTTACGTCGATTCGAATTCCACTGCTCGGCAACTCTACAGCGGATGAGACAGCACAGAGCGGCGGCGCGTACGTCAAGCAGACCCATCCAACCTCCGGCTACGCAATGGTCGGGGTCGCGGCCCGCGTCACGATTGCGGACGGCGTGCTCGAGGAAGTCCAACTCGCGGCCAACGGCGTCGCCGATACCGCGGTCAGGCTCTCGAGCGTCGAAGACGCACTCGAGGGGACAGACACCAGCGCCGACTTGGACGGGTGCGCAAGCGAGGCCGTCGCGAACGCCGCGACTGACGTTCCGAAAGCGCGACGACGTGGCGACGTGCACGCCAGCGAGGAGTACCGCTCGAGTATTCTGCCGACCGTTTCCGAACGTGCGATACGGGCTGCGATCGCCGACGCGGGCGATGACGAGCGCGATGAAAACGCTGCCGGTCGCGGAGGTGAGACACGATGAGCGACACTGAATCAACGCACTCGAGCCAGCGCATCGACGACCTCGAGCGCGCAGATGATGGCGACAGTGAGGCCTACACGGGCACCAGCGAGAAGCGCCGTGAGGACGCCGTGTTATTGACCGGCCGCGCCGAGTACACCGACGACCACGAGCCTGAAGGAACGGTCCATCTGGCATTTGTTCGCAGCGAGCACGGCCACGCCGACCTCGAGGGGATCGATACCTCGGCGGCAGACGCGATGGATGGCGTTCTCGGGGCGTACACCTGGGACGACATCGCGGCCTCGTCCTCACCCGGTCGGCTCCCGCTGTCGGGCCTCGAGCGCGACGTACCAGCCCATCCCGTTCTCGCGACGGATCGCGTTCGATATCACGGTCAACCTATCGCTGTCGTCGTCGCCGAAGACCGCTATCGCGCACGCGACGCCGTCGAGGCGGTCGAGGTTAAGTACGATCCTCTCGAGGCGGTGGTCGACCCAAGAACGGCAGTAATCGATTCGGACGCCCCACAGCTGTTCGAGGATGCACCTGACAATCTCGCGATGTCGGCCGAACTGGGCGACGCTGAGGCGACTGACGAGGCGTTCGCCAATGCCGACCACATAGTTGATGTCGACCTCGAGAACAACCGGCTGATTCCCTCGGCGCTCGAACCGCGGGCCGCAATTGCGGAGTACAACGCTGAAGAGGGCTTTACCGTGACGATGACGAGCCAGTCGCCCCACGGCCATCGGCGGAAACTGGCCCACACGCTCGGCGTCCGTGAAGGCGAAATTCGAGTCATCGTCCCGCACGTTGGCGGCGGCTTCGGGCACAAGGGCCACCATCACCCCGGCGAGGCGATGGCCGCGTGGTGCGCCCGCGAACTCGAGCGCCCTGTCAAGTGGACTGCAACCCGCAGCGAGAACTACCTCGAGGGAGCCCACGGGCGCGATCACCGGACGACGGCCGAACTGGCGCTCGACGACGACGGGACGATCCGCGGGCTGCGAACCGAAGCCTACGCCTGCGCCGGCGGCTACGCGCTCGGCGGCGGGGCCCGCGTTCCCGGCTGGTACGGCAAACTGCTCTCGAGTCAGTACGCAATCGATGCGATCCACTGCACGGCCCACTCGGTGTTTACGAACACCGCGCCGATTCACTCCTACCGCGGTGCGGGCCGGCCGGAATCGATCTACGTCACCGAGCGACTGCTCGATATCGCTGCTTCGGAACTCGAGATGGATCCCGCGGAACTCCGACGGAAAAACCTCATTTCGTCCGAGTCGTTCCCTTACGAGACGCCCGTCGGGACGACCTACGACTCGGGCAACTACGAGCCAGCGATGGAGAAGGCGCTCGAGGGGATCGACTACGAGTCCCACCGTAACGATAGCGACAGTCCAACGAAATCCGACGACGGCCGCCTGCGCGGCGTCGGCATCGCAAACTACGTCGAGTCGACCGGCGGCGGCTTCGAGAGCGGCCTCGTCCGCGTCCTCCCCGACGGTGACGTGGAAGTCTACGCGGGTACCCACTCCCACGGCCAGGGTCACGAAACCACCTACGCCCAACTCGTCGCCGACGCACTCGAGGTGCCGATGGACCGAATCCACGTTTCCGAGGGTGATACGGCGTCGATCCCGACCGGAACGGGAACGTTCGGCAGCCGCTCGACAATCGTCGGCGGAAACGCCATCGTCGAAAGCGCCGAGAAAGTGCTGAGAAAAGCCCGGGCGTTTGCGGCCGCCGAACTCGAGGTCGATCCCGACCGGGTCGACTACGCGGATGGGACGTTCTCGGTTGCGAGCGACCCCGACGCCACCGCGGACGAGTCGGTGTCGTTCGAAACAGTCGCCGAGACAGCTTACGGCTGGGGCGTCCCCGACGGCCTCGAGCCCGGACTCGAGGCAACGACGTTCTACGAACTAGAGGGAACGGCGTACACGTTCGGCACGCACGCCTGCATCGTCGCGGTCGACCCCGACACAGGCGACGTCGAGATTGAGCGTTACCTCGCGGTCGACGACTGCGGCGAGCGCGTTAACCCGATGATCGTCGACGGGCAAGTCCACGGCGGCGTCGCCCAGGGAATCGGCCAGGCACGCACCGAGCAGGTCGTCTACGACGACGATGGCACGCTCGTGACGAATACCATGGATTCCTACGGCGTCCCCCGAGCTGCCGACATTCCGACAATCGAGACCGACGAAACGGTGACGCCCAGCCCGCTGAACGAGTTGGGCGTCAAAGGAATCGGTGAGGGCGGCACGATTGCCGCGCCACCCGCCGTCGTCAACGCCGTCTGTGATGCACTCGAGGTCGATCACATTGATATGCCGCTGACGGACGAGCGCGTCTGGCAGAGGCTATCGGACCTCGAGCGCGACGAATAGGGTACGACCAATAAGTCATCGATACGCACACGCGTGTGTCAGTGTCTCGCGGGACTGTGAGACAATGCCGCGGTACTGAGGAACAAATCGTGGCCATTATTTCGCTCGCCGGAGCGGGAACCCGTATGGACGTTTACGGAATTATCGGAAACCCTGTCGAGCACTCGTTGTCACCGCCAATGCACGAAGCGGCCTTCGATGCGTGCGGTATCGACGCGAAGTTCGTCACCTTTGAAGCAGACCCCGACCGAATCGAGGAGGCGTTTCGCGGTGCGCAAGCGCTTGGCGTCGACGGCCTGACCGTCACACTGCCGTTCAAACACGATGCCTTCGAGTTCGCCGACGTGGACGAAAAAGCTCAGCGCGTCGGCGCAGTCAACACAATCGACTTCACCGACGACGGCCCGGTCGGGTACAACACCGACATGACCGGCACGCTACAGGCCTTCGACCACCATGGCGTCTCGCTCGAGGGTGCCAAAGCCGTCGTCATCGGTGCCGGTGGGGCCGCACGCGCGCTTGCGTTCGGATTCGAAGAGGCGGGTGGAACCGTCTCGATTGCGAACCGAACGGAGTCGAAGGCACACGACCTCGCGGACGACGTTCCCGGTGCGAGCGGCCACGGACTCGAGGAACTCCCTGACCTGATGGCCGAGGCAGATGTCGTCGCCAACGCGACCAGCGTGGGCCTCGAGGAGGACGTATCCGCTGCACCCGCCGATGCCTGGCACGACGACCTGACGGCGTACGACGCGGTGTATAAGCCACTCGAGACGCGATTCCTCAGCGATGCGGCGGCTGCTGGCGCGCAGACAATCGACGGCGCGTGGATGTTGCTCTTCCAGGGCGTCGACGCGTTCGAGACGTGGACGGGCGAAGACGCGCCGGTCGACGCGATGAACGAGGCGCTTCGGAGCCACCTCAGCGAATAACTGCCAAACGCGCACACACGGCAGAAAGGTTGTTTTGATTGGTATGTGGCCTTAGACGTCAGCGTCCGACTCGAGAAGCCGTTTCCCCGCGATCAGGAACCAGCCCTGGCCGTAGAGATTGATGGCCTGCGGGGCCTCAGGACCGCCGGGCATCGCTGCGTTGCGCTGGACCGCGCCGTCGGTCGTGACGACCGTCTTCGCCGCGTTCATCGCGTCTTCGGCGACCTCGAGATACTCCTCCTCGAGCAGCCCGCGTTCGATTGCGTCGACGAAGGCGTAGGCGTACTGGAGCGTCCCCGAGGTCTCCAGATACATCGTGTCGTCGTCGATGAGGTGGTGCCAGAAACCGCTTGCATCCTGGTAGTCAGCCATGCTCTCGAGGTGGTCGACGAGCAGTTCCTCGACGCGGTCGCGCTTCGGGTGGTCCTCGGGGATGTAATCAAGCGTGTCGAGGACGCCGGTGGCGAACCAGCCGTTCCCGCGGAGCCAGAGCGAGCCGTCTGGGAAGCTGTTTGGCTGTTCGCGCCAGATGTGGCGATAGAGGTCGCTGTGTGGGTCACGAAGTCGTTTTGCGTGGACTAGAATCTGGTCGACGGCTTCGTCGATTGCTTCGGGCGTGTCCGTCAGTTGGCCGTAGCGGGCCATGAACGGGCACATCATGTAGATCGCGTCGATCCAGAGTTCGATATCGTCCATGTGGTGGGTGATCCCACCGTCCTCACTGCGCGGGGCATCCTCGTGGAGATACTCGAACTGTCGCTTGCACGCCTCGAGATAGGACTCCGGGCCACCGTTTTCGTAGACCTCGAGCGCGAGGACGGCGACTGCGCCGGCGTCCGGAATGGGTCGGAAGATGCGGTGTTCGTCCCACTCCGGCACCACGTCGATCGAACCGTAGGCCATCAGGCCGTCACTCGATTGTGAGCGGACCGCCCAGTCGATGTAGCGCTCGGCGATTTCTGTGTGTTCGTCGTCGTCCGTCGCAAGGAAGCCACGAAGCACCATCGGGCGCTCGCCCTGAATGAAATCCTCGAAATCGAGGTCGTTCGTGTATGACGCGACGGTTGGCAACAGTTCCTCGACGGGTCGTTCTCTAGACATACCCAACCGTGAGAGAGAATCACACTTAAGGTTGCACATACGTCTCGAGGACCATGGTGAGAGCGACCGTGTGACAGATTGTGTTGGAGAAATATGACTCGAGACGCATAAACAGAACAAATCCAACTTGAGGGACAGACGCAAGAGCGGACTACAGACCGAGTGCCGTCATAATCGAAACCCCGCTTGCGAGCGCACCAATGAGGTAGCCACTGATTGCACCGCCGTTGAGCAGCGGGAGTCCCGCATGGGCGCGGCCCTTGAGGACCATCCAGAGCAAGACAAGCAGACCGACGAGCGTGCCGACCATCGCGCCGAGTGCCGGCGCGTTGATCATCAGGAGCGAGCCACCGACCGTGTCGGCCTCGAGGAAGAAGGCCGCGCTCACGACGAGAATTGTCGGGATGACAGCGTCGCCGAGTCCGATGAACAGTGCGTCGCGGTCAAACTCGCGGTCGTCGTCTGCTGTGGTGTCGCCAGCGGCAGTCTCCGCCGGTTCAGCACCTGTGCCGCCGTTTGCTTCCGGCGTCGGAGAGTTGGCCGTTGCCGTGGTGTCTGCGTCGTTGGGTTCAGCTTCGTCTGCGTCATCGAGTGTCTCGGGTCCGCTCCCGGCTGCCAGATAAGAGTACGACAGCGTCGTCGGGATCACGAGGACGACGGGGATTTTCAGATCCATCACGCCTTCGGCGAGGTCAAGCATATGCTCGGTGCCATAGACGCTGATCGCGTCGTAAACGGCGAGGACAGCGAGCAAGAGCAGCGCCGGTAACAGTCCGAAACTGATCCCGAACAGCGCGGCCGCGCCCGCGCCCATCAACACCCCGGCAAGGTCGATGACGTACCACTCCGGATAGAACAGGAGCGCGCCCCCGACGCCGAACGCGGCGAGGACAGCGAGGACGTTCATCGAACCGGCCGTGACGACAGGCGGGATGAACTCCGTGAAGACGAACCACGAAATCATCACGCTGACCCCAATGATCAACGCCTGAATCAGGCGCTCGAACTCGTACTTGAACGCGGCGAGCATCAACGCGGTTGCGACGAGAATAATCCCGAAGTAGACGATACTGTTGGTCGGGTTCTCAGGGTCCTCGACGGCCTGATGGCCAGACTCGTCGAACGGCTCGATAAGCGCGAGCGAGCCGAGTTGGACGCCGAGAAAGAGCACCACGACGAATCCAACGGCGAAGAGAACCCGCATCCGATCGTTCATGGCGCGGCGTTTGCACCCCGTTCCTATGGGTGTTTTCGTTGGCGCTCGAGGCCGCTTCTCAGCCTAGCGAGCGTACAGCGTCGAGCCGACCAGTGCTGGCACATGGACATCGTCGTCCGGCGTCACCGCCAAGTACGGCCGGGAGACAGGCCCAAAAACATCGACAACACGACCAACTTCCTCGAGTGAGTCATCGAGAACGATTGTGCCGATGTTGTTCTGTAAGTCAGAAGTGTCGCCGGTGTTATCACTCTCATCAGCCCGAAGGACGGCGAGTCCCTGTGCGATTCGGACAACGGAACCTACGCGGCGCATGTTAGTCACGCATCGCGACGACGTAGGCCGCGACAGCCTGTACGAGGTCATTTTTCGAATCGTCGGCCCCGCGGACGACGACGCGGCCGCGATCAGCCCACGGCTCTCTCGAGTAGGCTTTATCGCGTTCAATCGTCGCGTCGTAGCCGATCTGCTGGACGGCTTTCGCGATTTCGTCGACCGACGGCTCGTCGACGGCCAGATCCTCCGCGACGCGGCGCCCCTCAGAGCGTGTGCGGGCCGCATCGAGATAGGCGGGCCAGATAACGTTCTCGACCATGCGCTACTCTGTGATGGCCGACGTGTAAATCCTTTTCAAAACAACTTGCCATGAAATGCCGACGTATCGTCGTTATCGGCGCAACAAGAACGCAGCGAGAAGTGCGCCAATGATGGCAACGGGTGCGCCGAAGCCAGGGATCGACTCGCTCCCTGCATCATCCGTCTCGACAGCATCGTCAGTGTCGTCGGCTGCTCCATCATCTGCGTCGCTGTCGTCGCTCTCCGTTTCAGCGTCGTCGCCCACCTCGTCCTCGAGTTCGGCCGCGGCGTCCTCATAGGCGTCTGGGTGGACTTCCTGTGCGATATCCTCGATTGCATAGACCACGAGCGGACCGGGCTGGCTCATGAAGTTATCGTGGACGGTGACAAACTGCTCGTTCTCGTATGCAGTCGTTCCCATGACGGCTTCACCGACTGGTGGCTCGTCCCAGGACTCGCCGTAGATAATCCAGTCGGGATCTTCCTCGATCACGGTTTCCTCGCTAATCTCGCCCCAGCCCTCGAGGCCGGCTTCTGCGCCGAGGTTCTCGACACCGGCAGTCGTCAGAATTTCATCCTGGAACGTGCCTGCACCGGGGGTGAAGCCACCGCCCATTGGGTAGTACGCGAGCGGGCGATCCTCGTCTTCGACGGCGTTCTCGATGATCTCGAGGCGTTCGTCCATCCAGTCAATCGACGCTTCAGCACCCTCACACTCGCCGACAATTTCGCCGGTAAGTCGGATATTCTCGGCGACACCGTCGAGTGAGTCCTCAGTCTGGAAGACGTAGACAGTGAGGCCAGCATCACGAAGTTGATCGACGACGTCATCGCCAGCCAGCGCGTCTGCAGCGAGAACGACATCTGGTTCGCGGTCGATTACCTCCTCAGTGACCGGCTCGACACCGCTGTCATCTGAGATATCCAATTCCTCGTCAGCGTCGAGATACTCGGTATACTCTCCGACAGGCATGCCGTCGAGTTTGTCTTCGGCACCGATTTCGAACATAACCTGCGCATCGCTCGGCTGGAGCGCAACGACCGATTCAGGTTCCTCCTCGAGTTCGACTGTCTCACCCGTGCCGTCCTCGAGTTCGAGTGGGTACTCGCAGGTGAGCGATTCCTGAGCCAACGCGGCTGAGTGGGGTGTCTGTTGGTCAGCGAACTGGGCACTGGGTGGGGCGCCCGGGGCTCCGGCGACGGCTGCGGGAGCGACGGCTGCCAGGAGGACAACGGCAGCGACGAGCGCAATGAATTTCTGTTGCATCTGGTCGTACGTCAGCCCACTCCAACAAATATTTGACTACTGCAAGCGAGCTTGCAAACGTGTCGCAGTCCGGACGGATCCTGTCGTGGTCAATCGGTCTACTAGCGCTGCTCGCCGTCGTTGTGATCGGAAGCGCGATGCTCGGACCGGTCCGGATCAACGCCATAACGGTCGTCCAAGCGATCGCCAACCACGTCGCAACCGACATGTACGACGTCCCCACCGCACACCAGACGATCGTGATGGACGTTCGGCTTCCGCGTATCATACTTGCCGCGACGGTCGGCTTTGCACTCGCAGCCGCTGGAACGGTCATGCAAGGATTCTTCCGCAATCCACTCGCAGACCCCTCTATTATCGGGGTCTCGAGCGGTGCCGCAGCGGGTGCCGTCGCCGCCATCGCGTTTCCCGCGCTTATCCCCTTCTCGAGTGTCACGATACCGGCGGTGATTGGCACAATAGAGATTTCACCGTTGCAGGTCGCGGCGTTTTTGGGCGCGATCATCACGGCGTTCACCGTGTATGCGATTGCGACGGAGGGCGGGCGGACCCCGGTTGCGACGTTGTTGCTCGCAGGGGTCGCAATTCAGGCGTTTCTGGGAGCGATGATTTCGTACATGCTCGTCCACAGCGGCGACGACCTTCGGGAGGCAGTGGTCTGGATGATGGGCCATCTCCATCGAAGCAACTGGGGTGATATCGCGTTCGCGTTGCCAGTCTCGCTTCTCGGCGTTGGCATCCTTAGCGTCTACACCCGCGAGATGAACGTCTTGCTACTCGGCGAGGAAGACGCCCATCATCTCGGTGTCAACGTCGAACGAACGAAGATCCTGTTGCTCGCGGTTGCGAGCATCGTCACCGCAGCGGGCGTCGCGGTCGCCGGTGTCATCGGCTTCGTTGGCCTCGTCGTCCCCCACATCATGCGCCTGATCGTTGGCCCCGATCACCGCATCCTGTTGCCGACGAGCGCACTTGCTGGAGCCTCGTTTCTCGTCATCACGGATACCATCGCCCGTGTTGGCCTCTATGGCCTGCCGATTGTTCCCGTCGGGATCGTTACGGCGGCCCTCGGAGCCCCCTTCTTTCTGTACTTACTCACGAAACGCGAGGTGCACTCGCTATGATTGGGTTCAAAAACAGTGGCGAGCCCGACCAATCTGCTCCACCCACCGGCGGCCAGATCGACGTTGACAACGTCTCAGTCTCGTTTGGCGACGTTTCGGTCCTCGAGAACGCCTCACTCGCTGTCGAACCCGGAGAGTTCATTGGCCTCGTCGGCCCCAATGGCGCGGGAAAGACCACGCTGCTCCGTGCAATCAGCGGCGCGCTCACACCCACATCGGGCACCGTCACGGTTGATGAGACCGATATTCACAGTCTCTCGTCGAAAGCCTCGAGTCGACGCGTCGCGGTCGTCCCACAGGATACGACGCTCTCGTTTTCGTTCGACGTCGAAACCGTCGTCGAAATGGGCCGCCATCCACACCGGTCGCGCTTTTCACCGCCCACGGCGGCCGATCGAGAAGCCGTGGATCACGCCCTCGAGCGCACGCGAACCACACAATTTGCGGATCGACCGATCGACGAACTCAGCGGCGGTGAGCGCCAACGGGTCGTCCTCGCGCGTGCGATTGCACAGGAGACACCCGTCATGTTACTCGACGAACCGACCGCGAGTCTCGACGTGACCTACCAGATTGAGACACTCGAGTTGGTTCGTGAACTCGTTGAGGAGGGCCGAACCGTCGTCGCAGCGATTCACGACCTGAATCACGCAGCGCGCTACTGCGACCGGCTCGTGATGCTCGCGGATGGCGGCGTCTATCGCAGCGGCTCACCGACAGCGGTTCTCACCGGAGCGGCGGTCGCAGACGTGTTCGATGCGACTGCAGCGGTGACGACCAATCCCGTGACGGGAACAGAGACGGTGACAGCACTTCCCGACAAGTCACATCTCGATCAGACACAGGCCGAAACACAAGACGAAACCAGTGCAGAGTCAGTTCGTGTGCACGTTTTCGGGACAGGTGCCACCGCCGCGGGCGTACTCGCGCGCCTCGAGACCGCGGCGGCTGCCATCGATCCCAGTATCGGACCGGTCACTGCAGGCGATACCGCAGCCGAAACCGCCCGGTCGCTCGGTGTCGAGCGACTCGAGGTCGCACCCTTTGAATCGCTCTCCTCGGCCACAGTGACGGCGTTCGAAGAGTCAGTCCAATCGGCGGACATCACGGTCGTCACCGAATCCGTCCTCGAGCGAGCCACCCGGCGTGGCACGAAGCAGTTGCTCGAGACGGTCGCTGCGTCGGCCGGGCCAGTCGTCGTCGCAGGCCCGCCAGACGATGGCGTCGAACTCGATTCATCTCACGCCCCGACGATGTTCGAGTCCGCAACAACAGTTAAATCGACTCCAGAGACGGTTCTCGAGGCGATTTCTGATGGTATCTCACAGGAACTCAAGACGCCCTCGAGTGCGGACTGAACGGCGGCGACGCGAACGGGTGGGGACGTATCTGTAGGCTGTTGTCAGTGCCCGAGGAGTCGCAGGATAATCCCGATGACGATACCCGAGAGGCCGACGAGGATTCCCACGCCGGGAATCACGGGAATCGGAATCAGGCCGATACCGAGGATGATCGCGAGCACGATGACGATCGTCGAAATCCGGACCATACTCGAGTGTGTTTCGACCGGCGTGTAGCCGTTGTGCTTGCGCTCGCACCAGTACAGGAGTAACGAAGCCGGCCACACTGACAGCACGCAATTGCGACGCGATCCGTTCTCGAGTTAGCCAGTTCGCATCCACCGACCGGAGGTGTTTTATGGCGATAGAACAGAATTCGGGTAGGCGGCACGGTCAGGCAACCACCTTTCACTGTGCGTGGTTTCCACGTGCACTGTCGTTGACTGGCCTACCCCGTCTCTCTAATACTCTCGAGCGACTGCGCTCCCCGTAGACTGTATCGAACGAAAGCGACAGCCCCGCGTCTGGCCAGTCGGACAGGGCATGGGGCGACAGAGTACCGACGTGGGTCTGACCGCAACTGGACGGTTTTTTACCCCTCCGCCTCCGAGTCCACGCCAATGAGCGATACCGAGTACGATTACGAGGACCTCGGTCTCGTCGCCGGGCTGGAAATCCACCAGCAACTCGATACGGCGACGAAGCTGTTTTGTCAGTGTCCGACCGACCTGCGCGAACCGGAGGAAGCAACCCGCACGTTTACGCGCTACCTCCATCCCACACGCAGCGAACTCGGCGAGATCGACGATGCCGCCTTAGAAGAAAGCAAGGTCGACCGCGAGTTCGAGTACCTCGCCTACGACACCACCTGCCTCGTCGAAGAAGACGACGAACCACCCCACGAGTTAGACGAGGAGGCCTTAGAGACTGCTCTCGAGGTCGCCCAACTGATGGACATGCACCCGGTCGATCAGGCCAACGTCATGCGCAAACTCGTCGTCGACGGCTCGAACACGTCGGGCTTCCAGCGCTCGACGCTGATCGCCACCGGCGGCGCAATCGAGACGAGCGATGGCGCGGTCGGCATCGAGGACCTCCTGCTCGAGGAAGAAAGCGCCCAGCGCGTCGAAGAAACCGACGAGGGTGTCCGCTACAGTCTCGACCGCCTCGGCATCCCGCTGGTCGAAATCGGCACGAGTCCAGACATCTCGAGCCCCGAGCAGGCGCTCGAGGCAGCCGAGCGGATCGGCATGTTGCTGCGCTCGACGGGCAAGGTCAAACGCGGGCTGGGGACGATCCGCCAGGACGTCAACGTCTCCATCGCGGAGGGCGCACGCGTCGAGATCAAGGGTGTCCAGAGCCTCGACGATATCGACGACATCGTCCGCAACGAGGTTGCCCGGCAGGCCGAACTCGTCGACATTCGAGACGAACTGGGCGAACGCGAGGCAGCCGTCAGCAACCCCGAAGACGTTACCGACGTGTTCGAGGGAACCGACAGCGGCGTCATTCAGGGCGCGCTCAGTTCCGGTGGCAGCGTCATGGGCGTCCGACTCGAGGGCTTCGACGGCCTCGTCGGTCGCGAAATCGCCCCGGACCGTCGCCTCGGCACCGAGTTCTCTGATCACGCAAAGCGCCATGGCGCGGGCGGTATTTTCCATACCGACGAGTTGCCAGCCTACGGCGTCACCGAGGATGAGGTCGCAGACCTACGGGATGCAGTCAATGCGGATCCCGAAGACGCGGTTGCCATCGTCGCCGACGAGACCGACATTGCCGAGGCCGCCATCAACGCCGTCGTTGAGCGCGCACAGACCGCACTCGAGGGCGTCCCCGAAGAGACTCGCGGTGCGAACGACGACGGGACGACGCGCTACCTGCGGCCGCTGCCCGGTGCAGCGCGGATGTACCCCGAAACCGACGTACCGCCAGTCGAACCCGATCCGAGCGAGGTTCCCGAGCCGGAACTCTTGACCGAGAAGGTCGACCGCTATCAGGACGAGTACGACCTCGGCGCAGGACTGGCCGAGCAGGTCGCCTACGGCACGCACATGCCGCTGTTCGAAGACGTCGTTGCAGACGGCATCGACCCGACGCTTGCGGCGTCCACGCTCGAGTCGACGTTGACGGAACTTCGCCGGGATGACGTTCCCGTCAAGAACGTGACGGAAACGCACCTGCAGGGCGTTCTCCGGATGGTTGAGGACGGAGACCTGCCGAACGAGGGCGTTGGCGATCTCCTTACAGCACTGGCCGACGACCCCGACCGGACTGCCGAAGAGGCAGCCGATGCAGAGGACCTCGGCGGCGCTGACGATGAGGAAGTCCGCGAGGCAATCGTCGAGGTCGTCGAGCGCAACGAAGGCCAGGTCGAAGAGGAGGGAATGCAGGCGTTCTCCGGACTCATGGGCGAATGTATGGGTGCGCTGCGTGGGAAGGCGGACGGTGACCTCGTGAGCGAGGTTCTACGCGAAGAGATTCAGAAACGAGCCTGACTGAACCGGACTTGAGTTCGATTTTCGCAGTCAGTCGTCGTTCTATCGCTAATCGTGGTTTCACCGTCAGTCGTCGACTAACTCCTCGAGCAGCGTCTCGAGGTCGTAGCTCTGGAGTGCCTCCCGTTCTTCGATTGCTGAGATTACGAACGTTGAGTCCGTCCGCTCGACGCCCTCGAGTTGCTCGAACTCGGCGATCAGGCGCTCAACCATCTCGCTGCCGCTCAGACGGGCGAGGACGATGAAATCCGTCTTTCCCATCGTGAAGTAGACGTTCGTCACGCCCTCAACAGTCAAGAGCCGATCCGCGAACTCCTCGTAGGAGCCCTGATAATTGGCGTGGATCTCTACCAGTACGGTGACGCCGAGGCCAAGTTCCTCGAGGTCAATCTCGTAACGGTCGTTCTCGATGATCCCCTGGTCACGGAGGTTGCTCAGCCGATAGTGGATCGTCGAGACGGGAATCCCGGTCGCGTCGTGTAACTGCTCCGGACTCCCCGTCTCGAGTTCGGAAATCGCTTTCAGTAGTCGAACGTCGCGCTCGTCCATAGGCAGGTGTTCGTCCCCGAACCCATGTGTGTTCCGGACGACATAGTTGGATATTTCTCTAACTCTGTGTGTTGGATTCGAGATTCAATTGGATGTGATCCATATGTGTGGTTCCTCATCCGATTCTCAAGGTATTTTTGTAGAAGGGGCTAAGTACTCGAGCTATTTTCGAAGTGAATATGAGACTCTTTGAATCTCTGCCAGACAGGTACCGCGAAGCGGTGCTCTTTTCGATCCTGGCACTCTGCTGGGGAAGTTCGTTTGTGGCCATTGAGGTCGGCCTCGAGTACGTGCCGCCGTTGTTGTTTGCAGGTGGGCGTTACGCACTTGCGGGTGTGATCGTCCTCGCCTACGCCGCAGTCGTAACCGATCAGCTCTGGCCGAGCGCTCGCGGGGAGTGGCTCGCGGTCGCCGTCGCCGGTATTTTCGTCATTGCACTCTATCACGGGCTGTTGTATCTCGGCGAACTCTACGTTTCCGGCGCGGTCGCGGCGACAGTGGTCAGCACAGCACCGATTCTCACGGTGGCGTTCGCCGGCCTACTGCTCCCAGAGGAGCGACTCGCCCCCGCCGGTGTCGTTGGCTTCGTGCTCGGATTAGTTGGCGTCGTCGCCGTCGTCCAGCCATCCGGCGCGACACTCGGCGGCGAGATGGTAGTCGGCGTTGCGCTCGTGTTCGCCTCGGCCATCGCGTTCGCCCTCGGGAGCGTGTTCCTCAAGCCGATCAGTTCCTCGCTGCCGCTCGAGACCCTGCAGGCCTGGGCGATGTTGCTCGGCGCTGGCGTGTTACTCGGCTGGGCAGCCCTGCGTGGCGAATCCATCGCGGCAGTCGCGGTGACGCCTGAGTCCCTGCTCTCGTTTGCCTACTTGACGCTTGTCTCCGGCGTGTTCGCCTTTCTGCTGTACTTCGAGTTGCTCGAGCGAACCGGTGCGACGCAGGTCAATCTCGTCAGTTACGCCGAGCCAGCGGTGGCGATGGCCGTCAGCTGGGCCATCATGGGGTACGTCGTGGACTCGCTGACCGTACTCGGTCTGCTGACAATCATTGCCGGCTTCGTCGTCGTCAAACGGCGGGCGCTACAGGCACTCTTGCGGTCGACTCGAGTAAGCCGATCGACGTTCGTGGCCGATATCCGTGACGCAGATCACAGGTCGGGAGCGCGGACCGACGGCGGCGTCACGCTCGAGTCTGACGCCGAGTCGACAGTCGACTCCGAGGCTCCGTCGACTCTCGAGGCCGACACCGGTCCCGCGACGAGCACGAGCGAGCCGGCGGACGACTAAACGGGAATCTGAATCGCGGGAGGAGATTGAAAACGGGAACTGCCTCGTTCAACCAGTTTGAGCAATATAGTAACAACTGAAACTGTTTACACACCAATCGCACAGCCCTCGTGCGATTGGGTGTGCACTGACTGTCAGTGACTACTATAGAAACAGTATCAGTTGGGACGATAGACAAAGCGATTACGCGAACTCTCTCTGTAACACGAGCGAAATCGACGAGGCCGAATAATATTCTGTATCCCGTATACTGCTGTCCACAAGAACACCGTCAAAATTCAATTCAATTGGAATTTCTTCCAAATCAGTAGACGAGCCAGCAGGCTCAGCTCTGAATTGGAGGTCGAATTCATCTATCTGCTCCCGAATTTCGAGCGTTGTACCCCCATCTGTGGCATCTCTCCGAGCAAATGACGTAATCGGTACCTCCGTGTCACCTCGAAGATAGAAGAAGGGAGGGCGAATATCATCAGGCACTGTGAATTCGACAGTGCACCAGAGCCATTCGAACTCGTCTTCAGCTATTGCGCTAACACTAAATTCGTATGGAGCATTCACCCATGCCCCAGTCCCAGCGCCAAACTGGCCAATCTCTTGATCGTCGTAAAAGAATTCAGTTCCGGTCCTTCTGTCAAACTCAAGATCCAAAGATTGGGTATCCGCCTCTCGTTCAGTCGTCATAAGGTCGGCACATCCAGAAAGAGAGATAGCCCCAACAGATGTAATAAGTTCTCTGCGTTTCATATTAAATAAATCATTTCGTAATTATTGAGTTCTTCGATTGTCATACCGTTGGAACTATGTCTTAAGCTACACTAATTAGACACTGACCAAATACGGATTTTACCTGTAAGCCGAGCGTTTTCCGTCCGCACACGAGCAGAAAACCCATGGACCGCGCTCGATGGTGGACGGCAGCCCTGTTTCTATTCGTCTTTGGAGATGCGATTGCGATGCAGGCTCGAGGCCCGATTCTCCCCAGTCTCGAGGAGACGTTCGGTGTCTCGGAGGCTGCACTTGGGTTGATCGCGCCCGCAGGGACCGCCGGGTTTGTCGTTGCGGTCGTTGCAACAGGGTTGCTCGCCGGGAGACTGGCGATGCGTCGGATCCTCGTGCTATCCGCACTCGGCGTTGTCATCGCCTTGCTCGTGATGGCAGTGTCGCCACTGTATGCCGTCTTTCTGATCGCGTTACTCGCACAGGGGGCCGCGGCGGGAGCCTTTCGCGGCATCGACCGCGCAGTCTTGAGCCACCTCCATTCGGCACGGCGCGGCCGTATCTACGCCGCCTACGCACTCGTCTGGGCAGTCGGTGCAGTGCTCGGCCCGCAACTGGTCAGCGGCGTGCTCGTGGTCGCCGACTGGCGCGCTGTGTTTGTCGTGATCGCGCTCTGTTTCCTCCCGACGATTCTCATCGCGAGTCGAACCGAACTGCCATCGATGGACGCCGAACGCTCGCTCTCGCGGTCGGCGCTCCGCGAGTTGCTTCAGCGACGCTCGGTCATCGGTGCCTGCGTCGGCATCATGCTCGTCGGCGCAATCGAGGGCATCCTCTTCACCTGGCTCGTCTACTACGCGAGTAGCTTCTACGAACCCACGACCGCCAACTTACTCCTCTCAGTCTACTTGCTCGCGTACATGCCCGCTCGCCTCGGCTACACGTTCCTGATCGACCGCGTTCCTTCGCTGCTGTTGGTCCTCGCCACCGCCATTCCCACGATTCCAGCGCTCGCGGTCGCCTTCTCTGGCCAGACCGGTCCGATACTGTTTGTCGCCGTCTTCGTCGCCGGTGCCGGCCTCTCGAGTGGGTTTCCGACGCTGTCGGCCTACGCAGTCGAAGCCGCACCCGAGTACAGTGGCCCACTGAATGCGGTCACAAACGGCTCAACGTACTTCGGAATCGCGTTCGCGCCAGCAGTCGTCGGCGTCCTCGCAGAACTGTACGGCATTGGACGCGCACTGTGGGTGACAGTCGGGCTGGCAGTGGCGCTGCTCGGAACGATCGCCTGTACCTGGCTGTGGACTGGCTCGGCAAGCGCGCCAACGTCTGAGCCCTCGAGTTCGTGAGTCTCTCTCACCGGTCGCGGTCGGCTGGCCGCTCCGTTGCTCGTCGAAGGACCCCAAGCAGCGTGTTCGCCTCGCGTGCGGTCAGGTCGGCGCGGCCGTACACCCGCCGCAGCATTCGACCTGCCTTCTCGCGTTTCTCCTCCGGATGGTTGATCTCGACTAAGAGGTCGTCCCACTGCTCGTAGAGTCGCTCGAGTGTCGGTTCGGGCGCACGCACGCGCTCGAGGTCGGGCAGTTGCGTATCCTCGGAAGACAGCGCCAGCGTTCGCAGTTCATAGAGCGTGATCGTGGCTGCCTGCCCGAGGTTGAGGACGGGATACTCATCGCTGGCTGGAATCGAGCAGATTTCGTCGATTTGGACGAGTTCTTCGTTGGTGAGTCCGACGCCTTCGCGGCCGAAGACAAGTGCCGTCTGTCCGTCGACCGTGGCCAGTCGATCTGCGAGTGCTGCCGGCGTCGAGAACGGAAACCGGGTGTGATTGTTGTCGTCTTCGTTCGTCACGGCAGTACAGCCGATCGTATGATACGTTGAGACGAGATCCTCGAACGTGAGTTCGGTCGCGTTCGGAAGGATGTCCTCGCGGGCGTGGCCTGCAAAGCCGTAGGCCTCGCCATCTGGATCGAGTTCAGGCGGATCGATCAGTAAGAGCTCTTCGAACCCGAAGTTCTTCATCGCTCGAGCGATCGTCCCGACATTTCCCGGCGTCTGGGCGTCGACGACGGCGACGGCTGGTGGTGTTCGCGTGGACGGATCAGGTTCTTGGCTCGAGTGATCGGAGAGCGAGTCGTCCGTTGATTCGTTGCTGTCACGCATACAATGATCGCCCCAGAGTCGCAGTTGCAATCGTCGCCGTAGCTGGAGCCGGAGTCATAGTCGTGGCCGGAGAGAGACTGGCCGAGTGCATACGGACGCTATCGAACGGGCGAGCAAAAATGATGCGTTCATCGCGCCAGTGAGAGGCGGAACTGTCTGGGAGAGAGCGGCGGTAGAGCGACGACGGTAGAACGATGACTGGAGACAGACGAAAGCCAAACAGGACTGGACTGGAACAGACTCGAGCGATAGCAGGGATTGCGCTGCACTATTGAGTGGTTGTGTCGACTGTCGGTAGCTGTTCCGTGCTACTGCTGTTTTGTCTCTCTGTCGAACCCGTATCTAGAAACAAACTAGAAACTAGAATATAGATTCTAGAAGTGTTCACGAAACTGTGACGTGGAAGGATGGACCTCGAGAGTCTGTCCAGACTCTCGATGGTGTATAGTAACAACTGAAACGATTTACACACTGATCGCACAGCCGACTCACGGGCACATCGTGCCCGTTCGCTTTTCCGCGGTTCTCGTTCGCTTCGCTCACACCGAACCGCGCTCCCGTCGTGCGATCAGGTGTGCATTGACTTTCAGTGGCTACTATACCTGATCCAGATTCTTCTCGAGTGCTATTCCGGCTGATTTCGTCGGGGACACCCGTTCTGGCCGGGATAGCTGTTGGTTTGTTTTGGGGGGACACACCCCCTTCGCGTTTGTAAGGCCATACGTGTGGGGGGTCTGAATGACAACACACCACCGTCTCGTTTGTAAAATCGGAGATTTGGACCCACTCTGATCGGAAATCGCGCTTCCACTCGAGACCCACCCACCCATTTCCCGTTACATACGCGAGGGGGGTGTGTGTCCCCACTCGTTCTCGAGCGTTAGCTCACGAAGCGGGCGATAACTGGGTCTTGAGGGTCTTACTCGAGCATATCCAACTTCAATCATACGTCAGGTAACAGACCTATGTCTGACGCGGAGTGGCTATTCTGCTCGTACACGCAAGCCAGTTACAGTTACATTCGCGAGGGGGGTGTCAGTGTCCACTCCTAGAGCCATCACTTCGTTAGAGGCGCGATGCCGGCAATCTGTGAGTCCGGTTGCTATTTCGGCCCATGGAACCAATGCAGGCACTCTGGCGGGTCTTTTACAGACGCGACCGATCCCCATACATTTATTTCAATTCGGTTGGTACGCACGGGGTACTGCAATGTCCGCGAACGACGATCGCGATCCACTCTTTCGGTACGACGATCCGGTCTTTGCCGACGAACGGCTGCTGGAAATTACGCATCTTCCAGGGCCCGACCGGATCGTCGGACGTGACGAGCAGATGCAACGGGTCGCGGACGCGCTCAATCCCGCTATTTTCGGGAGCGAGCCGAATCACCTGTTCATCTTCGGCAAGACCGGGACCGGCAAGTCCCTTATTTCGCGGTCGGTGACGAAACGCGTTATCTCGGAGGCCGGCCGCGATGGGGTGACGGTGAAATACGCCTTCATCGACTGTGGCGAACAGAACACCGAGGCGTCAATCATCAAAACCATCGCCCAACTCGTCAACGAACCCGATCAGAGTGGGATCAACGTTCCCGACCGTGGCCTCGGGACCGGTGACTACTACAAGCGACTCTGGCAGGCCATCGACCGCTGTACCGACGTTACCATCGTTATTTTGGACGAGATCGACATGTTAGAGGACGATGAAGTCCTCAGGAAACTCTCACGAGCCGGCGAGAATCGGCGCATCTCCGACTCGAGTATCGGGATCATTGGTATCTCGAATAAGATCGACTTCCCGGATCATCTCTCCGAACGCGTCAAATCGAGTCTCTCGCGGGACGAACTCGTCTTCTCACCCTACGATGCGAACCAACTCGTCGAAATCCTCGAGAAGCGCCGCGATGCGTTCCACGATGGCGTACTCTCCGATGACGTGATCCCATTGACTGCAGCACTCGCCGCCCAGGAACACGGCGACGCCCGCAAGGCAATCGACATTCTGCGAAACGCGGGTCGAATCGCGAAGAAACAGACTGATACGCACGTCACTGCCGAGCACGTCCGCGATGCGAAAGAAAAGACCGAAGCCGATCGGTTCAACGAACTCATCGAGGGCTCGCCTCAGCAGGCGAAAGCGATTCTGTACTCACTGACGCTGCTGACTGAAAACAGCAGTCAGAAAGAGTTCCCGACGAAGATTATCTACAACCAGTACAAACAGATCGCCAAACAGCTCGATTTCGACGTGCTCTCAGAGCGCCGCGTGCAGGAAATCCTTCAGGAGCAGAACTTCCTTAACGTCATCCAATCCGAACGCGAGGGACGTGGACGCGGCCGCGGTGCCCACGCCAAACACCGACTGCTCGAGAATCCGTCAATCGTCAAGAAAGTGCTACTGCGCGATGCTCGATTGGCCCCACTCGAGGATGTCGAGACTGGGTCGTCCACATCCGGTCACACCCCAGGCTCTGGTCCCAAATCAGGCGCACAGGCCGACTCACCGACCGACTCGAGCGACCAGCCGTAACGAACGCTCGCTCGGCGGTCGAGAGGTACTATTTGTCTCGTTACTCGCCCGGTAGTCTCGATATAAATTATATTATCCATATTACGTGAACACATAACCGTCGTGAGTCTGTTCAACTGGTTGAATGTCGAAACTCATCGAGTCGCTCCAATCGACGGTACTGGCACACCAGTCCGAAACGGCGATTGTGGGCGAGGAGTCGCGTACGTTTTCGCAACTCTGGTCGCGGACTGATGCGTTCGCGGGCGGGCTTCGGAATCGGGATCTTGGCGCTGGCGAGCGCATCGGAATTCGCGTTGCTGACCCACGTGCCTTTCTCGTTGCGTTCTATGGGTCGCTGAGAAATGGGTGTGTTCCGGTGACGATGCCACTCGAGTATGACGAACGAGCGGTTGCCACTGCGCTCGAGATGGCGGATGCAACGGCGGTCGTGACGGACCTTGAGCGGCTGCCATCAATTCTGGTTGGTGCTGATTCGGTTCGACTTGGTGTGCGCGTCGGTGGTGGAACCGGGATGGGTGTGAGCCTCGAGTCGTTTCTTGACAACAGCGGGATGAACAGCACGGGAACGCGGTCGGGAATCGACATGATCCGCCGCGGAGACGAGGAAGTGGGACTGATCGCATATCTTGGCGAGTACGACGGGGAGCCGCTTGCAATCACGTACTCGCAGTCAGCGCTTGCGGCTGCTGGCCGGACTGGGGGTGGTGCGCTCGAGTTAGGTCAGTCTGACACGGCCACGGCTGTCTCGCCCGCGGATGGAGCGCGTGCAGGCCAACTGGGAGTTCTCCAGCTCGCGAACCCACTCGAGTTGCTGTTTGGGGCGACTGCGACGCTCGTCCAAGGCGACCGGTATCGACCGCTCGAGACGTGGGACCCCGAGACAGTTCGGTCGCTACGCTATACGACGGCGTTAAAGCGGGTGTTCCTGACGCCAACCCACTATGATGAGCTTCGAGGTCTTGAGGGAGGAACAGCAGCCGAGACGAGAGAACTACCGGACGAGACGAGCGCCCCGTTCGACGAAGGAGATATGGCTGGCGTCGCCATCCTCGAGTCTGCGGGTGAGTCGGCGTCGATAAAAGATGGCGTGTCACTCGTCGGGACGCCGGAGACGGGGCTGACGCATGTTCGCTTGCCGGCTGATCGTGCTGCGGGCCGACTCGGCGAGCCACTGCCTGGCGTGCAGGCGACCGTTCGCCAAGACGGTGATGCGGGTGACACTGCGCGAGCGGTCGACGCCGATGGTGACGCGGCGAGCGCTGGAGAAGTTGCCGTGACGGGGCCAACGACGATGCAGGGCTATCTCGAGCGACCGGCGATGACCGAACAAATGGTCACCACGACTGAGGAGACACGCTGGATACTAATGGGAATGCAGGCGACGACCACAGATGGGACGATCGTTCTCGAGGGCGAGATATCCACACCGCTGCCATCGATGGGGTGACCCACTGATTATCGGCGGGGTGTAAAGAGCGACACTGGAGATACCAGCGGGTGTAATCTGGTGAGCGGGCACTGTAGTGATGGCTGACGGCACCGCGGGAACAGTGTCGGAAGCCATGGCCGGCAACCGCGGTGCCTTTCACGCTCTATTCCTGAGTCGAGGTATGAACACCGTCGATGCGGCGGGACTGCAAATCGGTGACGATCATCCACCGCGGATCATGGGTGTGTTGAACGTCAGCGAGGAGTCGCCGTACAATCCCAGCGTGTACGACGATCCGGCCGACGCTGCCGCGTACGTCGATTCGGAACTGATTGACGAGGGCGCAGATATTGTCGATATCGGCCTCGAGTCGGCGAACAAACGCTTCGAGGTGCTCTCAGCCGAGGAGGAACTCGAGCGCCTACACGTTGCGCTCGAGACGATCGATCACGTCTCAGGCGAGGCCATCTTTTCGATTGAAACGCGCTACAGTGAGGTCGCAGACGAAGCACTCGCCCAGGGGTTCGATATGGTCAATGATATCTGTGGATTTGCTGATCCGGAGATGCCGATCGTTTGTGAGGAACACGACGTCGCTGTCGCAAAGATGGCCAGTCCGCCGGATCTCGAGCGACCGGGTGCTGTCGAGGAAACCGACTGGGCCGCACGCAAATCGTCGGAGTGGGCGGCCGAGGCTGACTACGTCGACCAGGTGTACGAAGCGCTGAAACAGAACGGTATGACCGAGAAGACGATCATCGATCCGGCCTTTGGCGGCTGGAGCGAGGCACAAACAATTGCGGACGATCAGGCGACGTTCCGCCGATTGACCGAGTTTCGCGCCCTCGAGCGCCCGATGCTGGTCTCGATCAACCGGAAGAACTTCCTCGGCTCGATTGCGGATCGCGAGACTGACGAGCGCTTGCCGGTCAGTCTGGCGGCGACATCGATGGCTGTCGAGCGGGGTGCCCACATCATCCGTACACACGATGTTGCCGAAACGCGCGATGCCGCACTGATCGGCGATGCGTTCACCGATCGATCACCCGTTACAACTGACTCGTTCTCACTCGCGCGCCTCGAGGTGGACTCACCGCGAACGCTTCGCCGCCAACTGGAAGCTCGAGGCGTCGACGCGACAGAACATGCCGATATTCAGACACAGTTGTTCGAAATCGAGGGCTTCTCGAGCGAAACGCGCCAGGCGCTCGTCACAGCCGGTAACGATGCGGGTGCGATTGCCACGCACGGATCCGGTAACATCGTATTACTGGGTGGAACGGCAACTTCGATATCTGGCGCTCTGGGGCGTCTCGAGCACTATAGCGACGGTATACAAAGATTACGCACAGAAATTGAAGCATTACTGTAGTAAGAGAAAGCTTATGGCGGAGGCTTCGAAAGGAAAGAGTGGACGCCGGGCGGCCTCCCGGGTAGGGGTACTTTGGAGGCGACCCCCGGCCCACAACACGGAATTATTGCGACAGTCACACTCCGCAGTTACAACAGCCATCTCGCGAACGGACGATAATCTGATAGTCACAACGCTGGACGCCAGGAGAGAGAGAGAGTGATGACAAAACCTGCCAGTACAGCGGATGACTGTTATAGCTCCGACAGAGACAGACCGTATGGAGTTCGATGAGTGGCAGCCTGTTTATAAAGCAATTCTGCAGGAGTTCGACTACGATCGACGCGGAGACGAACGCGCTCGAGACGTACTTGCATCACTGACAGCCCCGTTTGATTTCAGCCGATTGCCAGCGGTTCGAGATCAGACCGTCGCGATTGCCGGTGCTGGTCCCTCACTCGAGACCGAGGCCGAACGTGAACGTGCTCGAGCGGCGGATGTCGTCATCGCGGCGTCGACGGCCGTCGATACCCTCTCTGACAATGGCGTCAGCGTCGACTGCATGGTGACGGACCTCGATAAGAATCCGAAAACAGTACAGGCGCTTACCGCTCGCGAGGTTCCAGTTGCGGTACACGCCCACGGCGACAACATCCCCGCGATCCGGACCGTCGTTCCCGACTGTTCCGAGGCGTTTGTCCTGCCGACGACGCAGGCAGCGCCGCGGGCGCACGTCCAGAACGTTGGCGGCTTCACTGACGGCGATCGAGCGGCGTTTCTCGCCGACCACCTTGGGGCAGCGACGCTCGTATTCGTCGGCTGGGATTTCGACGATCCAACCGTTTCCGCGTCGAAGGCGCACAAGCTCGAGTGGGCTGAACGACTCCTGTATTGGCTCGAGTGTCGACGTGAGGAGCTATTTACCGTTCTCGATGGGCGGCGGGATGCGATTGAGACGGGTGCACTGCCGGTTTCGTGACGGCTCCCTCGACTGGGGCTACCAACGATACGAGCGTGAGCAGACCGAAAACGGTGTTAGCTGGTCGTCAGGCCACCGTTCCGGACGGAAAAAGCCAGCTTATTGAATACGATACTCGACGATGTCATCACAGTCACAGACCGGACAGACTGTTTCTCGAGATTCGATGGTTTTGCCACAGCGGCGACACTCTTCGATGGTGGTCGTCTGATCGGTTCGGAACAGGACTGATTTGACGGCGTTTCGCATGGTTGTGCCCGCGGTCGGTGAACTGGATTGTCTGGACATATTCTGTTCCACTGGCGTATCGTAATTGGTTATTCTCTTGCTACTATGACTCTCATGGAAACGAATGTGTGTGATGTACTGAACGAGATGGGCAACATACTGGTAAGAGCCTCCTACCGCCGGGATTCTGCCTTATGAATCTGGGGCCAGTGCCTCAATCGTCGCCTTGATATCGTCGCTCGAGGCCCCGCGTGGGAACCCAATTGACAGTTCATCAACACCCTCGAGTGACTCGAATGTCTGGAGTTGCTTGCGGGCGTGTTCCGGGGTGCCGGTGGCCCCGAGATCATCGAGTAGTGCGTCGGGGATGGCAGCAATCGCGTCGTCGTGATTGCCGTTGGCCCAGGCTGTCGCGATAGCCATGGCTTCGTCTTCGTAGCCCTGTCGCGCCAGTGACTCGCGATAGTATGTCCCCATCGCGCCGACGTAGAACGCCAGATGCTGGCGGGCTAACTCACGGGCACGTTCGCCGTCCTCGAGCGCGCAGGCGGTCACTGACAGGCTCACGCGGAGGTCATCGCGGTTCCGGTCGCCGAGGTCGACGCCGCGTCGGAAATCCTCGAGTCGGTTCTGGAAGCCGTCGGGCGTGAACAGAATTGCGTGCCAGCCATCAGCGAAGCGACCGGCGAGCTCGACCGATTTGGGGCCCATGCCGGCGGCGTCGATGGGGACCGGTTCGGTGGGCGGGTCACAGCGAAGTCGGAAGCCAGACAGCGAGAAGAGGTCGCCGTCGTAGTGGACCGTCTCGCCGCTCATCACCTCGCGCATGATCTCGATGTACTCGCGCGTTCGCCGAAGCGGGCGCTCGAACTCGAGGCCGTGCCAGCCCTCGATGACGGCGGGGCCACTTGGAGCGACGCCCATTCGGAGGCGTCCGTCGGCGACTTCCTGTAGCGTCGTCGCCGTCTGTCCGAGCAGGGCTGGCGAGCGCGAGTAGACGTTGAGGACGCTCGGGCCGAGGCCGATACTCTCAGTCTCGCGGGCGATACTCGTCAGGACGGTAACGCCGTCGCGCCCCCAGGTTTCGGGGAGCCAGGCGGTGTCGTAGCCGTGGCGTTCGCCCACCTGGGCGAGGTCGACGAGTGAGTCAACGTGAGGCTGTGCAGCGACCGGGAGATGCAGGCTTCGAACAGTCATTGGAATCACCGGGAGTCGACCGTTGGCACCACGCCGGGCCGTCAGGACACGCGACAGTCGCGAGTGCGTTGCGTGTCAATCCCACTCGAGTAGACACAGTGAACGCTTGTAATGTTTATCGAAAACAAGAGGGGTGACAACACGAAGGGCCGAAATTAACAGCGAGTCAGCACAACTGGGCAGCGCACGTTAGAACAGTGCGTCGAGTTCGCCACCGGTGTCGACCAGCGATGCGAACTCGTCTTGCGCGTTGGCTTTGACCGTCTCCGTCGTCTCCTGGGCTTCGATAGCGACCTGCTGAAGCTGGTCGACTCGCGGAATGTCGGTGACTCCCGAGAGGAGGACGATTGCACCGACCTCGTCGCGGTCCGACATCGGGTAGTCGCCACCGCGGATCTCCATGCTCGCGGTTTCGTCCTCGAGCCACTGGCGGCCGCGTTCGACACCTTTGCGGTTCAGGTGCTCGGCCGGGCCGGTTGCGACGACCAGGCCACGGTCTGCACTCGAGACGTCACAGGGGAGTGTCATGCGTCCGAGTGTTGCTTTGCGGACGAGGCTGGTCATGCGATTGGTTGCTTCGCCTTCGTCGAACGTCTCTTCGCCCCGGAACGACGAGAGGAGACCGTCGTCGGAATCAACTGTTTCGCGTGCGTAACCGATGGTCGAGATGCCGCTGTCGAGTGTGTTGATGATCTCCGAGGAGTCGACGACGCTTTCGGCGACGTCATCGTCGTGGCCGACTTCGCCGGCCGCAAAGAGCAGCCCGAAGCGCTCGACGATCTCTTTGTTGATGCGGTCGTAGCCGCCTTCGACGGATTCGCCGGCACTGCGCCAAGCGTCGTTGTCAAAGACGAGCAGATTGTCGACCTCGCGGACGAACGTCTGGAAGGAGCGGGCCGCGTTGAGCGTGTAAATCCCGCCTTCGTCGGTCCCGGGGAGGATACCGAGTCCGTAGACCGGTTCGGTGTAGATTCGGTTCAAATGCTTTGCAAGGACAGGTGCGCCGCCGGAGCCGGTGCCGCCGCCCATGCCGGCAGCGATGAGGAACGCATCGATCTCGTGGACCGGTACTTTATCGATTGCGCCCTGAATCTCGTCGATATCTGCTTCGGTGACTTCAGCGCCGAGTTCGTTGTCAGCGCCAACACCGTGTCCTTTCACGCGTGCCTGTCCGACCAGGACGCGATTCTCCTGGGGAACGTTCTCGAGGCCCTGTAGATCGACCGTCGCCGAGTTGACAGCGATTGCTGCCTCGACGAAGCCGCCGTCGATTTGCTCGTCGAACGCCAGGAATTCGTCTACGATCTTCCCGCCTGCCTGACCAAAGCCGATGAGTGCGAGTTTCATGGTTCGTTATGTCTCTCGTGGTCGTTCCGTGGGCGTTCGAGGCCGGCCGTCAGCGCACCGCTCGAGCGTGGCCGGACCGCCCAGCGTTGGGAACGGATTCCACAGCAGATACCTTGCCTGTGACAGCCATTGTTATGACCTACATACGAACGGAGAAAAGAGAGTAGCCAATAGAAGACAGTCATTACTTCCCGATAGTACTCAATTTATGACTGTCATCAGCTCGTGATTATCTGCTGGCATTGGTCTTGGCTGACTAATTAGTATCAATCTCGCAGACTCGCTCATGAACTCATATTTGTGCGGTAGCGGGCCTCAGACGGATATCGTAAGCTATCGCTTAGAGAGTAAGTCCTATACGCGGTGATGGCATAGTGGCACCAGCATGGCCGAAGATGCGTCGTCGGTGTCCCGCCGGACCCTGCTCGCTGGCGTAGTTGGTGGGACCGCGAGTTCGCTTGCCGGCTGTTCGGAGCAGTTCTGGTCTCGTGCCGAAAATACGGCACCCGAACAGGTCGAACTCACGATCAAGACGCTTCCCGCAGACGACGACGCATTCGCCGCCCGTATACTGAGTCAGTTTCGAGAAAACCTCGAGGCTGCTGGCATCGCTGTCTCTCACGAACCAATCGGCGAACTGGAACTCTACCGAGACATCTTGCTCGAGGGCGATTACGACATTTTCGTTGCCCGCCACCCTGGCATCGAGGACTACGACGACCTCTATGAACTCCTCCACTCGCGGTTTGTCGGCGAGCGCGGCTGGCAGAACCCGTTTCACTACTCCGACGTTACGGCCGACGACGCACTCGATGAGCAGCGCGAGGCGACGGATACGTCGACGCGCCAGGAAACGATTGGTGACTTGCTCTCGTATCTTGACGAGGTCGTTCCATACACGACGGTAGCCTTTCCGAACCGTCTTGGTGGCGCTCATGAGTCAATCGATGTCTCATCGCCACCACACCGCGCCGTTGACTATCTCGAACTCCTGAGCAGTGAACGCGAAGACGGTCCACGAGAGGGGCCGCTAATCGTTGGCGTCTACGGTGAGGAGATTGGAACGCGGTTGAACCCACTCGTCATCGATCGAAACCAGGTCGACGGCTTGCTCGAGTTGGTGTACGACCCACTGGTCCGTCGCACTGACTACGGAAGCAGCCTCAACGGTGAGACCATCGATGACTACACACCGTGGCTGGTGAACGACCTCGAGTGGCACGATTCTGGGCCGCTCGAGGCGACAGTCACACTTCGTGAGGACCTGCGGTGGCACGACGAGACGCCACTCGATGCAAGCGATGTCGAGTTTACGTATCAATTCTTTCAGGACACCTCGAATGGAGAGATTGACGGCGGACTCCCTGCCCCCCGCTACCGTGGGCGGACGACGCTTGTCGAACGAACGGAAGTGATCGACACCGAGACCATCCGGATTCGATTCACCGCTGGCACCCAATCGGTTGCGGTTCGAGCACTGACTGTGCCATTGTTGCCAGCCCATATCTGGGACCCACGATCAGAGGTTGTCGCAGACTACCAGACAGAAGCGCTCGTCACGGACAACGACGAACCGGTCGGCTCCGGACTGTTTCAGGTAGGCGATGTTGCAACAGATGAGATTGAACTCGAGATGTTTGACGATCACCCCTTCCATAGCGATTCCGACGATCGCCCGAACGTATTGGAAGGATTCTCGCAGTTTGAGGGACTCCAGTTCCAAGTCGACCCAAACCCCGGCGCGATGATCGAGGCGCTACTTGAGGGCGAGATTGACCTGACGGGCCAGCCGCTGCCGTCGTCCGAACTCGAGGCAGTTCAGGAAGCGACGGAAGCGACGTCAGTGTCTGCAGAAACGAGCGCGTTCTATATGGTTGGCTATAACCTCCACCATCCCGAACTCGGAAACCCGCACTTTCGTCGAATTGTCTCGCAGTTGATCGACCGCGATTACGTCGCAGATGAGTTTTTCGAAGGTGAAGCGATGCCGGCGACTGGCTATAGTTCGATGCTCGGAATTCGCAACGATGGGTGGGGATTCGAGCATCAATCGACAATTTCGACGTTTCCGGGCGCTGATGGCGAAATCGATACTACGCGCGTCCAGTCGCTCTTTGAAGGTGCTGGCTATCGCTACGAAGATGGAGAACTGCTTCGGTAACGCCATGCAGGCCGACCACTAACCGGTCGCTATTAATGGTCTCGCAGCACTAGCTTCGAGTAGTTGTATGTCGTTCGCCGTGGTCCTCCTCGAACTCGCTCTCGTCGTCACGACAATGCTCGTGACTGCTGCGTTAGTGCTGGTTGGACCTCGACGGCTCGTCGCGGCTGTCAGTGACTTCCGCTGGCGACTCGAGTTCTGTCTTATCCCGCTGCTCGCACTCGGCGTTGTGTTGCTCGTTCGCTGGTCGACAGTCGATATTACCACACGACTTGAACGGCGTGTGTTCAGCCAGAACATCACGCAACTGTTGTTCGAGATCGATCGTGTCCTCTTACCGGGAGATCCGGTCGCCATTATTCAGTCCTATCAGTCGCCAGAGCTGACGTCGTTTTTCGTGTTCATCTACATCTATGGCTACGCATTCTTGCTCCTGTTTCCCTTTATTGCGTACTTCGCTCTCGAGGAGATGGAGCATCTGGAAGCGTTGATCCTCTCGTTTACGGCGAACTACGGGATTGGGCTGCTTTGTTATATGATCTTTCTGGCGTACGGCCCGCGAAACTTCGATCCTGTGCTGTTTGAAGGCCTGCTGTATGAGGCGTTCCCGCGCTCGCGGGAGTTAACGAATTCGGTGAACCAGAGCACGAACGTCTTCCCGTCGCTGCATACGTCGCTCTCGATGACTGTCCTCTTCTTGGCGTGGGTCTCTCGAGACAAGTATCCGCTGTGGCTTGGACTGTCGGCGTTTCTGGCAATCAGCGTCGTCATCTCGACGATGTATCTCGGCATCCACTGGTTTTCCGATGTCATCGCTGGGACGGGGCTTGCGCTTTTGAGCGTCTACATCGGCTATAACTACACCGTCAGCGGGCTGTACGAAACCGCGCGTGGCTATCTCTCCACGCAATACGAGCAAGCGCGTCTCGACCGATAATCCCACGCGACAACGACTCACCGTCCGGTTCACCGCAAACCGGAGACTTTCGACCCTCGAGCCCGCGTTGTGAGCTATGATCGTCCACTGGCATCGTCGTGATCTTCGCGGGCCGGACAACACCGCACTCGCACGCGCCGCCGAACGTGACCGCGTTGTTCCGGTGTTCGTCCTTGACCCCACGATTCTCGAGCACGCCTCGCCGATTCGCGTCGCTTGTCTCCGACGTGCACTGGCGTCGCTTCGGGCGTGGTATCGCGAGCGCGACAGCGACCTGGTACTCGCTCAGGGGGAAGCAAGTGGTGTGATTCCGGCACTCGCTGCGGAGTACGGTGCTGACGCCGTCCACTGGAACGCTGATTACAGTGGCCTTGCCAGCGAGCGTGATCGAGCTGTGACGGCCGCTCTCGAGGATGCAGATGTTACGGTCCGAACGTGTCACGACCACGTTTGTCATGAGCCAGGCTCGATTTCGCCGAATCAGGGCGAACACTACTCGGTGTTTTCGTACTTCTGGAAGAAGTGGCGCGACCGTGAGAAACAATCGCCGTTCGACGCGCCCGCAGCCGCGACCCTCGCGAGCGACCTCGACACTGCGGACGACGTTCCGACGCTCGAGACACTGGGTTTCGACGAGCCGGCTGCGGACCCACCCACGGTGACACGCGAGGCAGGACTCGACCACCTCGAGAGATTCTGTGCGGAGTCGATCGGCGCGTACGATAGTGAACGCGAGTATCCCGCAATTGAGGGGACCTCGAAGCTCTCGGTGCACTTCAAGTGGGGAACCCTCGGCCCACGAGAGGTGTACGACGCAACTACGGACGCACTCGAGGGGGCGTCGGCTGACGAGCGCGAGGGGATCGAGTCGTTCCAGCGCCAACTCGCATTTCGCGAGTTCTATGCACACGTCCTTGCGTTCAATCCGGAGATTGTCACGTCGAACTTCAGTAGCTATGAGGCCGATATCGAGTGGCGAAACGACCCCGACGAACTCGAGGCGTGGAAAGCCGGTGAAACGGGATATCCGATCGTCGATGCGGGGATGCGCCAACTGCTTGCGGAGGGATGGGTCCACAACCGCGTTCGGATGCTGGTCGCTTCGTTTCTGACGAAGGATCTGCTGGTCGACTGGCGGCGTGGATACGACTGGTATCGACAGCAACTCGCCGATCATGACACAGCAAACGACGTCGGCGGCTGGCAGTGGGCTGCCTCGACAGGGATGGATGCCCAACCCTACTTCCGGGTGTTCAATCCGATGAAACAGGGCCGCGAGTACGACCCGGATGCGACGTATATCAAGCGATATGTTCCAGAGCTTGAGGGCGTTCCGGCAGAGGTGATTCACGACTGGTGTGATTGCTCGAGTAGTGACCGCGAGAGACTTGCACCCGAGTATCCGGCACCGATCGTTGATCACGGCGAGCGTCGCGAGCAGGCAATCGAGACGTTCGAACAAGCGCGGGAGTGACTCGAGGCTCAGGGGCTGTGTGGCGTCTCTCGACTATCCCAGCCAGTATCGTTCACTGTCGTGTTGCAGGGCAGACCAGACTCTCCGAATGCGAATTGCCGGCATCCTTATCAGAATATCCCTGTTAGTGTTCCGTATGTCCGCTCCAGATGAACAGTCGTCGGTCACTAACGACGTGACGCCGAGTCGGGCGATCATCGACGCTGTTGCACGGGCGGAAGGCGTTGGCATTACTGAGGTTGAACCACCAGCGTATGCCCCGTTGTACGCGGCGGTCAATCCGGAGTCGCTCGACCAACTGATCGCCTCATCGTCGGCGACAAACGGAGTCCTACGACTCGTTTTCGAGTATGAAGACTACGAGGTCACCGTCACTGGCGACGGTTCTGTCTCTCTGACTCCCCTCGAGCGGGCGTAATCTCACCGTGCAAGCCACGGCGCTCTCGAGCGCGGAAGCGCCCGAACGAGCGCTGTCGCCGGATTGTATGAGACGCGGTCGGTACCCGCTTTTCTCGCAACCAATTTCTGAAAGCCGGGCGTAGAAAACGAGAGCCGACAGCGGCCGGTTTTATCCGTCCAGTACACCCCTGGTCCTGCGTCGATACGCGCCCCTTCGATCGGTCTGTTCGCCGTGTCTCGCACGCGGACGGTGACTGTGTCACCGACCGTTACCTCGTGGCGCTCGAGTTCGAGCACGAGCGTTCGTTCGACTCGCATAGCTCTATGTGGTGTTCGTTCGCATGGGTCAAAAGGACACGACCTGCAAGCGACCGTGACAAGACATGGCTCGGATTGATCCTGTTACTCTCCGACAGTGACTGTCTGGCCCATCTCACTCGAGCGATAGATTGCTGAAATTACCTGCTGGACAGTCAGTGCCTGTTCGACACTGTCGGCGTAGCCGTTATCGCCTACTACGATGCCGTCGAAAAACGCCCGCTGTTCGGCCCGGTGGGTATCGTTCTGGCGCGTTTCAATGGCTGTATCCTCGAGATGATTCGGTTTGTCCGGACCAACTGAGTACAATCGCAGGTCTCCCTCGAGCAGGTCAAATTGTGCGGCGGATTCGGTCCCACTGGCGACGAACTCGTGTGTCGAGGGTCGATTCGTCGCCCACGCAACCTCGAGGGCAATCGTTCGGTCGTCGGCACAGCGAACGAACGCGCTCGCAGAGTCGTCGACGTCGAACCCGGCTGGACCGGCGTCTTCGCCCCACATCTCGAGGTAGGTGTACTCCTCTCTCGAGCCGAAATCGCTGCGGGTGACGCCCATAACCTCCTCGATTTCGGGGTAGTCGAGCAAGTAGAGTGCGAGGTCAATCGCGTGGACGCCGAGGTCGATCAACGCGCCCCCGCCAGCAATCTGCCGGCGGGTAAACCACGACCCTCGGCCGGGGATGCCCCGCCGCCGGACGTAGTTGGCCTCGACGTGTGTGACCTCACCCAACTCGCCGCGTTCGGTCCGGTTTTTGACGATTTCGACGGTGTTTGCAAACCGATTGTTGAACCCCACCATGCAGTGACTCTCCGTTTCGCGGGCGGCCTGTGCAATTCGCTCGGCGCTCTCGAGTGAGTGAGCCAGTGGTTTCTCGAGGAGGACGTGCAAGTCGCGTTCGAACGCGTCGACAGCATAGGATTCGTGGTATTTGTTTGGGGTTGTGATGATGACAGCGTCGACAATGTCGTACAACTCTTGGTGGTCTTCGTAGACGTCGACATCGTAGCGGCGCCCAAACCGTGTTCGTGCCTCCGTTGCGACGTCCATTCCACCGACGAGTGGTACGTCAAGGTCGACCAGTCGCTCGGCGTGATACTGTCCGATGTTCCCGAGGCCAACGATTCCAGTTCTAATATCGCTTCGGTCCATTGTCATCCGTTCCGTTGTGTGTCGTATTGCACGCTGATACACCACGCACTGCTATATTGAATTTCGGCACTCGAGATGCTTTGCTCCATCGCCAAACGAATATCGACGAGTCGAGTCAACTGTCGGCTTCCGTTCGTGTGGTGTCTGAGTCGTGCGCCGATTGGTCTATGAGCCCATGTCGAAGTGCATCCCCGTTCGTGGTGTCGAAGAGATGGATCTTTGAACGGTCGAGGACGACGTTGACGTCCTGGCCTTCTGCGATTTCCGTATCCGGCGTGACGCTCATGAGCAACTGGTCTGACGATGCGGTGGGGTCTTGCTCCATCGAGTGTTCGACGCCCTCGGCAAGCAACAGATAGACGAACACCTCATCGCCCATCGGCTCTAAGACGTCCGTCCGTGCGCTGATCATCTCCGTTGAGTCCGGAAGCGAGTCCGCACCTCGCTCGAGGTGGACATCTTCCGGCCGGATGCCAAGCGTCACAGAATCGCCGACTCCACCGCCGGGAACGTCGGCTGGGTCGATATCGACGCGGAAATGGTCGGTCTCGAGACCGTCCGCGACAAGTTGACCCTCGGCGAAGTTCATCGACGGCGAGCCGATGAAGCCGGCGACGAAGCGATTTGCTGGCTCGTTGTAACAGGTCAGTGGTGGCGCGATCTGCTGGAGTTTTCCCTTGTTTAGGACGGCAATCCGGTCGCTCATCGTCATCGCCTCGGCCTGATCGTGCGTGACGTAGATGATCGTCGTCCCGAGTTCGCGGTGGAGTCGTTGGAGTTCCGTCCGCATGTGCACTCGGAGTTTGGCGTCCAGATTCGCGAGTGGCTCGTCCATCAAGAATACGTCGGGGTTGCGCACGATTGCGCGGGCAATCGCAACGCGCTGGCGCTGTCCGCCGGACATCTCGTCGGGCATCCGGTCGAGCATCCCCTCGAGTTGGACGATCTCTGCGGCGCGTTCGACGCGGCGTTGGATTTCGTCGTCATCGTAGGTTCGCAGGCGGAGCCCGAACGAGATGTTCTCGAAGACGTCCATGTGGGGGAACAGGGCGATGTTCTGGAACACCATCGCAACGCCTCGATCCTTGGGGGCGAGGTTCGTGACCTCGTCGTTCCCGATGTAGACCTGGCCCTCGGTGGGTTTCGTCAGGCCGGCAACGGTCTCCATCGTCGTCGACTTGCCACACCCCGAGGGGCCGACGAAGGTGACGAATTCGCCGTCCTCGATCTCCATGCTGACGTCGTCGACTGCCGTTACGTCCTCGTAGCGTTTCGTGATGTTCTCGAGTTGAACTCGTGCCATAATGTTACTCTTTGAGTGCGCCTGCGGTCAGTCCGCTCACGATCTTTTCCTGAGCCACGATCACGAGGATCGCGACCGGAATCACGCCGATGATGCTCGAGGCGGCCATCAGGTGGTACATCACCTCGTATTGGCCCTGGTAACCCAGGATCCCCTCGAGAATCGGTGCCCAGTTCTCCGGTTGGCCGTCGGTCATCAGGAACGAGAAGAAGAACTCGTTGTAAACGGCGATGAACGTCAGGACGCCCGCGGTGGCGACGCCGGGGGCCGACAGCGGGATGATCACGCGAAACAGTGCACCGAGGCGCGTGGTCCCCTCGACACGGGCAGCATCCTCGAGACCGTCCGGAATCTGGCTGTAAAAGGTTGTGAGGATGAAAATCGCGAGTGGCATGAAGATAGCTGACAGCGGCAGGACCATCGCACCCGGCGTGTTGTAGAGGGTGCCATCGCCAGTGATCGGCTCGAGGGCGAAGAACGAGGTGTTAAAGAGGTCGTTCAGCGGGATGAAGAAGGCCGCTGGTGGGAAGAACGATATCACGAGCACTAACAGCATGAGCGGGATCTTCCCGGGGAACTGCAGACGGCCGAAGGCGTAGCCAGCGAGGCTCCCGACGACCAGGACGATGATCGTCGAGGCGGTCGCGATGACGAAGCTGTTGAACATATACCAGTGAAACGGCAGGACCTGAAAGACCTCGATGAACGCGCCGGGGTTGAAGCCGTTCGGCGTGAGGATGATGTCCTGTTGCTGGCCTTCAGGGGTGAGCGCGACCATAAGCAGCCAGTAGAACGGGAACAGCGTCGTAAACAGGAAGAAGATCGTCGCGGTGTAGAACATCGCACGGTAGGTCCGCTCGGGGTTTTTGATCGCGTTTGCTGCCCAGCGTTCGATTGGGCCGCGGTCGAGTTCGACATCGCCGTCGTCGTCGAACACCGCGCCGTGGTCGGCCTGTCCGCCGGGCTGGCCGCCGTCAGCCAGCCGCTGTACGTGCTTCCAGTGTTCAGGGACGCCGTCGTCCAATCGGTCGTCGCCGTTGTCGTCTGCTGTATCGTCGTGTGACATGGTGTCGTCGGTCATCAGTAGAGCCCTCCCTCGGTGTCACGGAAGAAGAACACGTACACCGAGATGATCAGGCCAATCACGAGTGCGGTCATGAACGCGACTGCCGCCGCCGTGGCATAGATACGCGTCCCGCCGAACATCGCCTCGACGACGAGACACGTCAGCGACGGCACGGTCGTACAGCCCGCAGTCGATTCGATCAGCCCGTAGACGCGCATCGCGTCCATCGTTCGGAACAACATCGCGACCAGCAGGGCGGGCATCACCAGCGGCAGCGTGATCATCTTAAAGCGCTGCCACGGCGACGCGCCCGCGACGCGTGCGACATCGTACAGACTGCGGTCGACGCTCTGAAGGCCTGCAAGAATCAGTAAGGCCATGAACGCCGCCGACTTCCAGATGTCCGCGACGAGGATGATGATGAACGAATCCTGACTGTCCGCGAGCGGATCAGCACCGAAAATGCCGAGCCACTGCATCAGGTCACTGCCGAAACCGACCGTCGGCTGGAACAGCAGGAAGAAGATCATCCCCTGTATCACAATTGGCACCGCCCACGGGAGGATAATCGCAACCCGAACCCAGCGCCGGCCGCGGAAATCCTGATCCAGCACGTACGCCTGTCCGAAGCCGATCACCGTCTCGAGGATAACGCTGATCACCGCAAAGCCGAGCGTGACGAACAGCGCTTGCTGGAGCAACGGGACGCCAAACTCGAGGAAGGGGAACGACGTCGAGAGCGTTACGTCCATGAACTGCCGGGCGAGGCGGGCGTTCCCGGTGAGGATGTCGACGTAGTTTTCGACGCCGACGAAGCCGCCCAGTGGCTCGAGGCCGCGGGTGCGATCCTCGCGCAGGGACATGACGAACGTCATCACCAGCGGATAGAACGCGATGAGCGCGAGCAGGGCGAACGCGGGGATCAAGAGGAGGTAGGCGTAGGCGGCCTCGCTCAGATTCTCCATCCAGTTGATGACGGCGTTGCCGCTGCGCCCGCGTTCGGTTTCGCTATCGCCACCAATCAAAATCCCCTCGTCACTGTCGGGGCCGCCACTCTCTGATTCAGTTGCCATTCTGCCCCTCCACGTCGACCTCGCTTCGCTCGAGGCGGTTACTGAGGTCACCGAGTGCCGCCTCGGGTGTCTTTGCGCCGCGGTAGGCGGCGTTGATTTCCTGGGCGATGACCGAGGCCTGTTCCGGCCAGATGTCGGTCACAGGTCGGGGAATCGCGTTGTCAGCGGCCTCCTGAATCTGCTCGCCGTAGCGAGCGACGGGGCCGACCTCGTCCGGATCGGCGTCCTCGACCAACTCGACTTCTGGCGGGATGTATCCTAACAACTCGAAAATGGTCAGCATAACCTCCTCCTGGGTGAACGCCTCGAGGACCTCGATGGCCATCTCGGTGCGTTCGGTGTTCGGGTTGAGCGTGAGGTGCCAGCCACCGAGTGCGTTGGCTGAGCCGCCGGTACCCTCGAATTCGGCCTCGTCTTCGGAGACCGCGTACGGCATCGCCATGACGCCTAAGTCCTCGCCGAACTCGTCTTCAGCGCCGAGGTCCATAATCGAGAACGGCCAGTTGCGGTGCATGACGGACTCACCGGAGGCAAACGGGCCGAGTGACTCCTCTTCGGTCCACTGGACGATTGTCGATGGCGCGATCTGGGGATAGCCATCGAGCGTATCCGACGCGTCATCACCGAAGATAAACGAGCGCATCATCCGAATCGACTCGAGGACGGGTTCGGAGTCGACGGTGATCGGCCGGTCGCCGGCCTCGAAAAGGGTCTCAGTACCACCGAAGTACGCGCCGCCCCAGGTGGTCATCACCTCGTTGAACGTACAGCAGGCGAGTCCTTCGTAGGCGGCTGCCTGCGTCGTAAAACCGTAGTCGATGCCGGCTTCGTCGCGGGCGTCAGCCGCGGCCTCGGCAAACTCCTGCCAGCTGGGCGGGTCGGTATCCCACGCGCTCGTGTCGTAGCCAGCGTCTTCGACCAGATCGCGGCGATACTGCATCAAGCCGAAGTCCGGAAACAGCGGAATCGCGTGCAGATCACCGGTTTCTGGATGGCGCGCCGTCTCGAGTGAGGCCTCGAGATAGTCGTCTTCGACGCGCGAGAGGACGTCGTCGGGGAGGACCTCGGTCATGCTGGTGGTCTGCTCGCGCAGGATAAACGGGAGCGTCCAGCCGCTGTCCATCATGAAGATATCGGGTGGGGAGCGCCCGGCTTGCAGCGTCGACTGGTAGTTTTGCATCCGCTGGTCGGTGTCGTCGACGCTGGCCTGGACCTCGACGGTGATCGACTCGTCGAGACCAGCGTCCCAAAGCGCCTCCTGAATGGATGTCTCGGCGTCTTCACCGTCCATCGCTCCCTCGAAGTCGGTATCGCCACTCATCACAATGGTGCTCTCGTCGCGTGCACCGCCGAGACAGCCGGCGAGGCCAACACTCCCGAGCACTGCCGAGGTCGATGCCGCCGTGAGGCACTGGCGACGAGACCAGTTTTCAACACCGGCCCGAGCAGACACAACACGCCCTCGTTGCTGCTTATCGTGGCCCATCCTTCGTCTTTCAACGCGATTGAACGACTTTAATCGTGGCCCTGATTATACGCAATTAATCGAGACAGTCGGCAGTCTGTGGCTGTCTAAGCAGGTCTTATCAATTGCTCAGTGGAACACGGCGGCGTGTAATCCAGGCCTTCCCCAGGCTCCTGTTTCAAAGCCGCCTGCAAAATCGTGTTCGTGTCGGCCAAGATCACTGAAATCCGAACTCTGTCCCACCAGAAATCATTCCAGAAACCCGTCTCAGTCGTCGATCGTTGGCGGTTCGTGACGCCCGATGTGGATCTCGTGGGCCTCGATATCTTCGAGTGCGGCCACGCGGCCGCCGATAGTGAGTTCTTCGCCAGACTCGGTCTCGAGGGTGAGTGCAGCAACCTCTTCGCTGACTTCGAATGAAACGTCCATCACGCGCCCGCGCACGATGCGCGAACCGCCGACTTCGACGTCGCGGCCGTCGATGGTCGCGTAGAACTCGCCGCCGTCATCGATGATGTCCTTGACACAGCGTCGGATCGTCGCGTACTTGCGGGGATAGCCGCGGTTCGAGCCGTCTTCACAGAGTGTTTCCTCTGCGGTGGTCCAAAGGACGGTGCCGAAGAAGCCAGAGACGAGAAAGCCAAGCGCCGAGCGGTTGAAGATGACACCGTAGCGATCCTGATCGTCGCGAAGGGCGTCTTGGGTCGCGTAAATCGAGTAGTTGCCGTCGGCGACGGCGACGACCGGCGTCGTAATCCCACGACGCGCTCGAGCGGTCGTCGCGACCGAGAGATAGTCAAACTCCTCGGGCGAGGGCGCTTCCGAGGCCGGTGTCACGATGAGGTCGATACTGACGCCGTCGTCGACCGCGACAGCAAGTTCGTCCTTGAAACGAACCAGGAGATCTGGGGTGAGCGAGAGCGAGAGTTCGTACTCTGCGTCGGTGATTACTTCCTCGAGATAGCGCAGGATGGTCGAACGAGATTTGACCAGCGAGACGGCTTCGGTCTCGCGGGCCGGGGCCGTATAGCGGGCCTCGAGTTCGTCGATCATCTGCTCGAGAGAGCTCTGGACGTCGTTGAACGCATCGCCGGGATCGAGTGCGACGACTTTCATCGGGCGGGATTCACGGAGTTCGACGAGGCCACGATCACTGAGGCTGCGGACGGTATCGTAGACGCGCGGTTGTGGAATCTCGGTTCGGTCCGCGATTTCACTCGCCGTGAGTTGTCCCTGCTCGAGGACAGTGAGGTAGGCGTCGATCTCGTACTCGCCGAGGTTGAAGCGGTCGCCGACGCGTTCGACCGTCGTTCGAAGCTCATCTGATGCCATATCCCTCGCCAGGGACCCGATGGATAAATGATTTATTATGTACTGAGTAGCACCTCTTTTCACAATCGGGTTGTCTCCGCGAAGTGGCAGGGTGGTCGTTCAGAACCCTTAACCACCACGGCACAGAGTATGTCTGCATGCGCGCGGCCGTACAGGATGAAGACGAGCCGGCCGGAAATGGGGGCGATGAGTCTCCGGAAGAGGGTGCTGACGATCCGGTCGCTGAGGGTGCTGATGGTATCGTCGAGGCTGTCGAAGCCGTTCTCCCGGGATCTGAGTTTATCGCCCAACTTGCTGTTGCCGCTATTGTCCTCGTTGTCGGTTGGTATCTCTCGAATCTCGTTGTTCGATTAGCAGGACGCACGGTCGCACGACGAATCGAACGGCCCAGCGTCACGCGGACCGTACTGCGCGGCGTCAAAATATCCGTTCTCGTCTTGACACTCGTCACGGTCGCAGCCGTCTTCGGCCTCAGTGGGACCGAAATTTTCCTCTCGGTGACCGTCATTTCTGCAGTTATCGCAGTCGTTCTCGCTCCACTCGTCGGGAGCCTCATCAACGGGATCTTCGTCCTCGCGGATCGACCCTACGAAATTGGCGACATGATCGAAATTGTCGACGAGGGTCATCGCGGCTTTGTCGAGGATATCACGATTCGCTACACGAAAATCTTCACCCTCGAGAATACGTTCATCGTGATGCCAAACTCCGAAATTCAAGAGCGAGACGTGATCAACTACTCCGCGGAAGATGAGCGAACACGAATCGCGGTCGATTTCGAGATTACCTACGAGAGCGACCTTGATGCGGCCAGACGCCACGCCGAACGAGCGGCACGCAATGTCGATATGGTGATCTCTGGTGGTCCGGACATTCGTATCGGGAGTGCACGCTACGCTGCGGCTCCGGACTGTTCGATCGTTGAGTACGGAGACGACGGCATTCTGTTACGGCTTCGCTTCTGGATCAAGCATCCCTACAAGCAACTCGTTGTCCAGTCTGCTGTTCAGGACGCGATCAGAACGCGGTTTCAGACCGCTGATATCGAGTTTGCCTATCCCCACCGCCATCACGTCTTCGACGAGACGAGCGGTGTCGCCCAGTTCGCGGTGGACGAACAGGAACTGGCTCCCGCATCGGATCCAGAATCGCACGATAGCCACGTCGCTGCCGACGACCAATCGACACCGACCGACTCGAGCACGGCGTCCTCGAGTGAAAAAACCCACACAGAAACGGACACTGCCGGGACGGACACTGACACCGACGAATGAGGTAGAACGCCGTCCGTATCGGCCCAGTGTTCCGTCGTCGTGGGCACTGCGGATGCTTTTATGTTCATACTGGACGACTAGTCACTCGAGACGATGTACGACGATATTCTCATCCCGACCGACGGCAGCGACACTGTTCGTGAAACTCTCTCACACGCGCTTCCGATCGCAGCGGACAACGACGCCACGATACACGCACTCTACGTCGTTGATAGCAGAATTACGGCGGCGGCAGGTGGCGAGGCCGGATCTGATCTCGAGCGCTCACTCACTGAGGAGGGCGACGACGCTATCGGTGCGATTCAGGAGCAGGCGGCGACTGAAGGCCTCGAGGCGACCGGTTCGGTTCGCCAGGGGACACCCGCGAAGACAATTCTCGAGTATGCTGATGACAACGATATCGGGCTGATCGTGATTGGGACGCAAGGAAAGAGTCCTCGAGAGAAGGTGACGTCGCTCGGGAGCGTTTCAGAGCGCGTCGTCGACAATGCGTCGATGCCGGTGTTCGTCGTTCGAAATGCTGGCCCGGAGTAGCTACGCGCGTGCGCCTTCAACGGTAATGACGTCACAGTCGAGGTGATCGCGCAGATAGCGTTCGATATCGGGATTGTCGGTAAAACGCTGGAAGATCCGTCGCAGGCGACTGGCCTGTTTTCGTCCGATGACGACGGCATCGGCTTCTTCGGCTGCGACCTCGTCAAGAATACTTTCTTCGACCAGAAAGCCAGTGCGAACGACGTACCGAGCGTTCTCGATTGGGCCGGTCGTCTGCTCGACAGCGTTTTTGAGGTCGATTCGCGTTACTTTTTTCCCGTTTTGATAGAGATCGACGTGAAGGACGGTCAACGCTGCATCCCGTTCGCGAGCAACGTCAATAGCGCGCTCGAGCGTTCGACGAGAGTGTTTCGACAGGGGGTAGCGAACGGGGACCACGACCAACGACATTACTCGTTCGAACGATTTCCGCGCGGGTAAAGGTTTCAGTTATTGCTGCCAGAGGTGGGTAATGCTCTCATACCGCACCCGTTCGTGACAGAGACGGACAGTCATTTATTCCGAGCGTGAGTATGCGTGTGTATGCAACGGACCGCAACGCCGGAGGGAGAGACCGTCTACGTCTCACAGACAGACGGCGACCGCGGGTCGAAAGGCCCGTTTCTCGTCGCCTACGAGTCTCGAGACGCAGACCGCCGATACGGCTGGTTCTGTTCGAACTGCGAGAGTTTCGACAACGCGATGGACTCCATGGGCCGCATCAAGTGCAACCAGTGTGGGAACTTCCGCAAGCCGACCGAGTGGGATGCTGCCCACGAGTGACTCTGGCCATGGCTATTCGATACATTTTAAGTAAATTCGCTCTATAAGCGACGATTGTTTACTTGTTCTGGATCGACTCTCTTACTTGTCTTCAAATAATTTAGTTTGATGCTGGTTCCGGCGATACTGCGTCAGACACCAACGTTTATGCTGTGGTGTGACATACCTATGGATGAATGGGACCTGTTAACATGCGTCTCGTCGAGCAGGCCAGGTCGATCTTTGCCGAGCTAGGGTACACCGTCGAGGGTACCGGTCCAGAGTTCCGTGCTGAACGAGCATGGAAAGTTGTCCACGTAAACACCGTTCTCGAGTATGGCGAACTTCCGACATCGTCGTCAGGGAAGTTCCACTGTTTCGTCGCTGAACCCGACGATGCAGACGCGCTCGAGGAGAAACTGACCCAGGCCGAGCCCAGTTATGAGTGGGCGATTATCGTCGTCGACGGAGACGACTATCAGGTCGAACGCGCGCCACCGGGCCCGCGCGTCTCCGCGTAATCCCGGCTACTCGCTTTTTCTGAGTGCCGTCCGCGTCGCAGTGACACCTACGCCCGGATCGACGTCCGCGCCCATCGACTCGAGCACATCGCCGAGTGCCGTCACCACGTAGATCACGTTCTCCGGGCGCGCGGAGTGGCCCATACACCCGATGCGGAAGATTTCACCGTCGAGGTCGCCTAATCCGCTTGCAATCTCGAGATCGTAGCGCTCGAGCAGTTCCGAACAGACTGCGCCGTCGTCGATCCCCTCAGGAACACGGACGGCGTTCAGGCTCGGGAGCCAGTACTCATCGGGCGCGTTCATCTCGAGGCCCATTGCTTCGACGCCAGCTTTGAGCGCACCCGCGAGGTGTTCGTGGCGCTGCCAGCGCTGTTCGATTCCCTCCTCTGTAACGAGGCGGAGTGCCTCGCGAAGCGCATAGACGTTCGTGACTGGTGCAGTGTGGTGATACGACCGATCCTCGCCCCAGTAGCCCTCGAGCAGGGAGAGATCGAGGTACCACGAGCGTGGGTCTTCCTCGCGCGAGAGAACTTTTTCCATCGCCGTATCCGAAAGCGTGAGTGGACTGGCTCCCGGTGGACAGGAGAGACACTTCTGGGGGCCCGCGTAGGCTACGTCAATCCCCCAGTCGTCGACGTGCAGCTCTACCCCGCCGATGGAAGTGACGGTGTCGGCGATCACCAGCGCGTCGTGGTCGTGAGCCGCTGCAGTCAGTTCTGGAACGTTGGGCTGGCGAACCCCAGTACTCGTTTCGGCATGGACGAATCCGAACACGTCAGGGTCGTGTTCGGCCAGCGCGTCTGAAACGGCTGCGGGCTCGAGCGGTTCGCCCCAGGGAGCCTCAACCTCGACGACCTCGCCGCCTGCTCGGCGGGCCATCGAGGCCATCCGGTCCCCAAAGTAGCCGTTCGTCGGGACAAGCATCGTATCGCCCGGTTCGACGACGTTGCCAATCGCAGCCTCCATTGCGGCCGACCCAGTGCCCGAAACGGGAATCGTCCACTGATTGTCTGTCCTGAAGGTGTCGCGTAACAACGCCTGTACCTCGTCCATAATCTCGACAAACGAGGGATCGAGATGGCCAACCAGCGGCGTACTCATCGCTTGCAACACGCGTGGATGGACATCACTCGGCCCCGGCCCCATTAGCGTCCGGTTTGGCGGCGTCAACTCATCGATCTCCGCGACATCGATCGGATCGTCAGCCGTTGGCATGTACTGACATGGTACTGGCGCCCTCAAAAACGTTCACACTACTCGCAGCAACCGCTTGGCTGCTGCACGGCGTATATTTAAGTTTCTGTCGCCGGTACAAACACTCGCTATGGTTTTCAAAAAGATCACGCTCATCGGAACCAGCCCAGAAAGCTTCGACGCAGCCGCAGACGACGCAATCGACCGCGCTGAAGAGACTCTGCAAAACGTCCACTGGGTCGAAGTCGACGAGCTCGGCGTCGAAATTGCCAGTGCTGACGACCGCGAGTACCAGGCTGAAGTCACCGTCGCGTTCAAACTCGAGGAATAAGCAGTCGCAAAAAATTAGGTTCGGAACGACTCGCCACAGCCACACTCACTGACAACGTTCGGGTTCTCGACGTGGAACCCTTCGGCCTGCAGACCGCTTTCGTAATCGAGGATACTTCCCTCGATGTACTTCATACTCGCCGGATCGACGAATACGCGTAGCTCGTGGTGTTCGTAGATCGTATCGTCCTCATCAGGCGCATCGTCGAAGCGCATCCCATAGGAGAGGCCAGCACAACCACCCTGCTGAACGAACAATCGCAATCCGGCTTCCGCTGGATCCATCCCTTCTCCCTCGAGGAGGTCTCGAGCCTGTTCGGCAGCGATTTCGGTTACTTCAATCTCAGGCTGGGTGTCTGCCGTCCCGCCGTCGACGCTATCCGTGCTCATACAAACGTATTCACGCGCGACGATGTTAACTGTGACGCCCTCGAGACTGAAGCGCCGATACCGGACGCGACACGCTCGGCTCACCAGTTCGGTCGCTCGAGGTCTGTCTGTGGCCAGTCGACAACAGGTCTCAGACTGCCGACCGTCGCTTCACTGAGTGATAGTACGTTCCGAATAACTGCTCGTCGTTTGCCGACAGTTCAACGCCATTTTCCGCCAACAGTTCGATCATCCGCTCGAGGTCACACTCATACCACATCGACAAGAGCCGAGCGTTTCGCTGCGCGTAGTCGTAATTCCGCTCGAGGACCCGCGCGTCGGTCGGGTCGACAGTACGCGGTTGCATCTTCGCTACCCTACGTGATGGGTGACCGTAAAACCAGTTCGTACTCCGCCTGAATTACTCAAATTTGAACCTATCTACCTGAAAATTGCACGCAATCAGTGATTACGGTCGCTGTTGTTCCTCAATACCATCAACGCGCTGATCGGTATTCAACTGCTCGACGTACTCGACCATCTCTTCGACGGCGTCGCGCTGGGCATTCGTCCGCGAAGTGACTTCTGCGATTCGTGCTTCGATCTGATCCGCATCAGTTGCGACACCGTCGGCCTCAGAGGCAACCTCTTCGACCGATGCGGCTTGATCGTCGTTGGCTTCGGCAATCTGTGTAATCCCCAGTGCGGCTTCGTCGACCGCCTCAGCGATCTCCTCGAGGTTCGAAATGGCCTCGTCGATCCCGTCGTTCGCGCTCGTGACACTGTCGTTCGTCTGCTCGGTCGCTTCCACGGTCTCTTCGGTCCGACCCTGTAGATCCCGGACGCGAGATGAGATCTGATTTGTATGCTCTTTCGTCTCGCTGGCCAGTGACTGCACCTCGTTTGCGACGACCGCAAACCCATCGCCGTCTTCGCCAGCCTGTGCGGCCTCGATGTTCGCGTTCAACGCGAGCAAGTTCGTCTGATCGGCGATGTCGTTGATCACGTCGATGACGCCATCGATCTCAGCCACCCGCTGCTCGAGTTTCGTCACGGTCTCGACGAGGTCATCGGAGGTCTCGAGGACATCGTCCATCTCTTTGCGTGCGCTCTGGCTGACGCCGACGCCGTCTGCCGCTGCAGCCTGTGCCTGTTCGGCCGCCGCAGAGACCTGATCTGAACTCGCTGCGACTTCTTCCATCGTTGCACTGAGGTCGCTGATTTCGGTGACGATCGTTCGAATCGAACGGGTTTGCTCGCGGACCTGCTCGTCAGCCTCATCTGCTGCATCCGAGATTTCGACTGCGTCGGATGAGAGATCCTCGATTTCGTCGCTGAGTCCATGGATTACCTCCTCCACGTGAGCCGCAATCTCGTTGATCGTCGCCGCAAGCTGTCGGCTATCCTCATCAAGAACGCCCGCGTTGTCCGTATACTCAACCCGACTCGAGAGTCGGCCGTTCGTGATTGCCTGGCCGGTTTCAGTCGCCTCTGTGACCAACTCCGCCATCGCCTCGTGCCGGCGAACAACCGCTGTGGTGTCTTGAACGAGTTGCATCACGCTCTGGAGTTCGTCGTCCTCGTACACTGGCGTCGCAACCGAACGAACGCACACCGTCTCACCGTTGGCATCCTCGAGTTCACTCTCGCGCTCGTAGGCATGTCGATCACGGGTCAATTGCGCAATGCCGCTTTCTTGGTGTGCAGCATGCGGTCGCTCGAGGACCGTATCTGCGAGCGTTTTCGTCCGACTATCTCGGAAGAAGACCGTCGCTGCATCCTTTCCGAGTGCGTCTTCCCGATCGATTCCCGTTAGCAGGGCTGCTTCGCGGTTCCAGCCGACGATCTGATGTGCTGGACCAATCGCAAACGCTGGCTGTGGCAACAGCTCGAACAACGTTTCTGCGTCCATACTGCTGCCGCCAGCATGTTGGTCTGGGTGCGCTGGCTGCGTTGGTGTTGACTCGTCTGCATCAGTCGCACCCACGCGTATCTGGCCACCATCAGACGCTGTCTGTGCTGCAGTTTCCGTGTGTGTTTCTGCAGTCTCGTCGCTCGAGGCAGACGCATCGGTTGTCGTCTCTGTCGCCGCTTGGTCGGCCGCAGTGGTTTGCTCTTCCGATTCATCCCGGTTTGTCTCGACAGCGGTGTCATCACTCGCCGACTCGTGTGTCGTCTCGGACGTCTGCCGACGGGAAAAGAACGCTGTCACCGGATTCTTCATACGAGTTATGCACAAGAGTCATAGATATTCGTTCGGGCCACATTATGTGGTATGTCATGTCTGAGCCTCTATATAGTACGAGTACTGCACTGTCTGACAGGTTGATCTGTAGTCGTACACAGACAACAGCAGCGTACATCGCAGCCGCGGCAGTTGCTGGTTCCGCGACCTGCGAGAGAAAGTGTTGGAGCCTCCGACCCTACTGGCTGTGCTCGTCTGGCTGTTCGTCCAGTCGCAGTCGAACACTTTCGGCATGCGCCTCGAGTCCCTCTGCATCCGCAAGCGTCGTTACCGTCTCACCGATCTCAGAGAGCCCCTCACTCGAGAGTCGCTGGACGGTTGTCGACCGCATGAACGTCTCGACAGAGAGTCCGCCAGTGACGCGTGCCCCACCGTTGGTCGGCAACACGTGGTTGGTCCCGCTTGCATAGTCGCCAGCCGCAACTGGCGTGTTCGGCCCGAGGAACACACTCCCCGCACTGTCGATTCGCTCGAGGACCGATTCGTCATCGCGTGCGAGGATCGAGAGATGCTCCGGTGCGTACTCCTCAGTAAAGAGAATCGCCTCGCTCATCGACCGTGCCAGCAAGACGCCGCTTGCCTCGTTCTCGAGAGCCGATCGAATTGTCTCTTCGCGCTCGCGTGCGCTCGCGTGTTCGTCGATAGCATCGACGACCGCGTCGGCTATCGCTGGCGTATCGGTGACCGCGACGACTGACGCGTTCGGGTCGTGTTCAGCCTGTGCAACAAGTTCCGCCGCGACGAGATCCGGATCTGCCGTTTCGTCTGCAACGACAACGACCTCGCTTGGCCCTGCCAGGAAGTCAATCTCGACATCACCACGGACTTCGGCTTTCGCTGCTGTCACCCACTTGTTCCCTGGGCCAACGATCTTCTGTACTCGCGTCATCGTCTCCGTTCCGTAGGTGAGCCCCGCAATCGCTTGTACGCCGCCAACGCTGTAGACCGCGTCCGCACCCGCGGCGTGAATCGCTGCCAGCGTGACCGGGTTGAGCTCGTCCGCTGGTGGCGTGACCACTGTGACGTGGTCGACACCCGCCACAACCGCCGGAACGACACCCATAATCGCACTCGAGGGATACGCCGCAGCGCCACCAGGAACGTAGACTCCAACTCGATCGATTGGGCGGAATCGCCGTCCAAGCTCACGACCAGGGCTAAAGTCCTCACGCCAGTCAACGGGCACTTGCGCGTCGTGGAACTCTCGTACGTTTGTCGCTGCCACCTCGATTGCCTCACGAACGTCATCCTCAAGGGAATCGTACGCACGCTCACACTGATCCGTGATCTCGAGATTGCCGACTTCGACCCCATCAAACTCGCTCGTGTACTCACGGACTGCGACATCTCCTTCTGTTCGGACTCGCTCGACAATTTCGCTGACATCGCCACTGATCGCGTCGACCCCCGCGTCTCGCTCGAAGAACGCAATGCGATCATCCGGACCGAGGTCGGCGATTTGAGTGATCTCCATGCTTATTCTCTACTACGCGTTCGCGTGGCGCGCGAAAAACCGTTTCCCTCTTCCGTTTGCGCTCGTGTTCACTCACTCGAGCGTCCAGACACCAACTGCGTCGAGTGTTGCTCGGACGAACAGATAAATTAGGAGTCCGAACCCGACGACGGCAATCGGGGCCGAAAGCAAGATTGCGAGGTCGCGACCGATCAGTAACTGGCCAACGCCGCGCGTGAGGAAACTCGCAAAGACAACTGCGAATGCGATCACCGCCAGCAGTACGAACCGCTCTTTTCGCATACGATTATGTTTTGAGGCAGTCACTAAACGCGCTCCGGTCTGCGCCCCAGCAGAACGAACTCGCCCATAGGCACTCTTGGTGAGCAGGTGTGCGGTTCGAAGCGAGTGACACGAGTGAGAACCGCGACACAACGGCTGGGGACGAGATGATCCATACGTCATGAGGAGATGTCGATTGTGAGACTTTCGCTGCATAAACCATGCGAACTGCGCGTTCATCACCGTCCGCTCCTCGAGCCTCAAACACCGTGGGAACTGCCTCCACGAGACTGATCAACGTAGATCACTCGTCGCTCGAGACGACGGCCTTATATATGAACCCGGGCCTCGTCATGAATGCGAACAACGCGGCGCACGACGCCGCGCCCTCCGGCCGTATTCCGGCACGGAGGCAGGAACGCACATCCATGCCCACACGGGATCGGATGCGACACCAAGACGGTGCCCTTAAGTAATCAAGGCGCGTCTCTTGGAGTACGCAACGGCGCTCCCCGGATGCGATTTCCGGCGGCTCGCCGATCCGATGCCCTTAAGTGTACAAGGGCATTCGGATGTGATGTGTTCGGTCGCACTGAAACGCTCAGTGTGGTCGACTTGGACGGACGGTCCGAAGGGGTTAAGTACCCCAGACGGACTACAAATACGTCCGAAGGAGATGAGGATTCCACCCCTGCGGTCTTCCGTTAAGATGGGATCTGATGTGAGCCATGGTAGTTCGGTGACGCCTGATCGGTTTATGACGGGGTCGCCGAACGTGGACCCATTTATGTGTGAGTGTGTATTGATACGACATTCACCGCCAAAGAGACCCTCCCCCTTCT